>JAQUMH010000001.1:323387-646774 GCA_028718185.1 Elusimicrobiota bacterium
TATTGTAAAGGTTGGTATAGCGGCTATAATAAGAGCGGCAAATATTACCGATTGATGACTTTGCTGCTGTAGTTGATACAACCATACCATTAAAGTCCACATCTTCTCATCCTGACATACTATAAGTGCAAACATAAAAGCTCCGTATGCCGCATTAAATGCTCCCAGTGATATTACAGCCAATATCGGTTTTGATAAATACATTGTTATGTCCCAGAACATTACCCATTCACTTGCACCGTCTAACATCGCTGATTCATATAATTCTTTGGGTATACTATCGAAAAATCCTTTCAGTAAGAATATAGTATATCCATTTACCATACCGGGCAGGATTAACGCCCAAAATGTATTTAGTAATCCTAACTCTTTCAGCAGCAGGAAGTTAGGGATAGCTGTTACCATAGGCGGGAATGCCATTGTCGCTAATAAAAATAATAATATCTTGTATGTAGAAGCCAGATTAAATCTGCTCATTGAATATGCTGCTATGGGATTTACTATTAATGTTACCAGTATTGTCAGACCGCAGAATACAAATGTATTCCATATCCCTCGCCCGTGTAAAAGCAGATACTGGAATACATGAACGTAATTACGCGTTGCAAATTCCCACCGCAGCTGCCTGGAATGGGTTTTCATATCATTATAATCAATATCTTTTGTCGGCATTGATACTTTTTCAAATGATGTGTAATTTGATTCATGTGCCTGATTTAATGATTCCAGATTATTATATTTTGCTCTTAAAAAATCCTGCCACATGAATTCCGGTCCTGTTAAACTTATAAATTCCGGAGACACCTGTTTTACAAATAAATCCCAGTCAACCAGCCTGCTCCCGACATGCAGGACATCTTCCGGATATTGAATTTCTTCAAAACTTCTATAATCTGTTTTATAACTCTTATTCAGAAAAGTTATTTTTCCTTCATATTTTTTCTTTAAAAATTCTTCATATATGCCTTTTGCTTGCGGACTCACCTTTATAAATTGTAAGTTTAATTCCTCATGAACAAACTGCACCCAATCCTTTCTTTCACTTTCGTTTTTAGGAATCTTCCCGGTTAAAATAAATTCATCATAACTTATATATTTAGTTCCATGTAATTTATTATAATCCTCTATCTTCCTTCCATATTTATAATTTAAAAAATCCCTGGTATACTTGCCGTCCAGAGATATATAAAAATAATAACGTTTGGGTTGTTCTAACTTGAATTCAAATGCTGAATCAATGGCTTTTGAGTCTGTTAATTTGAATCCACGGTTGTAAAACGGTGTTAATCTTGGATAATTTACTGTCAGCCATGATGTATTAAAGGCATCGTATAAATTATTATATTTTTCCAGAGAATCATCGCTTTTCTTCTTTAGCCATCCCCTGTACTTTCTTCCCAACTCCGGCAACATCATATTGTTATATGACCAGACATGACCAAGTGCACTGTATGTATTAGGTAAGCTTACCTTTTCTATAAATTCTTGCCAGTCTTTTACTCTTCCCTTATGTACCTTTTCAGGTAAAGTTAGTGCCGCAAAACCGGAAATATCATCTCTGCTGTTTATATTATAATTTGTTAATAATTCGTTATATTTCGTCTCTATAAATTTACGATATAATGCCTCATCCGAGTAAAAATATTTCGGAATTGTGTCGTAGTCATATATATCCACTCCGCTCTTTAATGACCCTGATATCATGACAAGAAACGGGTATATCATTGTTATCCCGCCAATTATTAAAAAGGAATACATTATTATTAATATTATTTTAGTCTCTAAATCTTTTTTCCCTTTAGTTTGTAATAAACTCATGTGTTCCTTGTGATGTAAGGTTATAGGGTTTTAGGGTTTTAGGGTTTTAGGGTTTTAACTCTATGAACTCTATAACTCTATAAACTCCATGAACTCTATGAACTCTATAACTCTATAAACTCCATGAACTCTATGAACTCTATAACTCTACAAACTCTATAACTCTTTCTTCTATTCTGTTGTTCTAAATTGCATTTTGGTTAATCGTTTTAACTGGTATACGGTAAAGCCTAATAAAATAAATCCTAATAACCAGCCCATCGCTGTGGCTACTCCAAATTTCAGATATAAAAATGCATTGAAAAATATTTCTAATCCCAAAACCTGTGTTGCTCCTGCCGGTCCGCCTCCTGTCATAGCCAATATAAAATCTGCCGACTTAAAAGCTCCCACAAAAGCGCCTACAAAATTTATTATAATTAACGGTTTGATTGTCGGAATCGTCACATTCCAGAACTTATACCAGGTATTGGAACCATCTATAGATGCCGCTTCGTATAAGTCGTCGGGAATAGTTTTTAATGCAGCCAGATAAATAAGACATCCGGGACCCATTGACGCCCAGACAATAGGTATAACAACACATAACATTGCAAAGTTTGGATTTCCCAACCATTTTTGGGGAAGAATTTTGCCTGATGAAATCATTAATAAAAACTTGTTTAACAAACCGGAAGCAGACGGGTCATAGAAACTCCTCCATAAAAATATTATCACTAAACCACTTATTACATGAGGCAGATAAAACACTATTCTAAAAAATACCTTGCCTTTTGGAATTTCATGTAAAAATACTGCTAAAATTATAGGTGCGATGAATCCTAATCCAAGAATAAGAGTTGCAAAATACAAGCTGTGCCACAATGCATCCCAGAAAACCTTATCAAAAAGTACATTTGCAAAATTGTCTATACCAACAAACGTGCTTCCTCCCATTATCCTGTAATCCATAAAAGCAATAATAGCCCCGCGTATTGTCGGAACATACTGCCATAATGCCATATTAAACACAGCGGGAACCAGTATTAGATATGCAATCCAGTTTTTTTTGAATCCCCAGCCGGTTTTAGCTCCTTCCGGTGTAAATACTTTCATTATGTATCTGAACGCTAAAAAGAAAGTTAATACTATAACAGCAGCTAAAAATATAGCTACTTTCCTTCTTAACGCCATTTTCTTAGGTGGTATTTTCCCGACCATTTTCTCATTTACTTCAGATACAGCAGCATCCAGAATTTCTTTTATGCGTTTTTTTGCAACTTCCGGCGGTTTATTGCCAAGGTCTTCTACAATCGCGATGTCTAATGGCCTGCTCAAATATGAGTATATCAAATCACAATTTTTACCGTATGGTTCAGGTATGCCGTTAAGTACCGAATCAGTATATGTTTTTTCCCAACCTTTAGGAATATATTTTAAATATTCCGTATAACCGTATTTTCTAATTTTAACGGGATTAAGAACGTAAGCGAAACCATTTTCGATAAGTACACGGGTACGTATTCTATTTGCTTCATCACTACCCCAAAAATATATAAATTTCCATGCTGCATCACGAACCTCCGGGTCGGTTACTCCTGCAAATATACCCATAATAGGAGCATTGAGTACCGAAATCATCAAACCTGTGGGACCTTTTGGCATCGGAGCTATACCTACCAACTCGGGATTTATATTTAAATCAGTCATACTTAAATCGTCAAAATAAACCTGGTGCATAGCTAATTTTCCCTGTTCCCATTTCACAACTCCGGTATAAGTAAGTTCTGCGGTACCGGGAATAGTTTTTCCATTTTTTACGAACTTTTGTTGTGCTATCCTTGCATAAAAATACACCGCTTCTACTGCTTCCGGTGTATTAAATGCAGCCAGCCATTCCCCTTTTTTATTTTGCTCAACTGCCCTTGCTCCTGCAGATAAAAGGAAAGAGTAAAAAAATTGAGATGCGCCCGTCGCCGGCTGAAGATATACCCCACAAATACCTTTATCAGGGTTAGTAATTTTACGTGAGTAAGCAAGCATCTCTTCCCAGTTTTCAGGAGGTCTATCCGGATCAAGTCCTGCTTCACGGAATAAATCTTTGCGGTATTGTAAAACAATAAAACTGGTACCATACGGGAACCCCCACCAGCGTTTTTTTCCGTTTGGTCCTTCGCGGTAAACGACCGGTTTAACGGAAGTTGGAATTCGTTCTGCCAGTTCTTCTTTAGGCATTTGCTCGATAAATTCATCTAATGGATATAAAAAACCCTGCTGGATATAACTGTCTGATTTGCGGAAATTAGTATAAATAATATCAGGGGAAATTCCTCCGGCTATTGCCATAAGAGGACCTACATTCCATTGCCCCTCAACTGCTATACCTCCGGATTGTACAACTTCTATCCACGGATAATGTTTTTTAAATGCTTTTAAAACTTCCCTATCTCCTTGTGCCCGAGCACTTCCATCATCTTGCCTGGGAAGTTTGACTGAATTTGATATTGTTATTTTTACAGTTTTATGATTGGATTCTACGGCGTGGATTTTGACATAAAAAGCACTATATGTCCAAATAGAAATTAATAGAAAACAAAACTTTACCCGCAACCAAGAATTATTTCTTTTATTTTCCATTTTATTCTTCAGTAATTCTTTTAAAATCTTGTTTTAAGTATAATGAATCTCCCCGCAGCTGCGGGGTACCAAGGTGCCACCCCGCACAGTTTTGTCGTAGACAAAACTAGACGTGGGGGTTCTCCTTTTCTTTATCCCCGTCAAGTTTTACTTGTCGGGATATTTGGTGAAGGAGAATCAAACTAAGTTCCTATGTGCTAGGTTTATAACATTACATCTTATCTTGCTCATTTTTACTTATTCTCTTCTTTTTTTCCAGTTGTCCTGAATTCTAATTCCTGTTTGATAAATGCCATTGTATCCGGCGGTATATCACTATATACTACCATATTAGGTCCGGCAAAGCTATTTGGTCCGATTTTTTTCCCAGGCATAACCTTTACGCCGGGATTCAAAAAACAATTATCTCCTATAAACGGACTCAAACTAGTTAACCCGGAATCCACTAATTTACCGTCTATTTTAAGTTTCAAGGTAACATTATCATTTCTAAAACTGCACATACAACAATTAGCAGAAGCCCCGGAATTATCTCCCCAGACACCGACTATCGCACCCTGGTGCGAAAAACCGACTTTTCCTAAGGCAACACCGCCATACTGATTGTTATAACCTATTGTTGAACCGTCACCGACAATCGCTCCGACTTTACACTGAGGTCCGATTTTACAATCTTTACCTATAAGAGCACCTTTAACATAAGAACCGGCAAAAACTTTTGTCCTTTCACCTATCCAGGAATTTTCGATAAAACAACCGGGTTCTACTATTACATCATCTTCAATTATGTATTTACCTTCAAAAGTAACCCCGGAACCGATTTTGGCTTTATTGGAAATATAGGATTTTCTTTTTTCCATAAGATACTCAAGAGCTAAAAAGTTTGACCTGTGTATTTCCCACGGATAAGCCATATTTACAAACTCGTATTTACTGGTATGTACTTTTACATGGTCTTTAATAGAAAAAAATATTTCTTCCCACTCCAACTGTTTTTCTGTCTGGTTCGCACCGTGAGACTTAAATAAATCAAATATTTCCTTTTCTATAACAGCTATCCCTGCCACAATATTTTCAGTTTTAATTTGTTTTCCTTCAGTAATCTGAAATATTTCTTTTAACTGATTGTTTTCTCCGCTGCTTACTTTATAATGATAAAGCGGCCTTTCCATAATACCACCAGCAATAGTAGCCTTTGCTTTTAATTTTATATGCTGTTCTATCAGTTCCTTTATCATTACCGGCTGAAAAAATGAATTAGCACAAATTAATATTGTAGTTTCATTTATAAAATCTTTAGCACTCAAGATACCGTCAAGAGGTCCGTTTAAATTTTTTTGTTCAAAATATGTCAGATTTACTCCGGGATTTCCTCCGTTATTTAATACTTTCTTAACCTCTTCTCCCCGGTATCCTGTAACCACACCTATATCTTTTATACCTAATTCAGCTAAAAATTCTACTATATAAAGTATCAAAGGTCTATTCGCAAGAGGTAAAACAGATTTTGGTCGCAACATGGTAAATGGATGTAATCTTCTACCCTCACCCGCACTTAAAATAACTGCTTTCATAAAATTTAAACTCCTCTACCCGGTTTAATAATCCTTTTGTTCTTCTACAGTATTACTAATAATAACGCTCTACTCCTGTTTATACTTCTTTTAGATTAGAGTTAAGTTTTACTTTTGGGAATAAATACTATCCCGATATCGGTCGCTCTCTTTGGATGCCCGGTGAAGTTGAATTTGCCCTAAATATTGATTTATCTTTTTTTCTACCGATAGTTCGCCCAACATTTTTTCTACATCTGCGGATTTTATGGTTTTGTTAAGTGACTCCCTAACTTTTTGTTTTATTTTTTCTGTTTTTTGTTTTAGTATTCTTAGTTCAGAGATTGCTTTTTTTAATACATCTTCTTTTATTTTTTTATCTGATACTGTAAAACCGCGCCACAAACCTACATTTGCAAAATATGCTCTGTCCGTATTAATATATCGTATAATTTGTGTTTCTATTTTGTTAAGTATAACTGTAGCTTCGGTAAGAAATATTTTAAAATCTGCCGCCATTATAAAATACTCTATATTAAGTTTATTTTTTGTAAATTTTTCTTTTTTCAAAATGTCCGACAGTTTTTGGCATTTTTCTTTTATCTCTGATGCATTTTTTGATGTTATTTTTGTCCAGAGGTCGTAAATATAATCAACTAAAAAATATTTTGTAGACCCGTAGAACTGATAAATATATTTTCTGTCATATTCTTTTTTAGTGTTTTTGTCCGGTGACCAGCTATATTCAGCAGAACAAAGCATATTTATCCAGTGAAGTTCAAAGACATCGAAATTACCTATTCCGGAACCACTGGGCCAGTGAGTATTAAGTATTCCCAGTCCGTTGGTTTTAGCTATTTCTTTACAAAATGTGATAGTATTACGAACAGATCTTTTAGGTTCAAAATGGCAACAAGGACTGCCGAAAACCCGAAAACCTTTATCCTGAAAAAACTTTATATACGGATAACCGTTGTTTACTTCCGGAAAATTACCGCCATCCCAATATTTTTTATAAAGGCTTAATATTTCTTTCGGGACCCAGTCAACTATTTCTTCACCGAACAAAGCCCGTCCGCCCCAGCTTACAAAAGGTATTTTGTCACTCATCGTGCCATAGTTCCAGTAAACTATACAAATATCTTTATCCAAACTATCTATTGCTTCAGGGAAATCCCTGAGCATATCATGCCACATAACCGGTATTTTACCTTTACTTTTAATAAATTTGCTTACTTTGTTTATATAGTCAATATAAAGTTTTGATTTACCTTCTTTTTTAACGAATTCTTTACATTGTTCACATTCGCCTAAGAAATATGCCTCATCCGCACCGATATGAAAATATTTATAAGGATGCAGTTCAATAACTTCACCAGCCATGTCTTTGAATTGTTCTAAAGATCCCGGATGCAAGGGACAAAACTGGAAATCATTCCCGACCGGGCTCTTACTATGTACTATATTCTCTTTTCTTTCCCGTAAAAGAGCATATTCCTTATGTTTAAGAATGTATGAGACATGTGAAATTGACTGGACTAACGGTATAATCTGAATATAATATTTCCCGGCAAATGATATTATTTCTTTTATTTCCAATTCGGTTAAAGCTAAATTATGCTTTATAACCGGATGTTTTTTATACGGAAATTTATCCTCATACTCTAAAAGTATAGTATTTATCTTATAATGACCTGCTCTTTTGATAATATCTTTTAAGTAGTCAACTTTAGGCATCTGTGACCATAAATTCATATGAATTCCCCGGATTTTAAGTTCCGGATAATCTTCTATCTCCAAACATTTTATAAATAATTTATTGTTCTCTTCTTCTAAAAGTTGAATTATCGTCTGTATGCCGTAAAATAAACCGGAAGTATCAATCGCCACCAACAATATCTTGTCTTTATCAATATTGAGTGTATATCCTTCTTCTTTAATAAGTTTATTGAATTCTAACATGGACAAATCAGGTTTTTTATTTAAGTTATCATTTACTATAAGAATTGCAAATTTATTAGAAAAATTTATAGTGCCCGACCGGTACTTATCCGATAGATTAGCTTTTATTCCTTTATCTTTTAGGCTATCTGCTAAAAGCTGCAGAGAAAAAACTATTCCCGGATTAGATTTGTCAAAAACCATTTCTGTTTCTTTAGTAAATTCAAACTTAGCCGGTTTGATTCTTATCTTCCTCGGCTCCGGAATAAGTTTTGGTTTATATGTTTCTTTGTTCATTATCAAACCCTTTTGATTTTGTAGTACCTTGACTTTAGACTTTTTAGATGATAATACTATATATTTAGGCTTATTTCAACAACAATTTTTGACCATTAAACCCTAAATGACACTGTTGGTCAACCTTTTACGGTCTAAATCTCTAATTCTCTAATCAACTAATTAACTGGTACTCTACTTCTCTATTTCCTTCTTTACTTTCTTTACTTTCTTTCCTCCGGTCGGACTATTTGTTATCACCGCTGGCGAGGTTGAGCCGTTGTTAGATGAACTCCAGATATATTTCACTTTCTCACCTGCCGTGTCGCCCGGTGTGGTATCGTTCGGCCACATTGAGGCGGGACGAGCAAGCCTGGCATGCACAAATATTCGCACAGAATGACCGACAGAATTAGCCCATTTAATCTGGTCAAAAAATGCCTGATTCCAGCATGTAGGACTGTCCCAATCCGGATACTGGTCCTTGCAAGCTTTAACTAAAGACGACCAATTTAAATATGTACACGAAAACACTTCAAGATTTGGAAGCCTTTCCTTCCATGTCTTAATATTATCCTGATATTCCACAAGAGAAGTCCTGAGGTTTTGGATTTCAAATGCATTGAATAATTTATTGTCATTGATGTATTTAACATCCAATCCGATTCCCCAAACGTTGGATGCAGAATCACTGGCGGAATTAAACGACCACACAAATCTATCGGGCTGGTCGGTAGGTTTGTATTTGGAAACTATTTTTTTACACTTTGTGAAAAAACTATTGGTGAACGCACGCCATTCGGCACCACCGTCAGGCGGTATGCCTTTGTGGTAATGCGCCTCTTCCATTTCTATACCATCGAGAGTGGGATATTTTTGCAATACCCATTCCATGTCCGAAAGGAAATGCTCCTGTGCAGAAGCACTGTCTTTAAAGGCATCCCAATCACTATTGGTATACAAACCTATGCTCATAAAAAGATAAGTTTTTATACCTTTTTTACGCGCATAAATGATTCCGTCACCAATATAATCCGGCTCACCATTTTTAACACCGGCTATGTAGGACGGAATTATTCCGGGTGAAAATGAATCTACACCGTAGTATGCTGCCTTATCAATATCAGAGTTCAACTTAGACAAATCACCCCAATTATGTATTGCCCCCCTTTTAAAACTTAACGCTGCTGATAACGTCTTTGCTGTTATCATGCTTGTCAATGCCAATCCTGCTAACAATAAAAACCACTTAATGGCTTTATTCATTCTTTTACCTCCCGTATAATTTTCGTATTGTACCATAGATATGTGTAATGTGCTAATTATTTTAATGGATACTTATAACTTGCACGTTACTACATATATAACGTAAAACTCAAGGTAAGTCAAGTATCTACTTGTGAATAGATAAAACGAACTTGCGGTATAGCGAAGGGGTTGTATCGGTAAGACGCCTAAAATTACGATTAAAAGCAACTAGATTTGAAAAACCCACCTCGTATGCAATGGAAATTATCTTTTTACTATTGTCTGTCTCCAAAATACGTTTTGCCTCCAAAACTCTTCTATTAGCTATGGATTCCTTGAAGTTAAACCCGGTAAATTTCTTAAACAAATGACTTATATGATAGGGAGAATATCCCACATGCTTTGATAAACCAGAAAGAGTTACTCGTTCTTTATAGTGTTTGTCTATATAATCCAATACTTCATCGATTATATGATTATGTTCTTCAATAGAACTGATGTTTTTTTTCTTCTTAGACATAATTCTTATCAGTTGTATTAAAAATGTAGTAAGATTATTTATTATAACTTCCTGATAATGAACTTTCTTGTTTTTCCACTCTTTTTGAAGTGTATCTAAAGTTAACTCCAAACCAATTGCTTCTTTTTCGTTAAAAAATAGTTGATGCGGAAAGTTGTTATGACATGTAGTAATTTTTTTTACTATAGGTTGTATTAAAGAATATTTCTTGAATAAACTATTAGAGAAAAATAGGGTAACCTGATCTACATGTGTTTGGTTTTCCTTTCTTCTATAGGTGTGAATATCTTGCCCGTGGATAATTAATAATGATTTTTCTTTAATACTGTATCGCCGGTCTTTAATAAAATAGTAACCGTTGCCGGAACGAATATAATGAAACTCGACAGTAAAAGGATGAACATGATATGACCCTTTTAAATCAATAATATTATTTGTCGTTCTTATTCTAAAAGGAAAATCTTTTTCCGGAAAAGGATAGCGATATTTATCTATTTTCATTCTGATAATATTATATTTAAAACATAGATAAAATCAACATTATTTAGATTATATTAGTTCTATAGAGGTTTCTAGAATTCGATTTTTACACCGGCAGAAATGGTTCTTGGCGGCATTGGGACGAAGGGTATTTCAATATAATTTTTATCAAGCAGATTTTCTATTTTGATAAAATAATCTCCTGTGAGATTTTTCCCGGTTGTGCCCAAAGAAAACTCTCCTGAAAACTTTGCATCCAAGGAGGTTACTTTCCGATTACAGCTTACACTTGCTCCTCATAATGGCAACTTTTGGAATGTGAAATTATCAGATAAAATTTCAAATTCAACTTTTACCGTAATTAACTAGCTAATGTTTTTTTACTTTTTTTTACAGGATTTACAAGAAATAAAAAAAATCACATTCTACGGTGGTTTCGTAATATACACGAGAATTACATTGTTTCAAATCTTTATTAGTTTTAATAAATTTTATTATCTATAGTTATTAACGCAAATTGAACGCTATGTTTTGGATTATGTTAATGAATCGTTGCGGTAATATGCCTATTGTAATTGTAAAAAGGAGTGTGATTATCAGGACGGAAGTTACTATAGGCGAGGGCTTTACTATATTTTTTTGATTACTATTTTTGAAAAACATATAGTAAACAATCCTTAAATAGTAATACAATGAAATAACGCTGTTTAAAACACCGACTACTGCCAGCCATATATAATTTGTTTTTATTGCACTTGCGAATAAGTAAAATTTTCCTATAAAACCTGAAAAAGGTGGAATGCCTGTCAAAGACAACAGAAAAACCGCTAATACCAATGATAATCCTAATGAGTGCTGTGATATTCCTGAATAATCAGATATTTCATCCGACTTGATATTATCAGAAATGGTAATTACACAAGTCCATACACCTAAATTCATAAACAAATATGCCAGAGTATACATCATGACCGCTTCTATACCTAATTTATCTGCCACAGTAATACCGATAAACATATATCCTATCTGCGATATTGAAGAATATGCCAGAAGACGCTTGATATTCTTCTGCTGAATCGCAATCAGATTCCCTACTGTCATAGTTACTGCTGATAAAACAGCAAATATTAAACTCAGATTTATACTGCTATGCGGTATTGTGTAATTAAAAAAACGTATTATAGCAACCAGCCCGGCTATTTTAGGTGCTACAGATATAAACGCTGCAACAGGTGTTGGTGCACCCTCGAAAACATCCGGCGCCCAAGTATGAAACGGTACTAAAGAAACTTTGAAACCGAATCCTACAAGTATAAAAAATAATGCTAAAATAATAAACCTTGAATCAAAAACGGAATTCGGATATGTAATGAACCTCAGGATTTCATTGTAATTAAGTGTTCCTGTAATACCGAAAAGAAGCGAAATTCCATACACCATTATAGCGGATGAAAATGCTCCTATCAAAAAATATTTTATAGCACCTTCACTGGATTTTAAATCTTTGCGCAAATAGCCGGTCAGAATATAAAATGGAATACTTATTAGCTCCATTGATATGTATAACATCAGCAGATTATTTGATGAAACCAGAAACATCATACCGGAAACAGCAAATAACGAGAGAGCGATATATTCCCCGAAACCGACTGTAGATAATTTGTGCTCTTTTTCTTTCTTAAAATAATCATACGAAAGAAATATTATTAATATAGATGCAGCAAGAATTAGTATTTTAAAATATACTGAAAAAGTATCGCTTGTAAACATATCTATCTGCTGCAAACTGGGCAATGCAAATAAATATACAATAGTACCAACCACCGATATAGAAGATATAAACAGAATAATGTCATCTTTATTTCTTAAATTAAGCGTACTAAAGAACATTATTATCAATCCAGCTATACTTATTATCAATTCCGGTATAATTAGTTTTATAAGTTCCATATTATTTGTAGTATCGGATATAGGCAGAGCAAGCTCTGCCACTACAATGTTGATTTAGTTGCCGACCTTGATCGGCACTAACTTGTTATTTTGTTATTACATAAATTAAACTTGTTAGTGTTGTGTCCATAAGCTTCAATATCGGATTAGGATATACACCTATAACAATCATAAGTATTACTAAAGGTATAATAGCAATAAGTTCGCGAGCGGACATATCTTTCAGATTTTCCCATTTTGTATTCAACGGTCCAAGGAAAATCTTTCTTATCATTATAAGGAAAAAACCTGCAGTTATCACTACGCCTGTCACAGCTATTACAGCAATTATCTTATTGGACATAAACATACCCAAAAAACACATAAATTCACTTACAAATCCTGCCAAACCCGGTAGACCCAATGATGCCATGCTTGTAGTTATCATTATACCGGTATAAATCGGCAACTTTACTCCCAGTCCGCCAAACCCGTCTATGTCCCTTATATGTGTCCTATCGTACAGAACTCCTACAAGTAAAAATAAGCTACCGGTTATAATACCATGCGTTACCATCTGCAGCACAGCACCGTTAAAACCGATAATGTTAAGGGATGCCATACCAAGCATGCAATAACCCATATGACTAATTGAAGAATAAGCAATCATTTTTTTCAAATCTTTTTGCGCCATTGAAACCAGAGCGCCATAAACAACATTTATTACACCTATAACAGCAAACGGAATAATAAAATATTTTGCCGCATCAGGTAATATCGGGAAACTGGTACGCAATAAACCATAAATACCCATTTTAAGTAAAACACCGGCTAATATAACAGAAATAGCCGTCGGTGCTTCAACATGTGCATCAGGTAGCCATGTGTGGAAAGGAAAAGCTGGTATTTTTATGGCAAACCCTACATATAATGCAACAAAAATTATTGATTGACACTTAAAACTAAAATCCTTGTTCTGATTAATTAGTTCCATAATATTAAAAGTATGCGGAGTAGAATAAAAATATAGCCCAAGTATGGCAAGTAACATTATAACACTACCAAACAAAGTGTATAAGAAAAATTTTATGGCTGCGTATTCTTTTCTGGGTCCGCCCCATATTCCTATAAGAAAATACATAGGAACCAGCATTATTTCCCAGAAAATGTAAAACAAAAATAAATCCAATGATACAAAAACCCCTAACATTCCTGTCTCAAGAATAAGTAAAAAGAAAAAATATTCTTTTACACGGGTATTTATGTTGTAAGAATAAATGATGGAAAGCAAAGATAATAATCCCGTAAGCATAATCAACGGTAAAGACAGACCGTCTATACCCATAAAATACTTTATATTAAATGCCGGTATCCAGCTGAATTGCTCTACAAACTGCATCTGGTTAGTTTTCGTATTGAAATTTAATAACAACCAGATGCTTAGAAAAAGAACTATCGCAGAAAACAAAGTTGCAATAACGCGAATAAATATTTCTCTTTCTTTCGGTGTAAAGAGTATAATCATTGCGGCTAATAACGGTAAAAAAGTTATAAAACTAAGCATATTTGGAAATCCCCCATATCAATTTAGGCACGCCAAGGGCGTGCAACTACAAACATTGAAATTCCTATACATTAAAATAATTGTATTAATAATAAAATACCCAGTCCTAACGTTATAAAAAGCAGATAATTTTGTACTAATCCTGTCTGCAATTTACGTAATAATTTTCCGAATAAATTTACTGCGTTTGCGACAGAATTGACCAGAAAATCAATTACATATATATCAAACGTGTTTTTAATTTTACTTATTAAACGTGTCCCCGTGGCAAAACCGTTTACTGCGCCATCAATAACTTTTAAATCGAACGTTGATAGAATTTTAGTTAATGAAAACATAGGTTTAATTAACGCCAACTGATACATTTCATCAAAATAATATTTATTAATAAGTAATTTATGTATGCCTTTTAGCTCTTTTGCAAACTTCTCCACTTTGAGTATTTTTGAATAATACATTATATATGCAAGTCCTATTCCTAAAAATGCAACAATAGATGAAATAACCGGCACTAATAAAGATTTGTTTTGTTCATTATTATCACCTGCATAATTCAATAACCGTCCGAAAATATTATTTACAGTTAATATTTTGCCTAATATAACAGCAAATACGGATAAAACTATTAATGCAAATGACATATTAAAAGGCGATTCATGGCAATGCTTATATTTCTCCATATTCCGGGGTACGCCTGTAAAAGTAAGAAAGTATGCTCTGAACATATAAAATGCCGTTAAAAATGCCACTAACGTTGCAACTATATACAGACCCATATTACCGCTGTTATATATAGAAATTAGAATTTCATCTTTTGAAAAAAATCCTGCAAATGGCCATATACCTGATATGGATAAACTTCCAATAAGAAATGTAATTGAAGTAATTTTCATTTTACCGTGCAAACTGCCCATATCATTCATATCGTTTGTATGTACCGCGTGTATTACGCTACCGGCACATAAAAACAGAAGTGCCTTAAAAAATGCGTGTGTTATTAAATGAAACATTCCTGCAACAGGATTGCCGACACCGAGTGCCAACATCATATATCCTAACTGGGATATTGTTGAAAATGCTAAAACACGTTTTAAATCAATCGTTACTAAAGCCATTGTACCTGCTAAAAATGCTGTTATGATACCTATAACACAAACCACATTCAACGCTGTTGCTGATAACGAAAAAAGGAAATAACATCTGACAACCATATAAACACCTGCTGCAACCATAGTAGCTGCATGAATTAACGCTGAAACAGGTGTCGGTCCTTCCATGGCGTCAGGTAACCATACATGTAAAGGAAATTGGGCTGATTTACCTACAGCACCGCAAAAAAGAAATAGTGGTATAGCAGTCATTAAAAGGTTGGACATCGTATGGTGTTGAGACATCTGCTGAATTTGAAGAATGTTAAATGTGCCGAATGTAGCAAATAATAAAAATATTCCTATGTAGAACCCAAAATCCCCTATTTTAGTGGTTATGAATGCTTTATTGCCGGCTAATGCAGCTGATTTTTTCTCAAACCAGAACCCTATCAACAGATAAGAACATAACCCTACCAATTCCCAACAAATGAATAGTTGTATAAAGTTATTTGAGAGAACTAAACCTAACATTGAAGCAGTAAACAAAGAAAGATATGAAAAAAATCGCATGTATCTTAAATCATCTTCCATATATCCCATTGAATATATCTGGATAAGGAAACTTATAAATGTTACCATTGTTATCATAATTACTGATAGTCCATCAACAATAATACCTAACTCAAATTGATAATGTCCTACGGCAAACCATTTCAATGATAGTTCTTGAGTAACTGTTCCTGATGTTGTTACAATAAGAACTATAAGTGTTTTTAATGAAATTAAAAATGATATGAATATTCCTGTTATACCAATAAATACTCCTTTTTTAGGAAAATATTTCCCGAAGAAAAACATAATTATTGCACATACTAAAGGTATAACCGGCACAAGATATAAGTATTGTTGCATAAGAACACTAACCCTTCATAAGATTGATTTTTTCTATAAAAACTGTTTCAAAATTGCGATATACCGCCAACACCAATGTCAGTCCGACAGCAGCTTCTGCTACTGCCAAAGTAATAACAAATATTGCGAAAATATGACCTGTTAATTTATATGGTATAACATATTTGTTGAATGCAATTAAATTTATGTTTGCTGCATTGAACATAAGTTCTATAGACATAAGGATACCGATGATATTTCGGCGTGTAAGCACACCGAATATCCCTATAACAAAAAGTATCCCCGATAAAACTATATAATGTATTAATGTAATTTCCATATATTATTTTTTATTTTCCCTTGTGAAAACAACCGCACCTATTAATGCTGAAATTAAAACCAGTGATATTACTTCAAATGGTAAAACATATTCACCGAACAATAATTTTCCCAAAGATATTGTCGTCGCCGGCAAAGATTGTCCTGTATTTTGAATTAATGAATTTAACTTTAATATTTTAGCGAATGGAATTGCGAAAATTATAGTACACAAAATAAATCCACATATTACTATAGACTTGAACCATTGTTCATTAGTCTGCTTAAATTTTGTATTTGTAACTTTTTGCGTCAACATAATTGTAAATAACATCAGGACCATAATGCCGCCTACGTATACTAAAATCTGCGCTGCCGCAAAAAAATCCGCCCTTAATATAATGTAGATACCTGCAACACCAATCAAGCATAGAATGAGGAACAAAGCACTATGTAAAATATTACGCAATGTTACTACAAGTATTGCCGATATAATAATTATACCTGCCGTAAAATAAAAAATTATCCCTACCATTTTGTAGTCATCTCTTCCCGATTATAAAAAACAATTTCATAATTTTTAGTATGTTTTATAGCTTTAATTTTTAGCGGACAGATTTCCACACATAAACCGCAAAAATTACATCTGCCGTTGAATACCTCATAAGATTCCACAAATCTTTTTCCGGTTATTTCATCTTTTCTCGTTTGTAAAGTTATACATTGGGACGGACAAATGCGTGCACATAAACCACATCCGGTACATATAGATTTATCGTAACTCAGCACTCCGCGGAACCTATCCGGTAAAACCAATTTTTGTTCCGGATACCGGACAGTAACAGCATGTGTAAAAAGGTATTTTAATGTAATCCTAAATCCTTTTATTAAACTTATAAATCCGTTAAAAATAGTTAAAAGATAACTTTTCATAAGAACAGATTAACATACGTGATTCATTAGCGGAATATTCAACAAGTACCCCCCTAGTTTTGCTCTGCAAAACTGGCAGGGGGGTTCTCCTTTTCATATGAAAAGGAGAACAAAACCTGCTAAAAGTATATTCGCAAAACTTAACGGGATAAGAAATTTCCAGTTAAATTCCATCATTCTATCCACTCTTAAACGGGGAAGAGTCCATCTTACCCACATAAATATAAATACAATAAAATACGTCTTTAGCAAAAACCATATTGATGAAGGTAAAATGGGTCCGTTTCCACCACCTAAAAACAATGTAGTGGCAATGCAAGATGCTAAAAACATATATAAAAATTCTGCCAGGAAAAAAAACGCAAACTTCAATCCGGAATATTCCGTATTATACCCTGAAACAAGTTCTGATTCTGCTTCGGGTATATCAAACGGCACACGGTTTGTCTCTGCTATTGAAGAAGTTAAATAAATAAAAAAGGATATTATACCTACTACCGGATAAAAAATAAACCAGTGATAATTATGCTGGTGTTTTACAATCCTATTCATATTCAACGATTCAGCCGACATCAGTACTGGAACTATAGATAAAATACGCGGTATTTCATATGAAATCATCTGTGCTCCTGCCCTTAATCCTCCTATCAGACTATATTTGTTGCCGGAACTCCATCCTGCTATAATCACTCCTATTACTGTTATGCTTGAAATAGCAAATATATACAATATTCCTAAATCTATATCTGCTACAGAAAGATTTTCACCAAAAGGTATAACAGCATAACATAGAAATGCCGGTATAAAAACTATTACAGGTGCTAATAGATGTAACCATTTATCGGCGCACTCCGGAACGATATCTTCTTTTAAAAATAATTTTATAGCATCTGCAATCGTCTGTGCCCAACCATGCCAGCCACCGGTCCGCATAGGACCCAACCTAACTTGCATATGTGCGGATATTTTTCTTTCCCACCATACAAGAAAAAGAACCGTAACTATTAGAAATACAAGAACAATAATTACCTGAACAAATGTAATAAAAATATCATAAATAACCATAGAAATGTTATATTTAGTAGCTAAAACTTTTAATATTTCATCAATTCTGCTGAATAATTTATATATTTCCATTATACTTTTTTCAGAAAACTCTTATAAGTACAAAGTATTCCGCTTTGATTCCCCGGGTGTCATAACCCACGATTTTTGTCATTGCTAGAACCGATTTATTGGCTCATGGCAATCTCGCCTTTGACGAACTACGTTTTATGAGATTGCTTCGCTATCGCCTGCCTACCGCCAGGCAGGCTCGCAATAACAGTGCGACATAATCTCGTAACATATAGGGGAGCTATCGGTCTATCTCACCCAATACAATATCAATTGAGCCTAAAATAGCAACCATATCTGCTATTTTCCGTCCTACTAATAACTTCTTTAATATCTGCAAATTAGAAAATGAAGGTGTTCGCACTTTCAATCTATAAGGTCTTTCTGTTCCGTCACTGACTAAAAAAATCCCTAAATCGCCTTTTGGAGATTCTACGTGTACATATGTTTCTCCCGGACGTATGGTTTTAGGAGTTTTTGTAGTATAATCGCCGTACTGGGGTATGCTCTTTAATGCCTGTTCAATTATACGAACCGATTCCTCCATTTCCATCATACGCACATAATATCTGTCCCAGCAATCGCCATTCGTACCGGTCGGTATATCAAACTCAAATTTTTTATAAATAGAATAAGTATCATCTTTTCTTATATCGTACTTTACGCCTGATGCGCGCAGCATAGGACCACTCACACCAAAATCAATAAGATCTTCTTTTGAAACTGTACCTACGTTTTTTGTCCTGTCAAGAAATATAACATTATTAGTCAATAAATCATTGTATTCTTTGAATCTTGGTTTAATCCAATTTATGAATTTCCAGCAACTATCAATCCATCCTTCGGGTAAATCTTTTGCTACCCCGCCTATCCGTATATAATTATATGTAAGTCGGCTACCACATACAGATTCAAATAAATCAATTATCATTTCGCGTTCACGAAAGGCATAGAAAAACGGTGAAATTGCACCTATGTCTGCCCCATAGATACCAAAAAAAATCAAATGAGATGCCATTCTCTGTAATTCTAACATTATAACCCGCATATATTCTGCTTTTTCCGGAACCTGAATACTCATAAGTTTTTCAACTGCTAAACAGAATACCATATCATTAGTCATCGAAGATACATAGTCCAATCTATCCATCAAAACAATACATTGAAGATATGTCCTTGATTCAGCAAGTTTTTCTATACCGCGATGTAAATAACCAATATGTGCTTTAACATCAGTTAAAACTTCACCGTCAAGCGTAACAACAAGTCTCAACACGCCATGTGTGGATGGATGCTGAGGACCGACATTCAAAAACATTTCTTCTGTATGCAGCTTTTTAATCATATTTATCCTGAATGTGAATATAATCTTTACGCAACGGATATCCTTCCCAATCTTCCGGTAATAAAATCCTGGTTAAATCAGGGTGTCCATTAAATTTTATGCCAAATAAATCGTATATTTCACGTTCAAACCAATTTGCACCGGCAATAATAGGAATAATTGAATCAACTTCAGGCTTATCTCTTTCAACTTTAACCTTAATCACAATTTTATGCCCGTATGTGAATGAAAAAAGATAAAATACAAGTTCAAAATATTCTTTATAATCTACTGCCGTAATGAAAGACAGATAATCAAATAAAATAGATTTATCTTCTTTAAAATATTTACATATTTCTAATATTTTTTCTTTAGGAATATCAATGTGTAATATATCATCCTGATATACATTATCTTGTCTTTGAAATTCTTTTACATATTTAAACCTGACTTTTATTAAATTTAATAATTCTGATTTATTCATAATTTTTTGCAGAATGCGAAAAATGTATCCCCCTGTCAGTTTTGTCTACGACAAAACTAGGGGGATTGCTTTATAGATGCATTTTTTTAATTTTTTCCTGCAGTTTAATTACTGCATGCATTAATGCCTCAGGTCTTACCGGACAACCGGGTACATATATATCTACCGGAATTATTTTATCTACCCCTTTAACGACAGAATACGAATTGTAAAACGGTCCGCCGGTATTAGCACAACTTCCCATAGAAATAACAAATTTTGGTTCAGGCATCTGACGATATAACCTTATAATAGCAGGTGCCATTTTTTTCACAACAGTCCCGGCAACTATCATGCAATCAGCCTGCCTTGGAGTAGGACGCATAAATACACCAAATCTATCAAAATCAAATCTACTGGCATATGAAGACATCATTTCTATAGCACAGCATGCTAATCCAAAAGTAAGCGGCCAAACAGATGACATTCTTGACCAGTTAATAATAAATTCTGTTGAAGTAAGTAAAATTTTCCCGCCAAACGGTAACTTACGCGATATTACGGGAATTTTATCAAGAATTATACTATTTACCATTCTAATGCTCCTTTACGCCAGGCATATATTAATCCTAAAAAAAGTATCATTATAAATATCAACATCTCCAAAAAACTTGTTATTCCGAGTTGTTTGAACGTAACTGCCCAAGGATAAAGATATACCGCTTCTATATCAAATATTATAAATATCAATGCAAATACATAATAGCGAACATTAAACTGTATCCATGAAGAACCAAACGGTTCAATACCGCATTCATATGTGGTATTTTTAACTTCGTCATATTTAAATACACGAAGTAAATATGCAAGTGTCAATCCGATTACGACAAATCCTATTCCAATAATAATAAAAAATAAAACAGGTAAATATCCTTTGTTCATAGTTATTTTCTGAACTCTTTAATCAGAGAATTCCCCGCATCTTGATGCGGGTTTGCAACAACAGTATCATTCTGACCCGCCAACGGTTTAGTGACGGGGAAGAATCTCAAAAACGAGATGCTTCACTATCGTTCAGCATGACTACACTGTTTACTGAACTCTTACTAAGATGGTACCTTTTATGCTGTTACATCAGTGAATGGAGTATATCTCTCCGGCTGATAATACCTACAAGTTTGTCTCCATCAATAATCGGAACCCGTCTAAAATTGCTCTTTGTAAAACATGATGATATTTTATCAATATCAGTATCCGATGTGAAACTGACGACCTTTTTTGTCATTGCTTCTTCGACTTTCATGAAACGCAAATTGCTGCTAAATGTAAATGCAAAATTCAATATATCTTTTTCTGTTATTATTCCTATAACCTTTTCACCGGTATCAACCACAGGTATCCCTGTTATTCTCTTTGACTCCAATAATTCCATTACATCCATCAAAGTAGCATCTTTAGATATAGTAACTACTTTTTTTGTCATAACATCTTTTGCTTTTAACATAATCCCCCCGATATAATGTTCATTATATCTGATTAAACAGATTTTTGAGAACATCCTTCTCTTTATTGAATGTCTAAATATTAATCGATTTGTAAACGCATTTTCTCACGAAATGTATTCACTGTATTGAAAAATTCAGACATTATTCGTATCCAGAGATACATACCGTACTTTGTCAGACGAAACAATCGACCTTCGTTCCGTATTCCACCCATCATCCTTATAATAATGTATTCAGGAAACATCATAAACCAAAACTTCAACCCATATTTACGCATAATATATTCACGGTCAAGACTTAAACCAAAGAACTTGATTATGAAGTCATAACACATCCGCTGTTTTAATGTAAGAACTTTTTTCCTTGTAATACCGCTGAGACCACATTCTATGCGACTTATATACTGTTTAAGGGAAAAAGTCGTAGAATACATCACACCGTCAACATAACTGAATGCTCCACTACCTACGCCGATATAATCGTCACAATTGATAATATATTCATCAATCATTAAACTGTTCCGTGAAAAACACCAAGCTGAACTAGCCTTATATGCAGGCACCATATTATTAAGGATAATTTCATAATATTTTCTGAGCCGCACCTGATTCGTCACACCCATTGTACGCAATACTTTTGTCCTTACACTCTCCGGCACCATAAATGGATAAAACGATATCTGGTCAATCTTGAGATTCATGAGAATATCAATATCACGTTGCAAGGAATATTTTGTCTGATTCGGCTGATTTATTATCATATCTACATTAAGTGTCTGGAACTTACCCTGAACTGTCTTGAGACGAGCTATTGTTTTTTCACCACTACCATACTTTTCATAACGCCCCATTTGTTGTAACAAATCATCATCAAAACTTTGGACTCCTACCGACAATCTCACAACACCGGCATTCTTCAGTATATTAAGTATATCATCGTGCAAATCGTCCGGATTTGTTTCAACTGATATCTTACAGTCAGGAAATAATGAACGTAGAAGTATGAGCGTTTCGTGTAACTCTGATGGTGCAACCGTAGGTGTTCCACCACCAATATATACATCGGAAAACATATAACCATGTTTATGGTAATGTCTAATCTCTGCTCTCAACGCCTTGAAGTAGTGTTTTGCTTCATTTTCGTTAAAGCTTATGCGATGGAACGAACAGTATGGACATAGAACTTTACAAAATGGTATATGTACATAGAGATAACAAGGTTTATTCACAAATGGAATCTGTTGTGAAATAACATCACATCTATCAAAATTCATAATATTTTTTGTAATAATTTTATTAAATATTGTTTTCATCGGTAATTTTATACTTTTTTGTAGTTTAGTATTCAAGTACCAAACTCGTGACAATACCCCAATGTGTTTCCATCCGGGCACCTTTGTCTATTGGAAACACAAATCCGAGTCCTGGCCGTGGCAATACCTGTCCGATGTCTTTACAATTGAAGCGAAATCCCATATTTCCGATGAGATTGTTGTGTCCTGAGTCATCCTTGTTTAACTCGGTCTCTCCTTTCAATTCAAATATCGGTACGAATTGTTGTACTCCGGGCAAAGCCAGTTCATCTTTCGGAATCCGATATCCAAAAACAAAGCTGTATTCAAAGGTCTGTAAGCCGCCGTCATCACCGCCACCGAAAAGTTTTGAATAGCCAAATATGGACTGAAGAGTAAAATGATCACCAAGTTTTAAGTCGTTAAATATTTTGGGGACTAACTCGGTATTTTTGCTGATATCAGTGTTTATCGGAGTTCCTATTTCAATCGCTATGCCAAAAGTCGAATCTACAAATCCTTTATCAGAGATGAATTGATGAACGGGATATCTCGCACCTAAACTAGCATTACCGATGCCTTGCGAAGTTTGACCTTGTGATGTATCGCTCTCAAACGGAACTTCAAGTTCCACGGTCAGCAGACCGAAACCTTTCTCCACCTCCGCCTTAACAGTATCGCTTTGTTGATTATTTTTTTCAGTATGTAACCAATCAATGCGGTCTTCATTGACTTCCAAGTCTGAATCATCCACCAGAAAAGGCTCAGGAAATAGTCCCTGTCCATAGTCACTGCGATGGTCCAGCCAGTTGAATATACCGTATCGCTCACCCGACGATTGCGTTGCTATGGATAAAGCTGATGCAACCTGCTCATCTATTACTATTATTGTAAAAGTGCATATTCCTATAAACACGAACATATATGACAAGTCAAAAAACATTCTACTTTTATTCATTTACAACCTCTTTTTGCTGTTTTTTAAAGTTTGAGTTATTAAAAACTAATTTAGAAAGTAAGATACTTATCTCATAAAGAATCAATGTAGGAATAGCCATCATAAATTGTGAAAATATATCAGGTCCTGGAGTCAATATTCCGGACACAAGAAAAATTAACACAATTGCATACTTACGATTTTTGGATAACCACTTTGGAGTAATCACTCCTAATTTTACAAGGAATAGAATCACAAGCGGTAACTGAAAAATAACTCCAAAAGCCAGCAAAAAAATAGTTACAAAAGATAGGTATGAATCTACTGAAATCATAGGTTGAATATTTTCTGTACCCAAAGAAAGTAAATATTTCATTCCAGTAGGCAATACCGCATAAAAAGCAAAAAACATACCTGCAACAAACAGAAAATAAGAAGATAGGATAATCAAGTAACCATATCGCCGTTCTGTTTTTAAAAATCCAGGACTGACAAATTTCCATATCTGGTAAATAATAACTGGCAGAGATACAAAAACAGCACTATAAAATGCTAATTTTAATCTAACAAAAAACGCCTCAGTAAGTTTAAGGAAAACAAGATGTCCTATTTGCTTAGATAAGACCAATAAAATTTTATCACTGTAGTAAAAACAAAATACTCCACAGATAAAAATTGTCATTAAACAAACAATTATACGTTTCCTTAGTTCTGTCAGGTGTTCAACCAGAGTAAGATTTTGTTCCATAGGATATACTTCACTACGAGACCGTATCGCAATAACTGTTTTTTTGTTTTTGTCATTCCCAAATACATTAATCCCCGATAAAGACACTCGGGAACGAATCCAGTCTCTGAAGATAACACAACCTCATAGATTCCCGTTTTCGAGGCTGTGTCACAATGCCATTGCGAGCGTTAGTGAAGCAATCTCATAAAATATAGCTCGTAGAAGAAGGGATTGCCACGAGCCAATAAATTGGCTCTCGCAATGACAAATCATGGGTTGTGACACAGTAGCTACGCCCATGATGCTACAGCACTACGTGTCATTTATTTTCTTCTTTTTTTTCTTCACCAAGTTTCTTAATTTCTTCTTCTGATTCTTTAATCCCTCTCTTAAATGCACCTATACTCTTTCCAAGTGATTTGGCTATTTCTGGTATTTTTGCTGAACCAAAAATAAGCAACGCAATCACAAGAACTACTAAAAGTTCCGGCATGCCTAATCCAAACATAACTCACCCCCGTGCCGACCAAGGTCGGCAACTACATCTATTTATACTTATATTTTATAAATCTTTACACAACATTCTTTATGTAATGCCTGACCTGAAATAGGGCAGGAGGCAGTGGGTCTTAGTGAAGCATCACTTGTACCACGACCTTTCGCTATTTCGCCCAATGCCCAGTGACCGAATCCATACTGTAATCCGACAACTTCGGGATGCATTCCTTCAGTTGTTTTTGTTTTGGCTTTGACTTTACCGTAAAGAGATTCTATCCAAACAATATCTCCATCTCTTATTCCTAATTTTTTTGCTGTATCAATATTTATCCTAAGTGGATTTTCTGATTTTAATTCCGCAAGATAAGCATTATTTTGTGTCCTTGTATGTGTATGTGATGCTTCTCCCCAATTGATTAAATACAATGGATATTTTTCATCAGGTTGCCAAGCCCGGGGAATATATACAGATAATTGATAAAGTGATTTGCCGTTGGCATCTCTTTTATCTTTATGTTTCTCTGCATAAAAATGTATTTTTCCTGTTGGAGTTAAAAATCCTCTTGTTGGTATACCATCTTTTAAGAATCCAATCTGTCTGTCTTTTTTTCCATCCTTGACACTGTATATAATTAGTCCTTCAGTAATTGTATCCTTTAATTTATTTTCAGGAATGGGTTTTTTATATTTATCGTATTCGGTGCCTTTACTACTAACCCAAACTGCGCCGGGTAGTTTTTTTAATTCTTCTAAAGTAATTTTGGGCTCACCTTCTTTTAATTCCCTGGAAAGTGACTCTTCATACCATTTGGTTTTATTGGCAATTCGATTCCCTGACATTTTACCAACCCAGAAAAATTCCTTTCCGTCTTTTTCCTTAAGTCCTAACTGACGACCAAGTTCACAAACAAACTCATATTCTGTCGGCTGATTAAAAACCGGTTTTACTACGGGCTGTCTAAGTCCGACTGCGGGCCATGTTACCCAATGCGTATTTAAGTCGTATCTTTCAAAATATGTCGTTCCCGGAATAACAATATCGGCGAATTGAGCTGTTTCTGACAAAAGAATATCATTGACTACTACGAACTCAAGTTTAGATAATGCTTTAGAAACTGTCTCGGTTCCAGGAACTGACATCAATGGATTTTGAAAAATTATCATTGCTATTTTTGGTTGGTATGGACCTTTCCCTTCTGCAATATTTTTGAAGATTTCAGTGTATACACCTGATTTATGGAAATATGGATATTTATCTTTACCATAATCCATCCGCTTTTCCTTCAATGTTTTCTCTGAAGTATCATCAGGATAAGTTTCAATATGTTTATTCCCTTTCCTGTCGGGGATAATCAAAGTGCCCGGCTTTTCGATTTGTCCGACAAGTGCAGCCAATAATCCGATTGCCCATCCGCTATAAAACTGATTTGAGTGTTGTCCTATCCCGGACCATACATCAACTATTGCAGGTTTAGTAGTTGCAAACTCGATTGCAATCCGTTCAATTGTCTTTGCCGGAACGGAAGTTATTTTCTCAGCCCATTCAGGTGTTTTATTTTTAACATACTTAGCATATTCTTCGAAACCCGTTGTCCACTCTTTAACAAATTCTTCATCATAAAGTTTTTTACTGATTATCACATTGCCCATTGCCAAAGCCATAGCTCCGTCAGTAGATGGTCTTATCGGTATCCATTCCTGTGCTTTTGTTGCAGTCCCGCTTAAATTTGGATCAACAACAACAAGTTTCGCTCCTTTTTCTATTGCTCTTGGAATGATTCTACCTAAATGGGCCCAATTGAACGATGAAAGCGGATTCCAGCCAAAGAGCAGAATGTATTTTGAATTAATGAAATCACATAATGGTCTTTCATCTCCCATCATTACTTTGAAACTGGATTTTCTTGCAGTATCATACAGATTGGAATCCACTGAATAATTAGGTGTGCCATATAATTTACAAAAATCATCTTGAATATGTTTAAATGAATGGTTTTCAGAAAACCATAAAAGTTTATGTGCTTCACCATTATTCCGAAGTTTTTTTAGTCGTGATACTATCTCCTTATATGCTTCATCCCAGGAAATTTCTTTCCACTTTGGGTCAACTCCTATACCTTTATTGGGATTAGTTCTCTTCAACGGTGTTTTCACTCTGTCAGGGTCATACAAAGTAGCTATTCCGGCATTACCCTTAGGACAAATTAATCCGCCTTCTATTAGATGGTTCTTAAAAAAATCTTCGGAATTGTTAGAAAAATTAATTGGGTTATGCGGGTTTGGTTCAATTTTTACTACTTTGCCATCAATAGTTCTAACAAGAATACCGGATTGTCCGCCACACATATTGCAACAGGATGGTATCCATTCCTCTTTGCCAATTTGGTCCTGCTCAGCAGGTTCTTTTTCTTTTTTCAATGCGGAAACAAGTTTTTTACCAAAAACTAACGTTCCTGTTACTATTCCGGCAATACCTAAAAATTTTCTTCTTGTTAGTTTCACAGTTTTAACCTCCTAATTAGTGTCTGTTGAAAAAACCCTCAACAGCCACTGATTACATCCATCCCGACGTAACGTCGGGACAGGAATTTTGAAAACCTATTACACAGATACATCACTGACATTTAATTTGTGTAATCTCACTTTTAATCTATGTAATCATAGTTTTTGTGCTTTTTTTAACAAAAGCTATTTACTCCGCACTCTCAAAGGTATAATTTGAAAAGCGATGATAAATAAAAATATTCCTAAAGCATATGTACCGGCAATTAACGACCATTCTACCCATGTAGGAGAATAAGCAGCAAAATAAGGTAAAAAAGTATGGTAAAAACTCGGTAGAATTATGTTGGTTCTCTCAGCAAAAACACCCAAAAAGCACATTAAAGAAACTATTCCTACCCCAAATACCGCTTTACCTAAGGGAGATATTATCAAAATAAAAGGCAATACAATCCCGACTCCTATATCTAACCAGAAAATTTTGGCAAACTTTCCGGTAAGTAGTTCCTTAATAATAACTAAATGTTCCGGTACCTGAGCATATAAACCGGTTATAATCTCAGAAAAAAGAAAATAGAATAAAAGGGGTAAAAGAAATTTAAGATATTTTCCTAAACTGATAATTATATCATCCTCTATATTAAAACCTAAAATTGTACGGGAAAATATTAATGCCAGGACAATCAAACCCAAACCGGATACTAATGCCGAAATAATAAACAACGGAGCCAAAATAGTTGTATGCCAGCCCGGCTGCGATTTCATCAAACCAAAAATCCAGGCAGTAACAGAATGCACAAGTACAAATGTCGGAACGGAAATGTAAGCAAATATTTTGGTTAGTTTATGAAAACCAACAATGTCGGATATGAGAAGCGCCAAACAAAGTACAAGATAAATATTGATTACTGCTACATCCCAGGTCAACGGAGAAGTGATTTGAGGGTAAAGAATAACATTAAGTAACCGGTCAGCTCGCCCGAGATCAAGAACAATAGTAACAATAGCAAGGACTAAACTTATAATCGCTACTACTTCTGTAATTCGTCCGATAGGTTTGTATTTTTCCATACCGGCAAGATGACAAAGTGATGCTACGGCAATTCCTCCGGCACTAACACCAATAAAAAACACAAAATTAACTATGTATAATCCCCAGAAAACCGGTTTATTCATTCCGGTTACACCTAAACCATAAGTCAACTGGTGAATATAGGCAAATAACATCCACCCGATAGATATTAACATTAATACACTTACAATTTTTACTTTTGTTGATATTTTTTCCACAATATTTACCTCCCAAAAATAATTTTATGCTTCTTTAAGATAAAATACTTTTGGTTCATTACCCAGTTGTTCTTCCAAGCGATATGCACGACCGCTTCTCACCAATTTTGAAACTTTACTTTCAGGATCATTTAAATCACCAAAATATCTTGCTTTACTCATACAGGTCTGGGCACAAGCGGGAAGATGAACAAATTCTTCGTCCTTCGGATCGCGACGTTCTTTATCCGCCTGTTCAACAACCTTATTAATGCGATGAAGACAAAATGTACATTTTTCCACAATACCTGTATATCTCATTTCCACTTCCGGATTAAATGTACCTTCTCTTTCTTTAGGCCAGTGCGGTTTTGACCAATTAAAATATCTCGCCCCATAAGGACATGCAACGGCACAATAACGGCAACCTATACAAACCTCATGGTCAACGAGTACAATACCGTCTTCGTTCTTATAAGATGCCCCTGTAGGACAAACCTTTACACAAGTAGGGTGTTCACAGTGAAAACATGGTCTTGGCCAAAAATTTCTTTTAGTAAACGGATAATTCTTTTCTTCTTTAAATAATACTTCATTCCAGAAAATTTTTCTTCCTGTTTTACCTGAATAGTCGACCGGCGTATTGTTCTCTACCTTGCAAGCAACCGTGCAAGATTCACACCCTATACATCTTCGCAGGTCAATGACCATAGCATACTTTTTTGTCCCAAGTTCAGGCATAACATCTTCGGCATGAACTTTAACCAATAAACTTTCCAATGTTGCCAGAGCAATACCTGTACCTGCTATTTTAAGAAATTCCTTTTTAGAAAATTTCTTCTCAAATAGTTTTTCCATATATTTAAACCCCCTAATTCAGGGAAATATTTACTGTTATTTTTTTAGAATAACTTTCCCGTAAAGTAAAGTTACTTTCCTAACAGCAAAACATGTCGCTTCGGAAGATATTGTTGCTCCACTAATAGCCCGTATATCTTTTCCAATTATACAAGTGTCATTGCTATCCTTACCTACAAACTGATCTAAAAAACTATGACGGGCAATAGGACGACCTCTTTTTTCTGAATATGACATTACTGCCAAGTTTTTAACCTTTCCGTTAGACGGATCTAATGCTATAATATACTTCACAGGACCCCATTTTCCCGGTTGTTCTTCAATTATCGCCACTCCTGTTTTTTGTCCTTTCTTAATACAATAATAAAAATCATATTCTGTTTTCTCTTTTACGCTTCCTCCAATACTATGTCCTTTTGAAGAATGGACTAACTCACCGCCCAAACTTTTCTTGATACTGCTTATTTCATCAGAAGTTAATACATGGTTTTCGGTTTCTATTTTGTCCGCACCCGGAAACATTTCTTTTAACGCCTGCTCCTGATTAAGAAGTTCCAATGAAAAACAATTTTTAGAAATTGCAACAATGCTAAAAAACAATATTGTTATTACTATTATTTTAATCTTCATTTTAAATTTCCTCCTTATTTTTTTATAATCTTAAGATTTTCTTTCAGACCGGATGAATACAGAATTTTATTCTCCGTGGTCACCATTATTGCTTCTGCTATAGATGTTTTTTCCACAATATCCATTCCTTTTTCACCTATTACAAAAAGCGCTGTTGACCATGCATCCGCTAATGTCGGATTAGGAGAAATTACAGTAACACTCATTAATCCTCTTGCAGGATAACCGGTTTTAGGGTCAAGTATGTGGTGATATCTTACACCGTCTTTTTCAAAGAACCTTTCATAATCACCGGAGGTAGCCATAGATAACTCCGACACTTCAAGAATACCCATAACACCTTCGCCCCTAGGGTTCCTAACTCCTACTTTCCACGGCTTATCTTTCAATTTACCTATCGCATAAATATCACCTCCTGCATCTATTAACGCCGATTTTACCCCTGCATTTTTAAGCACTTTAAGTGCTTCCTCCACTGCATAACCTTTTGCAATTGCTCCAAGATCAATTTTAATATATTTTTTAATTTTTATTAACTTACCATCTTTTATTAAAAGATTTTTATACCCTATTTTCTTTAAACATTCGGCAATATCTTTTGCTGCAGGTACATGCATATCTTTATCGTAAAAACCCCATAACTTTACCAGAGGATATACCGTAATATCAAAACTACCATTGCTTTGTTCGCTAACCTGCTGGCATATCTTTATTAAACCAACTATTTCGGGGTCTGAAATAGGAACATCGTTATTATTAAATTCATAAATAGGACTTTTAGGATTTAACGCATTAAATTTCCTGTCAATTTCTTCTATCCTATCAAGTGCCTTATCAATAATTTTAAGTACCTCCGTATTTCCCGGAACCTGTATAGCACAGTAAGTATCCATCAGAAAACGTGTTTGTTTTTGTATCTTTTCTTTATTAAAAAAATTCTTCCAAAGAAAAACTAACGCAAAAAACACAATAAATGTACCTAAAATACCATATGTTAATCTTTTGATTTTCATTTAGATATCTCCGCACTACAAATCTGTGTAAGGCGGGAACTAAATCCCCGCCTTACACAATTTTATTTTCTAATATTAAATTAGAAAGTTGTCCTCCAACCAAGAACTACACGGCTATACTTAAGTTTCGCAGAATCATCATCTCTTTTGTTGTTAGTAAAGTTTGTCTGAAGAAATACAATTGACTCCGGAGAAGCGTAAAAATTAAGTATCGGCGATATGTTACTATATGTTTCACCTACCTTGGTCTGTTTAGAAGAAGTTGTTCCTGCTATTGTTTTGTCAGCACTGGTAAAATTATAATCATATTGTGCATAACTCAACAATATCCGCACCCATGGATAAATTCTATACGCAACTTTTGCATAGTAACCCCACGGCTTAAGGTCACCGTATCCTTTTGAAAGGTCGGTTTTAACAGTGTTATCATAAAGTTCTTTATTTTCCCAGATGCCTCCCATATATTCACTTCTAAACATAAACTTTCCTTTTTCAAAACCAAGTCCGCCTGACCATCTGTTCACATCATATTTATCAGCCGCATCCCATTTATAAGTAAAAAAAGAACCCATAATTTTGAAGTTACCTATTTCAGGAGCAACATGAACCATTATTCCTTTGTTATTGTTATTATCACCATATGTAGCGCCACCATTAACAATATAAAGATAAGCGGGAAGAGAAACCGCTCCTAACCCGAAATCTTTTAATTCAAAGTTCTTATAAAGTTCAATTCCACCTTCATCAGATGAACCTAAATAACCGTTAGCACTTGCATAGTTGGCATGGTATTCTTCTCCATAAAATAATTGCGCACCGTAATCCTCGGTAAATATGGGCCTTAAAATACCAGCTGTTAGTTCTACTTGATAAGGTAACTTCGCAGTTATCTGTGCTCTGACAAAACCAATACTTGGTGTAATACCGGCAGTCGGATCTTTCAATTGTGAACCTATCGCTGTTCCCAATTTAGGCGTAGCACTGGTAGATGCACTTATTTTCGGCTCTATATCAAGCGAGAGTTTATCCGTCAATTCCCGGCTGATAAAAATATATAAACTACTGAACCCGAATTGAGAAATCTGGTTTCTCTTAACATCATTGCTTTTCCCGGAAGATACATCATAAAGATAAAACTTTAGATCCCCGCCGATTTTTCCTTCGCCTGCTTGGAGCGAAGGAACTAAACCAACCATCAAACAGCAAATCGCTGTTAAAAACAAAAATTTTCTTGACATCTTTCCCCTCCTTTTATTTTTTTTCACTTGTATTATTTTGATACAAGCTTTTTTACTACACTAAACTTCTTTCACCTCCTTTGTTTTATTTTCTTATTCTCTTCATTTGTCTTAGAAACTCATTCCGGCACTCATCTGAATTCTTGAAAGATTCTCAATTTTATCACCATATGTGGCTACATTAGTAGAAGTAGCGTTATATCCTGAAAGCGGGGTGTATTGATACTCAATTTTATATTTTAATGACAGATCCGGCATAAAAGTTATAGCTGTTGCTATACGAGACATTTTATCGAAGGTATGCATATCATCAACTTTTGTCCTTGCGCCTTCAAGCACACTGTACATAGCTGCAAACTCAAATTTCTTTGCCGCCTCCGACTCTTTGAATATCAAATCAAACGGGAAGTCAAATTGGGTATACCAACCTTTTTTTGTATATTTCTTTTTGGTTCCGAGTGTATAAAAATCTTCCGGGCTTGTCATTCCAGGAACACTATCAATCCACTCAATAGGATTTTGAGCATACTCAAACCGCAGGTTAGCTTTACTCAATGGAACATAAAGGTCCGCTCCGGAGACTGTATTGGATAATTGGCTTTTTTCATCATATTTACCGGTAAAGTAAGAAGCCCCAACAGTAAAAATATCAGCCATAGAGTAGGTAATTCTTGTCCCAACCTGTTTATTCTTACTAAGATCGTCATGTGGAGGTACCTCGGTTTCCCACTCCACGTTTAGTCTACTCATCTCAGGGGCATCAAAATGATCCTCTTCGTAATGCATTCCATTTACCATATATACTCCGTACCATAGTTGATCTTTCTCTCTCAAAGATTTAATTCCAAAAAGCAATATTCCGGTATCAAAGTATGGTGTCATAAAAATCGGTTGCGGACCACCATTAAGTTGCATATCTTCCTGATCGTGGTCAACATACATCAAAGGACGGGAAATAGTCTTAAGGTCAACCGGATTGGCATAATTTTCATTGAAATACCCAAATGGCACAAAAAATCTTCCGATGCGAATAGTGACCGGATTATCATCTGATTTTTTCGACAGATATGGGGTATAATCAACAAAAGCGTTCCAAACCGTGGCTGGATGAGCTTCAACAATGCATATCATAGATTCTGCCTTTACTTTATCCGAAATATCCGCACTAATTATCGGATGAAAGTGTGTGAGCATAAAATCTCTATCATCAAGCTCATGTACCCAGATACTACTGAAACCCTCTTGAGGCTCACCACCAGATAGTGTCACTGGATAATTTATATCCAACGTTCCACCAATATTCGCAACAGCCCCGGCATGATTAATTCCTAAACCCACCATCAACCCAACTGACAATAACATTAAGTTCAATCTTTTCATTATTTTGATTCCTCCTTTCTAGTACAACCTAATTTCCAACGTTTCACCACCTCCTTTTTTTTCCATCAAATTAGTTCTTCATCACTTTGCTGATATAAAACAACAATTAAACCGACTATTGTCGGGAAAAAATCCTTAAACGTTTTCTTGTTAAATTTCTGTTCTTTTATAAAAGAGCGCGATTTTTCCATTAAAACAGGGATAGATACCAATGATAATGTTATTATTTCTGCCATTCTATCTCCTGAAATACCTATTATTCTTAACGGACTTAATATCTTTTTTAAATCATTAGTTAATTCGTTAGGTGAAGTTGTCTTAATCAATAAAAAAGCACTTGTCATCATAAGTATAAGTCTAAAAACAAACATGCTTCCCATAAATAACCCTTCTTTCGTAATATTAAACATACCTAAACTTAACAGTATTTCACCGTTTTTGTTAAATAAAACCGGAACTAATAAAGATATAATAATAAGTGAATATATTTTTTTAATATCAGATAATAAGTTGAAAAAAGATATTTTTGATATATGAAGCACACCTAATAATAAAATTAATATTGCAACATAAACCAGAAAATTATTTAAAATTAAAATAACTAAAGCTAAAACAAACACTGTTATAATCTTTATGTACGGTGCCACATGATGAACAGGTGAATCTATACTTACATAACGCCCTATACTAAAACTATTTTCTACTGATGGAACGTTCTTACTGATATTCTTACTTGAAGTGTTTTGCGGTAAATTAACTTTAATTGCTGATATTTCTAATTTTTTACATACACCGGATGCAATAAATCCTGTTACCCACCCTGTTATAACTGCACTGATTCCAAGCCAGGGTAAAAGTAAAAACACACCTTTATGTCTTATTAGCAATAAATAAACCATACTTATCTGAACCATATTATTTGTAATTGCACCAACTAAACTTATACCGATAAGACTCAGATATAGTTTAGAGTTGAGAGTCGAGAGTTTATAGAATAGTCCCATAACTAAAGTGCTTATTAATGCAGATGAGAAGCTTAAAAGAAATGTAGGGGAAAGAAAAGTCCCTAAAATGAAAGAACTGATAATAGTTCGTAATATAGCTATTTCTACTGCAACACCGAATCCAAGATTAACTAACGTTACTAATGTAATCATATTTGCCAGACCTAATTTTACTCCAGGTAAGGGTTGAGGAAAAAGATATTCAACCATCTGCAAAACAGAGGCGCAGGAAACTAAAAATGCTATTTTTCTAATTTTATTGTATTCTTCCATCACTCGCTCCGCTCACTTAATCACGAATAGAGACCCCAAATAAAGACACACATCGCGAACACGACACGAATAACGGCAATGATTTATCCGTGATAATTCGTGATAAAATTCGTGATGTGTTATTCGCGAATCTTAATAACTTACGGCATTACATTCCGTATCCGTATCTTTGTTACTGCCTGCTATCTCTATCAATATTTTATTTGGCACACAGACTATTGTCTGAGCAGGACTTGTTATCCAGCCGGAGTGTTTACATATTTGATGCGGACAATCCGACTCCAATATTCTGATACGCCCATCTCTAACTTCTATTTCCATTTTGCCAATATTTATTACTTTTTTTTGAGATAGATTAATTCTTTCAATCAATTTACCATTTTTATAGATAATAGCTTCTTTATCAGCAATGTTAATATTTTTTAACGACATAAGTGAGCCGGAAGAAAATACCAATATCGCTATTGCAACAATGAAATCATATTTAGACACTTGATAAAATTTTTGTTTGTTCATGTTTTCCTTGTATTGAGATTGTTGGAAAAACCAACAATCCCTGATTACACCTATTAAAAACAAGATTACACAGATTAAGGAACTACGGTAGTATCTGTGTAATCATTTTTCAAAATCTGCGTAATCAAGACCGTTGATGACCTTTTCGACGGGCTTATTACATATTCAGCTAAATTTTTAAGACCATCTTTATATTCGGAATTGTCCAATATTTCTAAATATTTTATAGCCCTTACGGCATATTCTCTTGCTGTCTCAAGCATATTTATTTTGGAAGTAATTGTAGCATCACCATCCATATAGTCATCCATCAACTGGTAACTAATCCCAAAATTTAGACCATATTCTTTAAGTGCTAATGTAACTTCTTCGTTATGTTCATCTATCATTGCTCCACACTGACAACAAACAGCCATAAAACATGCAGTTTTATTTTTTATTATCTCCAAGTATTCTTCTAAAGAAGATATTTTATTTCTCAATTCATTTATCTCACCATAACACATTTTTTCTACACAATGAGATAATATTGTCAGCATTTTTTTATCAAATTTATCAGACAAAAGTGAGAAAGCACGGATATATAACATATCACCTGCCAATACAGCTATTTGATTACCAAACTGTTTATTCATGCTTGGTTGCTCTCTTCGGAAAGAATCATCATCAACTATATCATCATGTATAAGAGACGCGCTATGGATAAGCTCAACAGCAGTAGCCAATGGAATTAGTTGATTAGTTGATTGGTTAATTAGTTGATTAGGAGAAACTGCTCTTGATGATAGTAAAACCAGTGCGGGTCGGAGACGTTTGCCTGGAACTTTAAAAAAATGGTTAACGATTTGTTGAGAATCTTCTGTCCCGGTAAGTCGGGACACTACACTTATTAATTCTTTCTCAACCTGAAATAATTCTTTAGATATTGGTTTATAGATTTCCTTTAAGGTCATAAAATATTTTTTCTCCCTCCAATATTTATCTTTTCTTTTGATAGTTTTAGAAGTTTTTCTACGCGATTCAACAAATCATACGGTTGAACAGGTTTTTCCACGAAATCGTCAACGGGAAGAAATTCTCCATCTGTCTCCGGGGAAAACGGAAATCCTGTTTTTTGAGTTATAGATGTAATCATCAAAATAGGAATGTACTTTGTCCGTTCGTTTCTTCGCAGATTTTGGGTTACGTCAAATCCTTCAGTTTCATGGCGCATTATCACATCCAAAATAATTAAATTCGGTTTTTCGGATTCTGCTTTCTCAAAACCTTCTTTTCCATCATTAGCATAAATAACCTGATATTTTTTTGATTCTAAAACTACTTTCATTGCCTCAATTATATCAAGGTCATCTTCAATAATAAGAACTTTTGCTCGTTCTATCATTTTACCTTCCCAATTTTAGGTAGTGTAAAGGAAAATTTACTACCTTTACCTACTTCACTTTCTACCCAAATATCTCCACTATGAGAATTTATAATTTGTTTTACAATTGATAATCCAAGTCCTGTGCCATCTTTTTCCATCTGCTCAGCATTTTTTGCTCTATAGAAATCTTCGAAAATATGTGATAAATCTTCTTGTGGAATACCAATACCTGTATCTTCAATAGAAACTTGTACAGAATTATTTAATGTTGAATGTGTAATGCGTAACGCAACTTTACCACCCCAGGGAGTATATTTAATGGCGTTTAGTGTCAAATTAATCAGCAGTTGTTCCATAGCATCAGGATTAGCAGAAATCAAAGTGTTCCCAGCAAAATTTCCTACTGATATGGTTAATCCTTTTTCTTCTGCTTTCAGTTTTAGTTGTTCAACTACTTTTATTACTATTTCGGATAAAGATACAGGTTTTTTCTCTATTTCTTTATCCACTCTCATTTTAGAAAGGTCTAAAAGATCTTTTACAAAATGTAATAAATGTTGACTGCGTTGTTCAGAACGAGCAATCATTTCTCTTGACTTTTCAGAAATTGCCCCTGTTAAATCACTTAAAACAACTTTGAGACAACTTTGAATTGCTGAAAGTGATGACTGTAAATCATGAGATACCGTTAGAACATATTGTGACTTTAATTTATCTTGTTCTTCAAGCTTCTTATTAACTACTGCAAGTTCTGTTTCTTCCGCTCTTAACCTGTTAACAATAGTTGTTGCAAAATAGATAGTTATATATAACGTGGAAATGAAAGTAGAAAATATACCTAACAAATAACGAGGATTTAAATATAATTCTGACCCAACAGACAAAACCGGAAAAAATCCTTCTAAGTGATAATGAGGTAAAACTCTTAAATATTCTCCTGCAATAATTACTCCTAAAAGAACAACAGCCAGCGTAGCTTGAAAATAAGCTGCCTTATTTGATAAAAGTATACTTGCAATAACCATATGAAAGATAAAATAAAATATAAAAGGATTTTCCACACCTCCGGAAAAATGAATCAAATAAGCAAGCGCAACTAAATCCATTAATATCTGAAGTTTAGCAAAGTAGTTAGCTTTCTTAAAATATTGGGTAACTGTACCTTTCTGAAATTCTAATTTGCGGTTATAAATGAAAAATAAAATATTATAAGAAAACAATACGATATTACCCGTGTAAAGAGGAATTAATGGTAATTTTATTTCTAATACATATCGTGTAAACGTAATGACAATAAAAACAACAACAACAGCAATCCATCTCAAATTAATAAGCCATCTCAAATCGATGGATTGGTTTATCTTTTCTTCGATTTTATTTTCTTTATTCATATAATTTCTTTCAATCTTAAAAAAGTTTCTTTTTGCCGTATTACAGCTTTATAGTTCCAAACTATGAAAACAGAAGCCAAAAATAAAATAGGTAATAAATATAAATTTCTTAATGACAACCAAAGATATGAAATTATGGAGATAACTGATACTATATTGAAACACAAAATTGTAAATCCATTTCCAATAGCCATATCGGATGAATTTGAATGAAATTTTTTAGCATATATTACCGATTGAATTGCAAATGGCAGGGAAATTAATCCAAATAATATAATCTTTGGCAAATATCCGGCAATAACTCCTGCTACAAGAACTACATAACTACTTATCATTATATATCCAAAAATATTAGCAGATTTTTCTTTACCCAAACGCACTACTTGTGTATTTTTACTTACTTTTTTGTCAGCGGTATAATCAGGAAATTCATTTATCAACAGAATTGCAGTTACCAGAATTCCAAGCGGTAAAGATGCCCAGAATACTTCCCATGAAAATGTTCCGGTCTGAACATAGTAACTTCCCAATGAAACTAAAACACCAAAATTTAATCCAACTAATAATTCTCCTATACCCTTACTCGCCCAATTGAATAAAGGTGCAGTATAGAAAAATCCTGAAATAACACCTATTAATCCCAAAAGAAGCACTGACAACCCACATTTATAAACAAGGTATAACCCTATGCCACTTCCAACAATAAAGAACATTAATGCTCCAGTTAAAACCTCAAGAGGAGTCAGTAAACCCATTTGTATCATTCTTGAACCTCCGGAAAAAGGTCGTACAAATTCGTTATTTATTTCATCATTACCCGATTTATGGTCAAAATAATCATTTATGATATTTGTTCCAAGGTGAAGAGAAACTGTACCAAGAAGGGCAAGAACGAAATATATAGGATTAAAAATACTTTTTTTCACGAATGCAATTGTCGTTCCAAGAAGTACCGGCAAAACGGTAACTGAAAGAAAAGGATATCTTGTTTCCGTTATCCATGCATTAATTTTTTTCTTAAACCTATCCCAATCAGAAATGGATGTTTGGTTTTGCTCAAATCCAATAACTGTTGGAGATATACCTTGTAAGATATCTTTTACATGGCGAAATTTTATCTGTAAAGGTATAATTTTAATAAAAGCAAGCATGTCAAGTTTGTTATATTGTGAAAGTTGTGAAACGACGGGCGAACGTTTAATTAAAAGTTGAACTGCACACTCTTTATTCTCTTCTCTCACCATTTGTGCATACCCAGTAAGTTCTATTTCTTTATCATCAGGGAATGTATTTCCGGGAATATAAATAAGCATTGAAACTTCAGACCGTAAGAGTATTTGTTTGGTTTTGGGATCCGTTTTCATAGAAGATAAATAAAAATTAAAGTCGGGTGAAACAGCAAAATGCATCATCCTATTTTTAATCTTGATTCCTGAATAGGTAGATACACAACAAATACTTGCCTTATTAATTTCATTCAAAATTTCTTCTTTAGAATTTGTCATAAAATATTTTTCCAATGTTCATACCTTTCTTTGTAAGCACTCGTATAGACGCATCTATCATGGGAGTAGGTCCGCACAAATAAGCTTCAGAATTACTTGCATCTTCGATACATTTCTCCATCACATATGTAATCATCCCGGTTTCACCATCCCATTTATCTGAAGCTTTTGGTTCTGAAAGTGCCGGAATATACTTAAAATTAGGATATTTATTTTCTATCTCACGCAGTTCCTCAGTGAAAAATAAATCTTTTTTAGACCTTGCACCAAAAAAGTAAACAGCTTTTCTAACCACACCTTTTTCAATTAATGCTGAAAGTATTGATTTTATGGGAGCCATTCCACATCCGCCCCCAACAAAAATAATATCTCTTTCCGAATCCTCCTGAAGATAAAATTCTCCAAAGGGACCATTTATGTCCAGATAATTTCCTGTATTAAGAACTTCATGCACATAACCGGAACATAGTCCACCAGGTACATGCCTTATTATTAACTCTATCTTATCCGTCTGCTTAGGAGAAGAACTTATTGAATATGCCCGGTATTCGTCAATTCCCGGCACTTTAATCTGAATATATTGACCGGGTTTAAATTCCACTTTTTGCTTGGGGTCAAGAGATAAAGTTATCTGCTTGATATCATGAGTTAACTGCTTTATTTCCTCAACTCTCGTATGATATTCTTTTGTACTAAGAAGATATTTTGGAAACCATATTTCGATATCATTCTTTACTTTTACCTGACATGCAAGTCTTATTCCTTCCGCTTTCTCATTTTTATTAATGAATACCTCTTCCGTAGGTAAAAGATTTCCCGCACCACTTAAAACCTTTACCTTGCAAAATCCGCACGTAGCCTTGCCACCGCATGCCGAAGGAATGAATATTCTACTGGAAATCAGATACGAAATCAGGGTATACCCGCCTTTTACATTGAAAACTTTTTCTTTGTTAATTACTATTTTACAGTCACCATAATTAACCAATAGCATCTGAGCTGATGCGAGAATAACAGATACTACTAACAATATTAACATGATTACAAGAAGCGGAACAAAATTCAAGTTAATCCTCACTTCGTTTGGAAACACGAATTATCACGAATTTTATAAAACCTCACGAATTTATTACAAATATTCGTACTTTCTTAACCTATTCCAAAGATACCTGAAAAACCCATAAAAGCGAGCGCCATTATACCGGCTATTATTAATGTAATACCCCCACCTTTTATACCGTCAGGTATGTCACCGATCAATAGTAATCTTGCTCTTATAGAAGCTATTGATACAATTGCAAGCATCCATCCGACTGCAGAACCAAAAGAAAAAACTATCGTTTTAATATATGAATAGTTCCTTAACACCATGAATATTGAAATCACCAGCACAATAGAGTTCGCCGCTATAAGCGGAAGAAATACTCCAAACAATGATTGCAGAGTAGGAAAATATTTTTCCATCACCATTTCAAGTAACTGAACAGTCGCTGCGATTATTATGATAAAAACAAGAAAAGAAAAATATTCACTGTGCGTAGGTACAAGTATTAATTTATAAATAGGCCAGTTTATCGCAGATGTAAGTGTCATTACTATCATCACACAGATACCCATACCGAAAGATGTCTTAAGACTCTGCGATAACGAAATAACCGGGCACATGCCCAAAAGGTACGTAAGGGCTATATTGTGCGTGAATATCGCCGCCAGCAATATTGTTAATAGTTCAGCCATGTAATACTCCTATTTTACCAGGGTCTACTTTTGCAAGAGTCCTGACAATCCATAAATATATGCTTAATACGAAAAATGCTCCCGGCGCCATCCCGATAACAAGACAATTTGTCCAGTTTTCCGGAGTTACCTTAATGTCCAATATTGTGCCAAATCCAAGAAATTCTCTGATGACGGCCAATATTATAAGTGTATATGCAAATCCTATACCGGATGCAAAAGCATCAAGCATTGAAAAGTACACCGGATTTTTTATAGAAAATTCTTCGAGCCGTCCGACAAGTATGCAACTGGTTATTATTAACCCTATATATGGACCCAATGTTTCACTTACTGAAGGATAAAATGCCATCAGGAAACGGTCCACAACAATTACAAATGATGATATTATTACCATATATATTATTACACGCGCATTTCTTGGAATATAATTCCTTAGCATGGATATTATGGCTGCTGTTACCACAAGCACAAAAGTAAATCCCAACCCTATTGCTAACGCATTTGAAACCTTATTGCTTACCCCAAGAGTAAGACACATTCCTAACAATTTGCACGAAACAGGATGGTCTCTCCATAAACCATTCAGCAGAATCCGGTAAGTCTTTGTATAATATAGCCTCTTTAATTTCATTGTAATTTTAGTTCCCTCTATAAACTGACAGCTTTTCACTTATCTGGGTGTTAAGTATCTTCTCAAACGCCTTGCACGTCATAGTAGCCCCCGTAATCCCATCCACTTCATTGTCTTTTTCTGCCTTAACTCTGTTCACAATATTTATCCGAGGTAAAACAGTTTTATTATGGAACTTTTGAAGATATTTTTCGTTGGCTAATTCCCCGCCTAATCCGGGCGTTTCTTCCTGATGAATTATCCGGATTTTCTTTATTGTCTTTAGATCGCTGAATAACGAAATTACAGCCTTTATAGGACCCCATAACCCGGAACCTGACAATTCAAAAGCTATATCCTTATTTTTTAGGACATAGAAATTTACAGATCCTTTTTTTATTACCTTTATATTATCCGAAAATATTTTTTCCACTTCGTTTTTTTGGAAAACCATATTCTGGGCTTCCAGCACGGTCTTTTGTATCATCAGATTATTGTTCTTGATTATAAGCGGTTCAGTAAAGTGATTAACGGTAACAATCACCGTGGAAAGAACTCCACCCAACACCAGAATGAATAGTATCATAAAAATAGTATTTTTCATCTTCTTAAATTTCTGTACTTGAACCCAATTATCGTACTGTCTATTAACGGAGTAAATGTATTCATTAATATAATGCTGAACATTACTCCTTCTACGTAGCCGGAAAAACTCCTTATTATTACTGTCAGTAATCCACATAATAGTCCGAAAATGTATTTACCTTCCTTAGTGAAAGGAGAAGTTACAGGGTCCGTCGCCATAAATAATGCTCCAAACAACAGTCCACCGGATAATAACTGAAACAGCGGCGGAGCAATCTTCTCCGGAATAAAATGACTGCCTATTAAAGACATTATCAAAACTGACGCCAGATATGAAAAAGGAATCCGCCAATTGCTTATTTTTGTTAAAATCAAAAATATACCGCCAAATATCAATCCGATACGGAAAGTCTCTCCTATACTTCCCGCTGTTTTACCCAACAGTAAATCTGAGTAATTCGCAATTATGTGGGAGGACTTATAGAGTATTAGAGGTGTTGCAGATGCAATCGCATTTATGCCCGGATCCTGAAAATGCAGGCTGGTCAGCGAAGGAAAGGATATCGTTATAAACAACCTGCCGACAAGTGCCGGATTGAATATGTTCCTTCCTGTACCACCAAATACTTCTTTTCCGAAAAATGTTCCAAAAAATATACCCACAGCAACCACCCAGAGTGGTACGGTGGACGGAAGCGTCAACGCAAAGATAAGACCGGTAACCAAAAACCCCTCTTCTATCTCTCTTTTCCTTATTATTGCAAATAGCACTTCAACTAAACCTCCGGCAAGATATGACACGGCTATTATCAGTACCGCTTTTAAACCGTAATAATATACACCCGCCAGTGCCGCCGGCATAAGAGCAATAACTACCACACTCATGAATCTCTTGATATCAATACCATCTGCAATATGCGGCGCACCTATCGTAACATCGCCAGTTCCATAAATGGATGCATCTAAAGCAACCAGAATAGGCTTCAATGCAGACGCAGCCTTGTTTTTCTCAGTAAATCTAAATCCTATATCCATAATCTTTCTAATCATGCTATTTTATCCCTTTATATTCTTTAAGACCTTTTAAATCGAAAAATGGCATTATACACTGCGAACTGTCGCATCCCATTAGAATAAGTTTCTCCTGACCATCTTTAATAGATTTTGCCAGTTGTATCTTTGATGGACATACAAAGCTGCAAAGATTGCATTCTATGCATTTAAATATTCCATAATTCATTAACCGCTCATCAATAAGATTGTTTACTATGTGATTGTATAGAAAATGCGGGACAATTTTTACCGGACAAACCTCTTCGCAAAAACTACAGGCTATGCAATGTCTTTTCTCACCACGAATATTAGTGTCCAGGGTCTTATTAAATATTGGAAATAGAGATGAAGCAAAAGTTCCTGAATACGAATGCTCTTTAAATCCGGGTCTTATAAAAGACAGCATCTTGCGGACTTTATTTTCCGGAACTGCGATTAGATGTGAAAATGTCCTGTTTATAGGTAACGAAAAATCATTTAACACTACCCCTGTTAACAGACTATTCAATATTATCCTGTATTCCCTGTCCTTTTTCAAATATTCCGCAATTATATATTTAAGCGGTGTTCCGACACGGACTTTTATATGAGTATTCTCTTTCCAGCCCGAACCACAGAGTGCAATCGTACGTTCTATTAGCGGGTATCCTTCCGCAACAGCATGATATGCTTGCAGGACCGCCTGAATGTTTAAAACCACAACACCTATACTCGCCGCTGAATAACCGTATGGGAATTTCTTTCTGAGAATAGTCGGGATAAGCACCTCATCATATCCCTGCGGGTATTTCGGTTCCAGAAGATGGATTTCTATCCAATCGTAACTTGCTGTAAGTTTCATTATCTCTTCTATAAGTTTCTTTTTATATCTGCTTAAAGCAACATGAACCTTTGCCTTTGGCATAATTGTTTTTAGTATCCTTAATCCTTCCACAAAATGCAGTATCTCCTTGCCTCCAAGCAATACTGTAAGTGAAAGGTTGTGCGGCTCTGAACCGACACCGTGAACAATTATGCTTTCTACTTCTTCCGAAGAAATTATCGAACTTTTGTACATTGTCGGCATACCTTCCCTGTCAAGAGATGATACACCGGAAAAATAAAGTAATTCCTCTATTTTGGATTTTTCGAGTTTTGACCAGTCAGAATTATATCCATCTAAACGTTCTATGCCGTCTGTCCTATCGGATATTATTCTTACAAATGTAACTTCCCGTTTAAAATAATTTTGTTTCTTTATTTCTTCTACTACCCCGTTAACAGATGAGTGGATGGGACTTGATACCGTGTTGTTATCTATCCCTATAATCTGTCCTGCTTTAACTAATTCTCCAATTTTTACTAATGGAATCACTTCATTGCCAAAACCCTGCTGTAGTGGAATAAGAACTTCGGGCGGAACTATAAATTTTTCCGCCATGCCTTCAGGCTGACCTTCGTATTTCACGAATTTATAACCACCTGGAAATGTTTTATTTTTTATCATTATCTTTTTATATTATTTCAGCAATAATAGATATACTTCTTACTTATTAAGTAATGCAAAATACCTGCCAAAAGCATAATTATTAGCAAAAAAAACATTACCGACGAAAGATAATGTTTTTTACTAAATAAATAACTTTTTTTCTTAATTAAGTTTTGTTGTTAAAAAGTAACTGCAAGAGGATTTAAATAAAGATAATCGCCTAGTCTATGACGACAAGATTCAAATGTTACTTAAAAGTAACGTTTTATGGAAAAGTAACGCTATTTAATACCGTATTCCTTAATTTTCTGCCAAAGAGTTTTCCGATTTATACCTAATATATCAGCTGCTTTTTCTTTCTGCCAGCCAGTGAACTCTAAAACCTTAACAATATGTTCTTTTTCTGTTTCTTGTAAGGCTTTCTGCAATGTAGTTGCTGTCCATTTTTTCTTTTCATTAAAAACAGGTGGTAAATCTGCAGGCAAAATTTCATCTTTTATGAAAATAGTGATTAATCGTTCTATTAAATGTTGCAACTCTCGAATATTTCCCGGCCACTCATAATGCAACATTAGTTGCAATGCATTAGGCGAAATCTTAATGTTTTTATCTGTTTCACGATTGTATCTATCAAGAAAATGTTTTACCAGGAGAGGAATATCTTCTTTTCGTTCTCTTAAAGGAGGAAGAAAAACAGGAATAACATTCAACCGATAATAGAGGTCTTCACGAAATGTTCCTTTTGATATCGTTTCCTGCAGATTGGGTCTACTGGCAGCAATAATACGCACATCAACTTTAATGGTTTTGGTTCCACCTACTCTTTCAAATTCCTTTTCCTGAAGAATACGAAGAAGTTTTATCTGAATTGCAGGATTCATATTATCAATATCATCCAGGAATAATGTTCCTTCGTGTGCTAATTCAAAACGACCTATTCTTTTATTTATAGCATCGGTGAAAGCTCCTTTTTCATGACCAAATAACTCACTCTCTAAAAGAGTTTCCGGTAAAGCAGCACAATTAACTTTTATTAACGGTTTATCCTTCCGTTGGCTTAGATGATGAATTGCTTCTGCCACCAATTCTTTACCTGTTCCGCTTTCACCTTGGATCAGAACTGTAGCATTACTGGGAGCAACCGTTTCAATTAAATCATAAATTTTCTGCATTGATTTACTTTTACCGATAATGCTACATAATTGGTAACGATGATTTAACTCTTTATGAAGAAGTACATTTTCCTGTTTAATACTTTGAAATTCGAGGGCTTTATTTATAAGTAAAACTAATTCTTCAGAAAGAAAAGGTTTTGTAATATAATCATATGCACCAACCTTCATTGCCTCTACTGCTGTCTCAACTGTTCCGTAACCGGTCATTATAATCGCCATTGTTTCAGATGAAAATTCTTTTATTTTTTTTAATAAGGTAATCCCATCCATTTTTGGTAGTTTTATATCTAATAATACCAAGTCAAAACTTGATTTCTGAAATTCTTCGTAACCACTAAATCCATCAGTAGCAACTGAAACTTCATAACCTTCTTTAACTAACAAATCTCTAATCATACCCAACATTAAATCATCATCTTCAATAATTAAAATCTTTTTCTTAATCATCGGTTTTTATAGGAAAAGCAATAGTAACTGTTGTTCCTTTTCCTTCCTCACTTTTTATTTTTATTGTTCCTCCGTGAATTTGAATGATATTGTAACTAACAAAAAGCCCCAGACCAGTACCTTTACCAACTTCCTTATCCGTATAAAATGGATCAAATATCTTATCCAATTTTTCCTCTTTAATCCCTTTCCCATTATCAATAAATTTTATTTCTGTTTCTTTTCCATTAGAATCTGTTTCTATTTTCAAAATTCCATCAATATGAAGAGCATCAATTGCATTGTTTATTATATTAATAAATACCTGTTGTAACTGATGTGAATCAGCTAAAATGTCCGGTAATGTGTTGTTTAAATTTAATACGAGCTCGATTTTTTGGTCTAATAATTTATGTTGCACAAAAGGTATCGTATCTTTAATCACTTGGTTAATATTAACAGACCCAAGTTCGCATTTTTGATGTCCCGAATAATTCAGAATCTGTTTAACAATGTTTTCAATTCTAAATAATCCTTTTAATGTTAATTCTATATATCCTTTATTTTGTCCTTTGATTTCCGGATTTGCTAATGTGGCACGAACATAATTTATAATAGCACCTAATGGATTATTAATTTCATGGGCGATACCAGCAGAGAACTGTCCTATACTCGCCATCTTAGCAGATTGAATCAGTTGTGTCTGCATACTGCGGATTTCATGGGTCCTCTCATCCACTTTCTTTTCTAAATCACTTTTTGCTTCCTCTATATAATTTTTAGACAACATCAATTCTTCACTTTTTTTATCTAATTCTTTTAACATATATACACTGGTAAGTTTAAACTCTGTCATTCGCTTATTTGTTTCCTCAAGTTGTTCTGTTCTTTCAAGTACTTTTTGTTTATATTCTTTAAATTGGATTCCTATCAGAGAAAGCGTTTCTATTGAATCTTTCTCTTGGAAATTTGTTATGAATACCTTGCATTTGATACAAGCTTCCATTTTTTCTAACCAAGTCTCTTGAATTTCGTTGTGACAATGCGTCCCACATTGTAACCAACAACGCAAGTCACTTGATTGGTAAGCTGAACATTCTTTCTTACTACATTTATAATATTCCCAGCATTTCAAAAGATTTTTTATTTGTTGCATTTTTTCCTTATATAATAAGTTTGTTGATGACTTTTTCAACGGTCTTATAATTCTAAAACCGTAGGAGATATTCCTTTCAAAGCTTCACCATAAAGTCTGAATCTGACAATTTTAGGAATAAGTTTTATTAAATCAAATTGTCCGGTAATACCTGACTCTGAAGCTACATCAGCGAATGGATTACGCTCTTTTAGCCGTTCTATAGCATGATTTATTTCTTCTGTTTGTCTCAGAAGTGCAGCCTCCCCATCAATTTCAACTTCCCATGAATTATCATATGGGTCTTCTAACCCAAATACAAGAAATGATACATTTGAAGAAGATAGAATCTGTTCTATCTTTGGGCTATCTTTCATGGACATAAGATAACAATTAAACTTGCTATCCACCCCATAATACATAACTCTTAATCTTACATATTTTGAATCTTTATCCAATGTCCCAAGAATACCCACAGTTTTTTTCTCCAAACGAAAAAGGATTTCCCCTACTCCATGTTTTTCATTCATATTAAACCTCCTTATGTATTTTGAATCATCAAAAAAGCAATAATTTACTTAATGTTTTTTATTACATCAAACATTTTATCTAGAATAATAGTCATTTCATATCTTTTTATAGATAATGGTAAATAAAGATATATAACGTTACCAAGAGGACGCAAAATAATTCCTTTTTTAATTCCTTCTTTATAAATTTTCATTCCTATTCTCTCTTCAAAAGCAAACGGTATTTTTGTCTTCTTATCTTTAACTAATTCTATCGCGCCAATCATACCGATATATCGCACATCTCCGACAAAAGCAAGCAGCCTGAATTCTTCCATTCTTCTATGGAAAATCGGAATTAGATTTTTAATTCTGAATAACGTATTTTCTTCTTCAAATATTTCAAGGGATGCCAAAGCTGTGGCACAAGATATTGGATTTGCTGTGTATGTATGTCCATGATAAAATGTTTTCTTTTTCTCATAATAATCATAAAATCCAGAATATATTTCATCGGTCGTAATTGTAACTCCAAGCGGTAAATATCCGGAAGTTATACCTTTTGAAATACACAGAAAATCAGGTTTTATCTCCGTATATTGGTAAGCAAACATCTTTCCTGTCCTACCAAATCCAGTTGCAACTTCATCAAGAATAAGATGAATTTTATATTTTTTACATAATTTATATGCCTTTATAATATATTCCTTCGGATAAATAATCATACCGCCGGCTGCCTGTACTAATGGCTCAATAATAAAAGCAGAAATCTCATTATGCTTATCTTTTAATAATTTCTCTAATTGCACTATGCAGTCGATTTTACATTCATTTATTCCCTTTTTCACATGACACCTGTAACAATATGGCGAAGGAACTTTATATGAATCAAACATAATATCCGAGAAATTTTCATTGAACAACGAAACATCACTTACACTCATAGCACCAACAGTATCTCCATGATAACTATTCCCAAGATGAACAAATTTCTTCTTTTGTTTTTGTCCGGTATTTTTCCAGTACTGTAGCGACATCTTCAATGCTACCTCAACTGAAGTAGAACCATTATCTGAGTAAAATACTTTCCTAAGGTCTGTATCGGAAACAAGAGAAATAAGTTTTTCCGACAGCAATATTGCCGGTTTATGTGTAAACCCTGCGAACAAAACATGGTCAAGTTTATCAATCTGTTTTTTAATAGCAGCTTTGATTTTTGGGTGATTGTGTCCATGGATATTGCACCACCATGAAGAAATAGTATCATAATACATTTTCCCGTTTGTCCCATATAATTTAATTCCTTTCGCTCTTTCAATAACAATAGGAGGATTTACATCATGGTCCTTCATCTGAGTATACGGATGCCATATATATTTTTTATCTTTTTCCAATAATTTATCCATGTAATATTTTCTTCCCTATTTTCCTAAAATTATTTATTAATTTATTTTTTGATCTTTCTTTCTTCATTATTCCGAGAACTTTAATTCCGGAGATTTTTTCTATAATATCAGGATTATCTTTTAAAATGGTTTTTTTCTGTTTTTGAAAAATATTATTAAAAATAAGTCCGATAATTCTTATGTTCCTTCTCTTTAATGAATCAATTGTTAAAAGTGTGTGATTTATGCAGCCCAGTTTATTCCCTACAACAATTATTACCGATAAATTAAGTTTCTTAACCAAATCAATACTTAAATACTTTCCATTAAACGGAACCATTATCCCACCGGTCCCCTCAACAATTAAAAAATCATATTTTCTGCATAATTTATTAAAACTTTCAATTATTTTTTTTATATTTATTCTTCTGCCTTCAAGTTTTGCCGCTAAATGTGGTGAACCTGGGAATCTAAAACAATATGGAAGTGAATATGAATGGAAATTAACATCAGTAGAGTGAAAATAGTGATGCGCAACATCGCTTTCAAGGAGAGTTTTTGTACCTGTCTGAACCCATTTTTGTGTTATTACACTATACCCTTTTTTTGTAATGTACTGATACAGTAAACCGGTAATCATTGTTTTACCTACACCAGTATCTGTTCCGGTAACAAAAATCACGCTCATTTTATTCCATTACAAAAATATATTTGATATGTAGCGATAATTTGCCCAAAGATTGATCTATATTTCTGTTCTATTTTCTTTAAAACTTCCTGTGTTAATCTGAACTCACCATTTATACCATTCCCTCGTGTTCCCGTATATCTTATTTTATTCAGAAAATCCATTAGTGAATGATATTTTTCTATTATTATAACTTCTTTAATACTAACTTTCATAAAATATCTTTTTAAAATTGCCTCTATTTTTTCTTTTTCCAAAAAGTTCTTAGAATTGATTTGAATATCATTACTTAATGTTTCTCTTATGGACATATTCAATTCCTTAAAAGTCAAAGGACCGAAAATAGAAAACGAAATGACACCTCGTTCCGCAAGCGAATTACTATATTTTACTATCGTATCTTCTATATTTTCAAACCATTGAAAAGCTGCATTTGAAGTAATAATATTGAATTTATGATTATTTAGGTCTATAGTTTCTGCATCATCAACAATAAAACCTATTTCGCTATCCTTCAATTTCTGTCTTGCGACTTCAATCATCTTCTCTGATATATCTATTGCTTTTATGTTCGCATTCTTATATTCTTGTTTTAAAATAGTTGTGTAATTGCCAGTACCACAACCCACTTCCAGAATATATTCTGCTCTTCCCTTCTCCGACAACAATTCTTTTATAAGTATACCTGCTGCCATCTGCTGAACATTAGCATATTCGTCGTAAACGGTTGCATATCTTGAGAAATTCTCTATTATTTTATTTTTGTTCATTTTAATAGATTACAGCTTTCGTTATAATGACATGCAGGGGTGGGAATGACATCTAATATCCATGGAAGATGCCCCGCACATTCTATAATTTCATATTCGGCATCAGGCAAACTATTTTTAATTTTCAATACTTCCTCCACAGGTACAATTCTGTCCTCGTTACCATGAATGAATTTTATTTTCAGATCCTTTAATGTTTCATAATCTATTCTTGCAACTAACAGGTAATCAAGTCCTTCAAGCAATAAATTCAGCTCCATGTTTTCATAATAACTTTTTAAAAGATTCTTCCTGAACCAATCAAACATCTTTTCTTCTTTCTTTGAAAAACATTCTATGTAAAATTTATAAAGATATCCGTTTTTGTTTTTTTTAATATAATTCTTTATTCTTGCTATGCTTTCTTTTTCATATCTTTCTTTTGCACTTACAAAGATAATTTCCTGAACTTTCTCAGGATACTTTGATGCAAAACCTGCTGCGATAAAAGCACCCATTGACCAACCGAAGATAGATACCCTACTCAATTTATTGCTAATTAAAAAATCTGAGATATCATCTATAAAACCATAAGGTGAAAACTTTACAGGAACGATATAATTGAAATCCAGGTTCAGGGAATTGAAAATCCTGTAATCGAAAGCCCAACCGGGTATCAAGACAATGCTTTCTTTATAACCCCTATCAATTAATCTGAATTCTGATTTCTGTAATATCATTTGTCAATTTTTGTAAAACTTCTTTGTTATGATAAAAAGTTAATGAAAATCTTAAACGGGATTCTCCGGTTGGAACAGTTGGCGGTCTTATCGGTAAAACCCAGTAACCTTTTTTCTGGAGACGTTTTGCAAATTCCACTGTTTTTGTATTGTCGCCAATAATTACAGGAACAATATGGGAATTTCCTCTTATTTCAAATTTTTTACTTTTCAATTCATTATAAAAATATTTTGCATTTTCCAAGAGTTCTTCTCTGCGAAAAGGTTCTCCTTTTATTAAGTCAATACTTGCTAAATTACAAGCAATAATTTGAGGAGGTAACGCCGTGGAATAAATAAAACTTCTGCAGGTGTTTATCAAATACTCAACTGTCTTCTTTGAAGTAGCTATGTATGCACCGAAACTCCCAAGTGCTTTGCTAAACGTTCCCATTACAATATCTATTTTATCAGATAACTCTTCTTCTTCCGCTATACCTGAACCGTTTTTGCCGTATATTCCCGTTGCATGAGCTTCATCCACCATAATCTGACAATTGTATCTATTTTTCAATTCAACAAGTCCTTTTAAATCAGGTTTATCCCCATCCATACTGAATATTGTTTCAGTTACAATTAAAGCTTTATTATATTTTTGTCTTTCTTTTGTTAAAAGATGCTCCAGATGATTTAAGTCATTGTGTTGAAAACGGAAGAACTTAGCCCCGGATAGAAGTATACCATCTACAATACTTGCATGATTTAATCTATCCGAAAAAATAACATCGCCTTTTACGAAAAGAGAGCTTATTATCCCGATATTTGCCTGATACCCGGAATTAAAAATTAGTGCGGCCTCTTTATTTTTAAATTTTGCCACTTTATCTTCCAATATATGATATATTTCCATATCCCCACTTAGAAGTCGTGAAGCGGAAGACCCTGTTCCATATTTATCTAAAGCTTCTTTAGATTTATTTATAAGATTCGGATGTCCTGCTAAACCAAGATAGTCATTTGAAGAAAAATCAATGTATTCTTCTGTGTTAAACCATATATGGCCATTTTTTTTACGGGTTATGGGATGAAGTTCTCTCAACAACCCTTGTTCTTTTCTCTTTTCTAAAAAGTCTTCTATTTCATTCATATTTTTAATTTCTAATTTTATTCACACCACACTTTTTTTATTTCCTCAACCAACTGCCGGTCGTCTTTAACATTTCTGCCCTTTATCGTTAAATATCCTCCGATAAGCATACCGTTTGCCCCAGCCATAAAAGCCATTGCCTGAAAATCTTTTAAAACCGACTCTCTGCCTGCAGCTATTTTTATTATTTTGTCTTGCAAAACAATCCTGAAAATTGCTATAGTTTTTATTGCATCTACACAAGAAAGCGACTTCTGCGATTCCATATTTGTTCCTTTTATCGGAACAAGTACATTTATCGGCACCGAATCCACATTTAACTCTTTTAATGTAAGGACCATATCAATTCTATCTGACCATGTTTCTCCTATCCCAATTATTCCTCCGCTACAGACCTGAAGCCCGACTTTTTTTGCTGTCTTAATAGTATCAATTCTATCCTGAAAACTATGCGTTGAAACAATATTTGGAAAATAGTTTCGCGAGGTTTCAATATTGTGGTGATATCTGGAAAGACCTGCATTTTTTAATAATAATAAATTTTCTTCGTTCAATTTTCCCAAAGAAGCACACATATCTATACCAATTTTTTTCCTTATTTCTACAATTGCTTCTGCAATAATACTTACTTCATCATTAGATAAAGTATTCCCGCTTGAAACAATATCAAATCTTCCCGCCCCAATATCTTTCGCCTGTTGCGCTGCTACAAGCATTTCTTTTTTATTTTTCAGGGGATAAACTGATATATCTGTTGAGTGATGAGCGGATTGAGCGCAGAATTTACAATCCTCACTGCAAAGTCCCGACTTAGCATTCATTATACTGCATAATTCCAGATTATTACCTACCCCTCTCTTCCGCACTTCATTAGCGCGAGAAATCAGTTCCGGTAACGGCAAGTCCAGCAGTAAATTTATTTCAGATTTGTTAATTTTTTTCATTGTATTATTACATTCTATAATATTAGCTGATTTTTTTCAACAGCAGCCACAAAGATTTTTTTTGATAGAGCGGATTAGATTTTTTAGTTGAACCAAGTGAGGTAGATTAAACTTTAATTATTATTGACATTTCACATTCAGGAATGATAAACCGGTAATAGTAAAAAATTAAAAAAACCTTCTACTGCTTTATCGTTTTAATTACTACAAAAAGACCATCTCCGCTACCTTTTCTGAATTTTTGGATTCTATTACAATCGGCTTCAAAAATTGTCTGAATTATTTTGGATATTTTTAATTCTGTTTCTTCTAACATTCTGAGTATTTGAGATACTGAATAAAATCTTGCATGCCTCTGAAATCTGTTGTTTTTCTTTTCTTGTAGGTATTTCTTGCCTAATGTCGAATTTTTGTCAATCATACCTATAATTATAGAACCATTTTTATGCAACACTCTATTTGCTTCTTTTATTGCTTTTCGTGGGTCATTAACAAAACATAGTGTTGTTACAAATAAAACGTAGTTGAATGTTTTATCCGGGAACGGCAATTCTTCGGCAACCCCTTTATAAACTCTTATCCCTCTTTTTTCTGCAAACTCTAACATTTTCTCTGACGGTTCAACCCCATATTTTATTCCAAGTGGTGCAGCGAACCTTCCCGTACCAACGCCAATCTCAATGCCTTTCCCTTTTTTAGGCAAAACTTTCCTTATCGCTTCAATCTCCGATAAATATTCAAATTTATGTTTGTCATACCAGTCATCATATTCTTTCCGGTATTTGTCAAAAATGTTGCTCATAAATCTAAATCCCCATACCAGCCATCATAGAATTTTTCCAGATGTTCACATAATTCCTTATCCACAGTATTTTTCTTTATATCTTTTTCTTTAAACGAATACCTGTAACTTGCGCAGTAACTAAAAATAACATCCTTTGCATGGCTTATCTTTTTAAACATTTCTTCACAACGTTTTTTATCTTTCTCTTTACATCTGTCGGGATGGTATTTTAAACTTAAACTACGGAATGCTCCTTTGATTTCTTCCATACTTGCTTCTTCATCCAGCCTTAATAATTTTCTTGCCCCATCAATTTGTTTAAAATCTTCCATTTTTATCTCTCAGTAATAACGGAATCCCATATACCAGCGACAGAATTAATAAGATGAATTGCCAATTCACTTCCGTTGTGTTCGCCTTTTTCAAAATCCTTTGTCTTTTTTCCCATCTGATTTGTAACATACGCAAAACAGATAAGAGGTTTCTTCTTGACTTTTGAGAAAGCATATAATGCAGCTGCTTCCATTTCCACTGCAAGAATTTTTTGTAATTTAAATTGTTTAATACATGACGCCGTTTCCCGAAAGGGAGCGTCAGTTGTCCATGTAACGCCTCTTTTCAAGGGAATAGTTTTGTCTTTAATAATGCCGGAGAATAATTTGAGTAATGTTTTATCCATATATGCAAATTTTGAAGGCGGAAGATAATGATAGCTCGTCCCTTCGTCTCTTATTGCCTTTTCTATGAGAACAAAATAAGGCGGCGGCATTACAGGATATATCTGACCAGCGGAAGTTATGCTGATAAGCAATTTACAACCCATGCTAAACAGTTCTTCGGCTACAAGTACTGCAAACGAAGATCCGACAGCCCCGGGTACAATTCCTATTTCTCTGTCTTTGTTTTTGAAAACATACATATCCGTATGATAACACGGCCAAAAGATATTTTTTTTTGCCTGACCTTTTCTTAATAAATACTCCGCTATATCCCCGTCCGGGTCAAGTACACAGACCGCCGGAACTTTTTTTGGAATTAACGACTTCTGCCGTATGGATTGTTTGAGAAGGTTATCGGGTAAAAAGACAGAAGGTTCTTTATAGTATTTATTTTCTATTATAGGTTTTTCTTGTTTCATAATATAACTGATAACTTTTGAGCTTTCAAATGCCAATCGGACTGACACTACCATCTGTTCTAATGTCTTAAATTTTAAAGTATATCCTTCTTTTTTTCCTCATATTCCGTTTTGCTAATTTCTCCTTTAGCATATCTTTTTTTGAGGATTTCTAATGCCGAATCGCCCTCTGATTTTCCTTTTCCCCGATCAATCGACCACTTCGAAATAAAAATTATCCCAACTATAACTAAAATCCAAAATACAATCATAACCAGTGAACCCCCTTGATACCAACATGTCCCCATCATGATTACACCTCCTGACCGCACTCAATTAATGTATCTCATCAGAACTTTTTACTCGATTAGAAAACAGTTTGTCGAACAATTTTATTCTTCCCGCTGTTCCTTATTTCCTTAATAACTTTGATTATCTTTTTTACCGTATAGTTTATTTCTTCTTCAGTTGTAAATAATCCGAGGCTGAACCGTACAGCGGAAAATGCATCTTTATCAGTCACACCCATTGCTGTAAGTATGTTTGAAGGGATTTTTGAATTTGAGTGGCATGCAGAACCGGTGGACACGGCTATCTCTGGCATTTTTTCAAGAAGTATTTGGTTTTCTATACCGGCGAAACTCAAATTCAAAATATTCGGCAGTCTTTTTTCCGGATGTCCGTTAAGTTTCATTTTGATGCCGTTCATTTTCAGGTCGTTATAAAGTTTATTTCTTAACACTTGTATTCTTTTTGAATTGACCGGCATTTTATGCGACGATAATTCACATGCTTTTCCCAGTCCTACAATTTCAATAACATTTTCAGTTCCCGCTCTTCTTCCACTTTCGTGGCCGGCACCGAGAATCAGGGGTTGAATCTGGATACCTCGTCTTATGTATATAGCCCCCACTCCTTTCGGAGCATATAGTTTATGTCCTGCAATAGTAAGAAAGTCAACCCCTAATTCATTTACTTTCGCAGGTATCTTTCCTACGCTTTGCGCGGCATCTGTGTGAACCAGAATTTTTTTGCTTCGTGCAATACGAGAAATCTCTTTTATCGGTTGAATCGTTCCAGTCTCGTTATTTGCGTGCATTATGGTAATAAGAATCGTTGAAGATCTGATTGCTTTTTTTAGATCATAAGGATTAACCATTCCATATCGGTCTACCGGTAGATATGTTATTTCATATCCTTTCTTTTCCAGATACTGACAGGGCTTTATTATCGCCGGATGTTCTATCGCACTTGTGATGATGTGATTTCCTTTATTTCTGAACGTCTCCGCAACGCCGCGGATTACATAATTATTTGATTCCGTTCCTCCGCTTGTAAAAACAATCTCTTCAGGCTTGCATCCAAGTAAAACAGAAACTCGGCGCCTTGCTTTTTCAACTCCCTCATGGGCTTTTCTGCCATACCAATGCCCGCTTGAAGGGTTGCCAAAATATTCATATATATATTTCTGCATTTCTCCGGCAACCGATGGATGCACTGGTGTTGTGGCATTATAATCCAGATATATTCTTTTCATACTTAGTTTTGTTAGGCAAACCATGTTGTCAATAGTTTTTCTAACTCCTCCTTTGCTTTATGTCCTTCCTTGGATGGTGATTCAATCAGAATTCTCGGTTCCGGATAAGCATAAAATTCCCCTGAACCGGTTGATGCCATGCCATCGCCAGTTTCTATATAACAAATTCCTTTCCCATCAAAAACCTTATTTGATTCTTCACCACGTATCAGTGCAGCAATATTACCTGCTATTGCAGAAGCCTGTTCCTCAGCAAAAACTCCGGCTTTTGGTAACAGCATAGAATTGAGAAGAGTTATGGCAGCTATGTCGCCAAGCACATATATACCGGGAAGTTTTGTTTCAAGGGTTTCAACATTGGAAAGCACACGCATAGTTTGAGGATGGGTCGGTATATAACCCGTAGAATCCGTGAGTCCTGCTTCCACAACAACCCGAGGAGCACGATGCGGCGGAACTCCTATCAGCAGGTCATATTTTGCATCAATCCCGTCCTGGAAAAACATCTTCCGCAATGTTCCGTCAATACGAATAACTTTATGTTCCGGATGATATATAATACCACGGTTTTCAATCATCTGTCTCAGCATTGCTCCGATTTTTGGTCCTCCCACCGGCATAGGTTGTTTTTCGGGTGTATAGATATGGACTTCAATTTTGTCTTTGAGACCGCGATTTCGAAACAATGATTCTATCAGCAGAGCGGCTTCATAAGGAGCAGGCGGGCAACGAAACGGAGTAGATGAACAAAAAACAATAATTTTGCCTCCGGTGAACTGCTGTATCGCTTCATGAAGTCGCACAACACTGGATAAATCATAGAGATTATATGCATTTTCGGAAAAACCAGGAACCTCTTCTGTATATAATTCAGAACCCAGCGATATCACAAGATAATCACCGCTTATTATCCCCTTTGAAGTATGCACTTTTTTATTCTCCGTTTCTATACCAGTCACTTCTGCATGCAACCATTCTATATCTTTACGCAATAATCTCGACATAGAGCGTTCTACATCCCCGGGATATTGCCGGTCCCCAGTCATAACCCAAAGGTTTGACGGACCCAGGGAAAATTTGTCATTTTTCTCAATTATAACAACACGATGTTCCTGGCCGAGATAACCACGCAAACGGTGAGCCACAGATAATCCGCCCCAGCCGCCGCCTAATATGAGTATTGTTTTTCCCATAAATGAATACCTCCATTCAAAATGAAACTATTTTATCCGAATCCCTAATAATATTATAAAGGTCTTTCATTGTTGATATTGGGCACAACTGGCTGCCATCTTTCTGTCTTTGTTTTAGACAAGTACCGCAGGCAAGTATTTTACCGTTATTATTTATAAAATCCTGCGCCAGTTTCAGGATATTATACTTCTCATTGGAAAGGGATTCGTATTCAACTCCCTTTGCCAAAAGAAATATACTGACTTTATCTTTTTGTTCAACAGCCAGATTAGCAAATCTGAAAGCATTCCAGACCAGTTCCGAATCATTTGAATACAATATAATTCCCATTTTCATAAATCCCTCCATTATTTTATTTTCTTAAGAATATTTTTATTTTGCTCAAGATACTTAATAAGTACATTTCTCATAATATCACAAGCTTTAATAATTTCCGTATCCCTTAGTTGATAGAATACCTTTTTACCGGCTCTCTCCGAAATCACAACTCCTTTCTGAACAAGTATCGTCATGTGTTGAGAAAGACTCACTTTGTTGATGTTGAGCTTTTTTATCAAATCGCCTGCTGATAGTTTTTTGTCTCTTAAAGTATTTATTATTTTTAGCCTTACAGGACTGGCTAATGTTTTACATATTTCCGCATGAAGATTATAAATATCGATCATTTTATTGAACCTCCCTTTAGTGTTATAGTATGCATGTTAATGAATATATTAACTATACAAAATATAAAATAATTGTCAAGAAGATTTTTATAATTTCTAATTTTTTGTTTTTATACAATCGGCTTTCCGAGTATGTGTTTCTTATCTAAGAATATTTTTTCATATTTAATATAAAATTATAGATGATTATTTATATTTTCTTATGCTGCAAAGAGTTTTCCGGAGAATTATTGGATTGTGCTTAATTGAAATAAAATTTGTTTCCCCCTGCGAAGGAGACAAATATATTCCTTCTTTAAGCAAATTATTATAGAATCCGGCAAATTTTATTGTATCACACTTTTTAAGGTCACTATAATTATTTATATTTCCTTTAGAAAAAAATACTGAAAACATAGAACCTATTGCATTGATATTAAGTCCCATCTTTCTCACTTCTTTTGTAAAATCATCTGCAATGCTATTTAATCTCTCATAAAATCCTTTTTTCGATATTTCTTTTAAAACAGCGATACCTGCACTCATAGCCAATGGATTCCCGGAAAGCGTCCCTGCCTGATATACTGGTCCATCCGGTGCTAAAAGATCCATAATATCGATTCTTCCGCCAAAAGCACCAACAGGCAGTCCTCCGCCAATGATTTTACCAAGACAAGTAATATCCGGAATTACACCAAAATATCCCTGAGCTCCATCTATTTTTAAACGAAAACCTGTAATAACTTCATCAAATATTAAAAGTGTATCATTTGCTTTGGTTATCTTTCTCAGAAATTGTAAAAAGTTATCGTTCGGTAATATGACTCCCATATTAGCAGGCACCGGCTCAACTATGACTGCCGCTATTTTACCTTTATATTTATTAAAAACACTTTCAACTAACGGTTGGTTATTAAAAGGTATGCTTATCGTCTGTTTAATAAAGTCTTGAGGAACGCCTGCGGAAGAACTTTTCTTTAACTCACTCAAACCGGACCCACCGGAAACAAGCAGATAATCAGCATGACCGTGATAACAACCGTCAAACTTGACAATAATATTTCTTTTGGTGAAAGCCCGTGCCAGACGTACGGCACTCATTACAGCTTCTGTCCCGGAATTTACAAAACGCATTTTTTTAATTGATGGAATTGCCCCAATAATTCTCTCTGCAAGTTCAGTTTCAAGCAAAGTAGGGGCTCCGTAAGAGGTCCCATTTTTTAAGACATTTCTTACTGCTTTATTAATCTGTTCACTTTTGTGACCCAAAATGTGAACACCCCAAGATAAGCAATAATCAATATATGTATTATCATCTATATCGGTTATTAGTGCTCCTGACGCCCGCTTTATAAATAATGGATTCCGTCCAATATTACGGAAAGCCCTGACAGGACTATTTACTCCACCGGGAATATATTTACTTGCTTTTTGATAAGCAATTTTTGATTTTAAATCTTTCATTTTTTCAATCTCTTTAAAATATACGGCGTAAAATATGAAATAATTCTATCAGCCCCTGCACGCTTCATAGAAACTAATGTTTCTTCTATAATATCAGAATTACAACATTTACTAGCTACTGCACACTTAATCATTTGATATTCTCCGGAAACATTATAAGCCACAATAGGTATTGCAAACAAATTGCTTGCTTTCGAAATAACATCAAGGTAACCTAAAGCCGGTTTAATTATTATTTGGTCTGCACCCTCTTCTATATCTGCCCTTATTTCATCCATTGCTTCATTGACATTCGCAGTATCCATTTGATAGCTTTTCCTGTCACCAATTTTAGGAGCACAATCTGCAGCTGAACGGAAAGGACCATAAAAATTTGATGCATATTTGGCGGAATATGACATTATTTTAACATCAGATAAATTATTTATTTTCAATGCTTTCTTAATAAAATAAACTCTTCCATCCATCATATCAGAAGGTGCAACAATATCTGCACCTGCTTTTGAATGGCTTAATGCGATTTTTGCAAGTATTTCACAGGTCTCATCATTATCACCGATATGACAATGACCATTAGCAGTATACGAACACAAACACACATCGGTGACTATTTCAAGTTTAGGAAATGCTCTTTTTATAATGGGAATTGCCGACTGAACTATTCCATCTTGCGCATATGACTGTTCAACACCTTTCTTTTCAGGAACCCCAAATAGTAAAACCGACTTTAAACCTTCATCAACAAGAATCTTCAAAACTTCAACCAGTTTATCAGTTGAATATCTGAATACTTCATTCATTGTCGGTATCTCTTGTATAATATTTTTTCCTCTAACAAGAAAAACCGGCCAGATAAAATCTGACGGATAAAGAAAAGTTTCACGATATTTAATGCGTGTCTTTTCATTTATTCTTCTATGACGAAATCGTTTGAACATTTTTATCAGTATACTTTTGATTTTGAGTTATGTTTGAATATATTCATTGCTTCTTTTATTCTACCTTGTATATCTTGAGCACCTATTATTTCAGTTACCATAGATACACATTTTGCGCCATGATGCAGAACATAAGGAAGGTTATGCAACTTAATACCTCCGATAGCAACAAAAGGTATATTTATATTATTCACAACAAAATCCAAATATTCTAAACCAACGGCATCGCATGCATCTTTTTTTGTCTTGGTGGAATAAATTGGGCCAACACCTATATAATCTGCTCCACGCATTACTGCATCGCGTGCTTGTACCGATGAGTGCGTAGAAACCCCTATAATAAAATTCCCTGGTGCCAATCGACGTGCAACTTCAATCGGAATATCATCTTGTCCAATATGAACTCCGTCCGCTTCTACGGCAAGAGCAATATCCACGTTATCATTAACGATAAAAGTCGTACCGCTTCTATTTGTCAAATCTCTAATCTTTTTACAATCAATATACTTATCTTTATTACATTTGTATTTTTCCCGGTACTGTATTATTTTAACCCCTGCTTCAATTAATTCTTCGGTGACCTGAATGACATTTCTTCCTAAAGAACATTCTTCAGTTATTATACAATATAATCCATGATTAAAATTTCCCAATGGTTTCATTTTAAATATCTTAAATCTCTAATATTCTTATCAAATATTATTCCAATCTTTCATAATGGGCTGGTAACCTTTTAAACAAATCATATCTTTTACTTCTTTAACACTGCTTCTATCCACAACATCGAACTGTCGTTCGCTTTCCCGATTCTGTGAGTAACCGCCGACAGCAGTGTTTGATCCGGCTGACATTTTAGTAATACCGAGTCCGATAAGATTATTTCTTAACATTTTAGATTCCCTTGTAGAAATATTTATACCAACTCGCGGTAAAAACAATCTTACAGCAATAATAAACTGGACAAGTTCTCTGTCAGAAATAGTATATGCAGGTACGAAATCACCTGTTTGGGGACGTATTCTTGGAAATGAAACACTTATTTCAGTGTCGGGATAATTATTTTGCAGATAAACAGCATGAAGTCCGGTAAAAAACATTTCTTTCCTGAACTCAGAAAGACCTAAAAGTGCACCAATATTTACCGTACGGAATCTTGCATCACATGCACGCTCTGGTGTAGACAATCTATAAAGATAATCTGTTTTTTTACCTCTTAAATGATAGCTTTTATATAGTGATTCATCGTAAGTCTCTTGATAAATGGTAATTCCGTCAACACCTGTAGAAACAAGTTCTTTGTACTCATTTGTTTCCAAAGGATATACTTCAACAGAAATTGAGCTAAAATATTTTGATAAAATCAATACACATTCTTTTAAATAAGAAACCGGTGTTTTTTTTCTCGATTCACCGGTAAGTATAAGTATATGGCGTATTCCTGTCCCAAAAATTATTTTTGCTTCTTTTTCTAATTCTTCAAATGAAAGCATTTTCCTGTTTATATTATTAGTATGTTTAAAACCACAATATACACATTCATTGTCACAAAAATTACTTAGATAAAGCGGCGTATAAAGCTGTATAACTTTCCCAAAATATTTTAAAGTAATTTCATTGGCTTTCTTAGCCATTGTTTCTATAAAATTGTATGCTATGGGCGACAATAACGAAATGAAATCAGTTATATCCAGTTTTTGTTTATCCAATATTTTAAATATTTCATTCTCGTTAATACGGGAAAATAAATTATCAAAATTATAATCTCTATATTCTGAATATATTTCGTAAAAATTCATCTTAAAAATCCTGTTAAAGGAGAAGATGCTGATGCTTCATCTTTGACTGCACCCTGCCCGGCAAGATATGCCTGTCTTCCTGCTTGCACGGCAAGAGAAAATGCTCTTGCCATCATTACTGGATTATCAGCAACAGCAACGGCAGTATTTACCAAAACCGCATCAGCCCCGAACTCCATAGCTTCTGCGACATGAGAAGGTTTTCCAAGACCTGCGTCAACGATAATAGGTAAATCAATTTCATCAATAAGTATTTTTATCATCTCCATTGTCCTTAAGCCCTTATTCGTTCCAATAGGTGCGCCGAGAGGCATAACAGATGCGGCACCGGCATTTACTAAACGCCTTGCATCCGATAGATTTGGGTTCATGTATGGCATAACTATGAAACCTTCCTTTACCAAAATTTCTGTTGCTTTTATTGTCTCTGCATTATCCGGCAAGAGATATTTATTATCCGAAATAACTTCAATCTTTATCCATTTGCCGCATCCTACTGTTTTAGCAAGACGAGCTATACGAATTGCCTCTTCCGCATTTCTGGCACCTGATGTATTTGTCATAATAATGCAATTTTTGGGTATATAATCTACTATGTTTTCATCTTTTGAATTCATATCGACTCTTCTTAAAGCAACAGTTATTATGTGTGCTTCTGAACTTTCCACAGCTTCTTTCATTATTGAATATGACGAGAACTTACCGGTGCCAAGCAAAAATCTGTTATTGATAGTATGTCCGGCTATTTTAAAAATATCATCCACAATTATCCTCCACCCATAAATGTCAAAATCTCAACACAATCGTTTTGATTTAAAGTTATTCTATCCCAATCTTCATACTTTAAGATATGCCGATTGACTTCAATTACGATAGTTTCCGGATCTACATTTATGCCAGCAATAAGACTCTTAAGCAAAATCGCATCTTTAACATCGGTTTCTTTTCCATTTAATTTTATTATCATCTCTTTTTCTTTTAAAAGTATATCTATTTAGAATATATTTTTTTACAATATTTTGTTAATTCAGTGGAGCCCACCGACTAAAGTCGGTGGCACCTGCTCCTCCTTCGGCGAAATCTGCCGAAGCATCCGCCACAAAACGTTGGCGGATACACTTTACGCATTCATCCCCCAACTTCGTGAGGGCATTCTGCGTAGGCGGGTAAAATCGTTTGGACATTTGCAATATATCCTTTCTCTTTTAATCTCTTTTTAGTATGTTTGCCAAATACTGAAACAACTATATGCGAAGGTATATTACCGTAAATATTAAAGAAACTATCTACTGTAGACGGACTAGTGAAAACTATACCCGAAAACATTTTAAGATTTACTTTAACCTGACTTACTGCTATTGTCTTATAAATAACTTTTTTTTCTACTGAAGGCAGTTTGTGAATTTTGTTATCGGACAAATTTGAACATGGATATAATATTTTTTTTAGATTCGTATTTTTTATCAATTCTGCCAAAACATCGGAATCCGGGAATCCGGCTTCACTATTAATCTTATATCCATATTTTTTCAATTCTTTGGATGTTTGCGGACCTATACTCAATATCTTCATGTTTTGTGGGATAATATATCTTTCACAGAAAAAATGAACACTCTGCCCGCTGGTAAAAACTATACCTTCATATTTAGTTATGTCTACATCAAATTTAATAGGATGGATTTTTATAAGCGGATAATAAATTAAATGTCCGGGAACTAAACAATTATAAGGATTAATTCCGGTAAACAATATTTTTTTACGTTGCCTAAACAAACCCGCTGTTTTTCCTACAATGACAATTAAAGGTGATTTTTGCAGTTTTACATTCATATTGCTTATATTAGTTAATAGTACCCTTTCATCCCAAAAACCTGCTTTGTTTATAAGAACAACCGGAGTTTCAATATCATGTTTTTGTTTTATTAAATAACTTTTTATCTCTTTTAATTTTGATGCACCCATATAATATACAAGGGTCTCGCCTTCTGTTTTAAAATTTTCTTCCGCGTTGTGTCCGCTTAGTAAACTCAATTTATTGCTTAAACCCCGCATTGTAAGAGGTAACTCTGCAGAAGCACTTGCTGTCTGTGCTGCCGTTATCCCTGGTACGATTTCTACATCAATATATCGCTCCCTGAGATAAACCAACTCTTCCCCTCCACGTCCGAATACGAACGGATCTCCGCCTTTAAGACGTACTACAACCTGTTTCTTTTTTGCGGCTTCATATAAATTATGGTTTATTTCATTCTGTGATAAACTGTATTTCCCTTTTCTTTTTCCTACATATACTTTATGGAATAGATAGTTATTTAGCAATGTTTTATCTATAAGGTCATCATAAAATATTATATCTGCATTCTGAAGTATAGTTTCTGCTTTAATTGTCAGCAAATCGCGTATTCCCGGACCGGCTCCGATTAGATATACTTTGCCATAAGACATACGCACATCTATTTTACTAAAAAGTACTTTCAAATCTGATCTTGATTGTTTTGCAACAATCGCAAGACTACCTTGTAAAGGGTGAGTTTCAAAAGGTAGTATTTCTGTTATTTTTGACGTAAGTCCCATCCGTTTAATCGCACAGGTTGCAACTACAAGAGCATCAATTTTTCCACTTTCAACAAGAGCCAATCTTTCATTGATAATTCCACGGACAGGAACAATTTCTAAATCCGGTCTTATATCGAGTAATTGTTTTTTTCTTGAGATTGAACTCGTCCCGATTTTTGAACCCCTGTTAAGTTTTTTCAATGGAAGGTTATCCCGGGAAACAAGACAATCAGTAGAATCCTCTGCTTTAGTAAGAGCTATAACTTCTAATCCTTCCATAAGCGGAACTGGCAGATCCTTCGCAGAATGCACTGCTATATCAGCCTTTCCGGAGATGACTGCATTATCCAACTCTCTTGTAAAAAAATCCGGCGGAACATCCGACATCAGAGAAAGATGTTTATTTTTATCCCCATAACTTTCAACTGTGATGATTTTAAAGTTAATATCTGAAATTGAGTTAATAATCTCTTCTGTTTGTATTACTGCAAGAGGACTCTTCCTTGTGACAATCTTTATTTTATTTTTTATCATGAAACACTCTTATTTCTTCTTCAATGATTTCTTCAACCCTCTTAATTTCATTTATTCGTTTATTTTTATTAATGTTAATTTTTTTTTCTACATCCTCAATATTATACAGTGTAACATTAGGTAATATTCCAATTTCAGGATCAATATCTCTCGGTACTGCAAGATCAAATATAAGCATCTGTTTATCTGTTATGAAATCAGATTTTTTTACTATAAGATGCGGCGATGAAGTAGCAGAAATGATAATGTCGGCAGAATTTATCTCTTCATTCAGCTTATTAAATCTTACTGTCTTACAACAATACTTAATGCTTAAGTCAAAAGCTTTTTTATAAGTACGGTTTGCAACAAATACAGTTTTGTTTCCTTTTTCTGTTATATATTTTACAACCGATTCATTAAAATTATTTACTCCGATTATAAGTATCTTTGAAACTGACATATCAACTCTGTCCCGTTTCAACACCTCTATCACAACTCTACCATGAGTCATAGCACCCTTTGATATATCCGTCTCACTTCTTGCTCTTTTACCTACACGCAAAGCATGCTGAAAAAGCTTATGCAATTGAGGTGATAAATAAGAATCATCACGTGCTTTTTCATATGCACTTTTTACCTGCCCTTGTATGGCTGTTTCACCCAGCAACGCTGATTCAATACCACACACGACACGGAATAGATGACGGACAATATATTCAGGCACATCGCCATTACCTTGATATGCTTCTGTACGATTACAGGTATGCAAAAGAATATAATTATTTTTCATCTTTTCAAGACTATAAAAATATTTTTCTCTTTCATTCAGAGCATATTTAAGATCCATGCTTTGCAAAGTAATCATTTTTCAAAAATATCCTTTATTTTATTTCTCCATATGATTGATTTTTTGACATCCCTGCCGTCAGAAGAAACTGCTATGGTCATATATCCTTTTTTATATATTGCAGGAGAAATGAAATCGCAGTTTTGTGGACTATCAACAACATTTATTAATACACACTTTTTTTGTGCATCAATTCTAATTTTGGTATTAAGATTTTTATTATTGGTACAAGCATAGACAATAAAAACACCGTTCAGGTCTTTTGATTCGTAGTTTTTTTCTTTACAATCACAGTCGCACTTTTTAATTTCATCATTAATATAAGGTGCAACAACTGTAATAGATTTTGAAAACTGCTTAAGCGTTTTTATCTTCTGATAAGCGATTTTTCCGCCACCAATTATTAATATTTTTTTATCGGCGATATTAAGGGATATGGGAAGGTATCTCATATCGAATAGTCGAGGATAATATCCCTGAACTTAAGTAATTCAAACACTTTTTTTACAGCTTGTTCAACACTTTCATTTGCCGGTATCTGGAGGTCGACTGAATAATGACTGAAATTATTTTCCCCTACATTTATAACAAGTATTTCATTCGGTTCATTTAGAAGTTTCAATGTCTCAATATCATAGTCGTCTGCATCATCAATGGTAGTTATGAATATAAGACCGGCATCTGTCATTATTCTGGCAAGTTCACCAAGTCTTCGCATGCGTTCTTCAGGATTGCCTGAAATATCAGAATCGAGACCTTTCTCAATATTAGCTATTCCAAGATAGTATGTATTATATTCATAACTGAATAATTCTTTTTCAAGGGCTTTGGCAATAGCCCTTTTCCCGGTACCTATTGTACCTGTGAATGCAATAAATTTTGCTTTGTGCTTATGGTGTTCAAACCGCTGGGCTGAAGTAATTAACCCTTTTTCCCAGATACTTTCACGTTCGCGTATATGCTGTTTCAAAGTAGAATCCTGCGTTGAATAATTTTCAACAATAATTCCGCCTCCTGCAATCTCATAATTATCAACAACCACAAATCTTCCGGTACCTTCATTATCATCAACAATATCAAAAGCAATCGGCTTCATAGTTTCAAGAATACATTCCGCGACATCATGGCGGTCGAGCTGCTGCTTATTGGAAACGGTGCTGAGATCCACTGCATCAATAGCCTGTTTTATTTCTATAAGCTTAACATATGCCTGTGAAGATGCATGCTTTAATTTATAAAATTTATCTTTTATCATTGGCGCCATACCCACCCAAAATATATTTGCTTTAAACCGGCTCCCTACTTTAGGTAGAATATCATTTGCTTTTGCCATGATTTCACCGGGACGTATATATATCTGCGTTGTAAGGGTGAATCCGGTTGCTTCTCCTGTCTGCACTGCTGATTTAACCGGTGTATTAAATGATTCTATAGACTTAATAGCGGATTTTTTATTTGAAGGAAGAAAGATAACTTCATCTCCGACATCTACCGAACCTGAATCTACTGTACCTGCAACAATTCTTCTATCATCATTATCCTGAGTAAATTTGTAAATATCTTGCACTGGAAAACGAAATGGTTTTTGGTCAAGATTTTTAGCTTGATTAAATTTATCGAGTTGTTCAAGCACTGTCTGTCCATTATACCACTCCATTTTATTTGAATGAACCGTTATATTTTCTCCTTCCAGAGCACTGATAGGAATAAAACTCAACGGGACAATATTGATTTGATTTAGAAAATCCGAATATGTTTTCTTTATGCCGTCAAAAACTTCCTGCCTGTATCCAACAATATCCATTTTGTTAACCAAAACTGTTATCTGTTTTACACCCAGCATCGAAACCATATGTCCGTGGCGTTTTGAGTTCTCTTTTATACCCTCATGGGCGTCAATTACAAGTAAAGCTGCTTCAGCTCTTGCGGCACCGGTTATCATATTTTTAAGAAATTCAATATGTCCCGGAGCATCTATTATAATGTAATCTCTTTTCTTTGTTTTAAAAAAACTTCTTGCCGTATCTATAGTAATACCCTGTGACTGTTCATCCTTGAGTGCATCTAACAAAAAAGCATATTCAAATGGTTTGGAATTACGAAGACACATTTCTTTAACCTGCTGTAGCTTCCCTTTAGGAAGAGAATCTGTATCTACAAGCAGTCTTCCGATAACAGTACTCTTACCATGGTCAACATGACCAACTATAACTATATTTATAGATTCTCTTATATTATGAACCATCTTATCCCCTACATATATCCGTCCCGTCTAAGTTTTTCAAGTCCGCCGCCGTCTTCTTTATCCTGCTCCCTGCCGGATCTTTCTGCTATATTGGCAAATTTTCCGCTGCGCAGTTCTTTTATAATTTCTTTTACCGTTTTGGCATCGGAATCAACCGGTTTGGTGCAAGGATAACATCCCAATGAACGGTAACGTTTTCCTTTTCCCTGATTAAAATACAGAGAAACCATCGGTATGTTTTCCCTGTCAATATACTCCCAAATATTTAATTCTGTCCAATCCAATAACGGATGTACACGCACATGTGTTCCCGGAGCAAAATCTGTCTTGAACTGGTTCCAAAATTCCGGCGGCTGATCACCCACATCCCACTCGTTGTTTTTATCTCTTGGTGAAAAATATCTTTCTTTTGAACGACTGCCTTCTTCATCAGCTCTCACACCGACAATAACACCTGTATACGGTTCTTTATTTGTATCAATCACATATTTCTTCTGATTGTGGTCCATTCTATAACGCGGCCACTCACCTGAAAGCGTACGTTTCAATGCTTCACTCTTCAAGTTTTTACAACATGCAATACGATCAACTTTTCCGTCAGGAAATGTCTGCTTGTTTTCCAGAGCTTCTTTATTCTCGCCATAAATCATATTTAGATTCCATTCCAGTGCCAGGCGGTTGCGATATTCAATCATTTCAGGAATTTTATAATGCGTATCTATATGAACCAACGGAACAGGTACATGCCCAAAAAATGCTTTGCGTGTTAACCATAATAATACTGTACTGTCTTTCCCAATAGACCAGAGCATGCAAAGATTTTTAAATTCACGATATGCTTCACGAATAATATAAACACTCTGCGCTTCAAGTTTTTCAAGATGTTCCATTATATCTTCCTTTTTGATGCAGTTTTAATATTTTTTACATGCAAACCGCATTCTTTCTGTTCCGAAGTTTCCCACCACCATCGCCCTGCCCGAACATCCTCGCCATGCCTGACGGCCCTTGTACAAGGAGCACAACCTATGCTTGGATATCCTTTATCATGCAGTTTATTATAAGGCACATTATTATCTTTTATATATTTCCACACCTTATCTTCCGTCCAGTCCGCCAGAGGATTAATCTTAAACAAACCAAACGCTTCATCCCATTCAATTTTTTGAACATCAGATCTAGTAATAGACTGTTCTTTACGAAGCCCGCATATCCATGCTTTTAGTGTCACAAGTTTTTTTTTAAGAGGTTCTATTTTACGCACACGGCAGCAAAGTTTTCTTTTTTCAATGCTTTCATAAAAAAGACTGGCACCATGCTCCTTAATCATATTCTCTACAGCCGCTGTTTCGGGCTTAAGAATTTCGACGGCAATATTGTAACGATGTTCGGTTTCTACAATCAAATCTCTTGTTTCCTTAGGTAATAAACCGGTATCCAATGTAAACATTGATACATTTGGATTAATTTTTATCAACATATCCGTAATAACCTGATCTTCCGCACCGAAACTTGAGGCAAAAGCAACATCTTTTACCCCATACTTGCCGATAGACCACTTGATAGTATCTAATGCCGATAAATTCTTTAATTCTTCTTGTAATCGGGTGATAATCAAATTATTCATTTTTTTTAAATATTGTAATCTATTTCTTTACTTTGAACACGTCCATAATTTATTTTATTCCAAAATCTTTCATGTAAATAATATAATGCTATCTTGGTAAAAACCTCAACCCCGCCTATTGAAAGTGCAAAGGAAAGTTTTCCTGTAATTATAAACGATATAATCATAGTATCTATTGTTCCTGTCACCCTCCAGGAAAAAGCTTTTAAAAAACTACGCTTTGATTTTTCAATCATATATCACTCTTCCTTATTATTATTTTAAAAAATGTATCAATATTTTCCACATTAACTATCTTATGCCCTTCTTCTTTTACGCTTCGAGGGACATTTAACATAGCATCTCCTTCATCAAGTACAACCTCAAGTAATTCGTTCGCTTTAATTTCTGTAAGAGCCGCTTTTGTCTTAACAAAATTCATCGGGCAGGAAACCCCGCGTAAATCTATACTTTTTTTTATATCAAACCCCATTAAGTATTTCCTCCTTGACTTTCTCAACACCAATGCGGTCAATCATATGACCGAAACGTTCACGTTTGCGTCCATTTTTTTGATAATACAACAATGCTTTTTTTACAATAGTATATAATTCACCGTCATCGGTAATAAGTTTTTTTAGTAATGTTCCAAACCGGGGTATTTTACCCATAGTACCGCCTATACTAATATTATATCCTTTTATAGCCGGAACCCAAGAATTTACCGGGCATGAAGATGTACAAATACTGCAGTAAATACACTTTTCTTCATCTAATTTATAAAACCGCTTAAGTTTACCTTCAACCATATGTTCTTCGCGTTCAATCGCTTTGGTGGGACATACATTAATACACAAATGACAGTCTGTACATATTTCATCACTCCACTTAGGCAATATTGCTCCCATAATACCAACATCATTTTCCGTTGCTTTTGCGCAGTTGTGCGGACATCCGGTAACCGACATTTTAAACTTATGCGGTGTATCCTGCCGGAAATATTTAGCATCGAGTTCATTAGCAATATTTTTAGTTTCTATAATTCCCCAGCGGCAGGTAACATTACCTGGGCAGGCAACTATAACACGCACCCTTGGACCGCAGGCTCCCATACGAACATCAACAGTTTCAAGTTCTTGGCGCGCTTTCTCAAGATTAGTATAATGAACATTGTGTATCTCTACTCCTTGGCGTGTAGAAAGATGTACCGCACCTTTTCCGTATCTCTCAGCAACCTCGGCAATCTTACCAAGTTGTTTTGCTGATAAATCGCCGCCAACAGCATGAAGACGCATAACAAAATATTCTTTCTGTATCTGCTGTATCATTCCTATTTTTTTTAAAGCCGCCAAATCAAATTCTTTCTCTGCCATAAAATTCACTCCTCAATAATCAGAAACTCTTCCGTTACCTGTCCTTTGATAATACGAAATGCCTTAATATCTTTACTTTCCGGAATCAGTGAACAGATAACATATATAATAGCAGGATCATAAGCAAGCCGAATATCTTCTGCTGACGGGCGTGCAGGAGTAGATGGATGAGTATGATATACAGCCAATATATCAAAACCTTCTTCTCTTGCCTGCCGAATACAGTTGAATTGTTCCTTGGGATCTAAAGAAAAATGCTCACTGCTCAAATCACTATTGCGCATAGGATAATGTTTGAAAATCTGAGCTTTCTTACCTGCAAGATAACCGCAAGATTCTATAGGCGATTCCTTTTCTCCTTGCGCAAAAATAAAACCGATTATTTTCTTTGGAATTTTCATATTCTATTTCTTTTTCAAATCGCATGTGGTTTGTTCATAATCTTCTAATTTTATTATTGAAGGATTTGTACCGCAAACCGGGCATTTGCTATTTCTATTAATCTTCACTGTACGGAAATCCATATTAAAAGCATTGAATATCAACAATCTATCTGTAAGCAATCGTCCTTTTCCTATAAGATATTTTAAAACTTCTGTTGCTTGAATCGTTCCCAATATACCCGCTACTGAACCAAGTATTCCTGCTTGCGAGCAAGTAGGTACAGCATTTTTTGGAGGTGGATTCTGAAACACACATCTATAACAAGTATGGCCCGGAACATATGTCATTGTCTGTCCGTCAAACCGCAGAATACCTCCATGTGAGAATGGTTTTTTTGCCATCACACAGGCATCATTGATAAGAAATTTTGCGGAAAAATTATCTGTACCGTCAACAATAAAATCATAATCGCGTATAATATCAAGAATATTATTTGCAAAGACCCTCTCTTGGTATGTCTTTACCTTAATATCAGGATTAATCTGCAATATTTTTTCTTTTGCAGAAATTACTTTAGGTTTATTTATGTCAGGTGTAAAATGAATTATTTGCCGCTGTAAATTTGTGCGGTCAACTAAATCACCGTCAGCTATACCCAATGTTCCTACTCCTGCTGCCGCAAGATATAAGGCAGCTGGTGCGCCCAACCCGCCGGCACCTATAATAAGGACTTTCCCTTGCAGTATTTTTTCCTGACCCTCTATACCCACATCTTTCAGGATTATATGCCTACTGAACCGCTCAAGTTGCTCATCTGTTAATGACACTTATTCCTCCAACGCCTGTTTAATATCATCTATTATGTCTTCGACATCTTCAATACCGACAGCAATTCTTATAAGCGTATCTGGAACACCCATTTCAAGTTTCAATTGAGGTGAATATTCACAAAATATAGTTGAAGCAGGATGCAATGCAAGCGTTTTATTATCTTGAATATTTGTCGCTCTCCTGACAAGTTTTAACTTATTAAGAAACGAAAAACATTTTTCTCTTGATTCGAGCTCAAATGTAAGCAATGCACCGAATTTACCGCTGAACTGTTTATCTGAAATTAAATGATATGGCGAACTTTCAAGTCCGGGATAGTTAACCTTTACAACTCGTTTACTTTTTCCAAGACTCTTTGCTATTGTCAGTGCATTTGAACATGACTTATCCGCTCTTAACGCAAGGGTTTCAAGCCCGATACTCTGCAAATATGCATTATGAGGGGACAGACATGATCCGAGATTTCTATATACTTCTCTTTTTAACTTAGTAATAAAAGCAAATGGTCCGAATTTTTTTGCATCATTTTCAAGTTTAGCAATCTTCGACCAGTCATATATTCCATTATCTATTATAATACCTCCGACAGAAGTTGCTCCTCCTGATATGTATTTTGTGCTTGAAATTACTTCAATATCTATTCCTAAATCTTTACTGTTAAAAAAGTATATTGGGGTAAGAGTCGTATCACTTATTAATAGTATTGAGTACTTTCGTGCTATAGATGATAATATTTTTATATCGACAACTTCAAGCTGAGGATTTGTAATGGTTTCAAAAAATATTGCCTTTGTATTTTTGTTTATTAGTTTTTCAATAGTTTCCGGTTTTGAGAAATCGGCATACCTTGTTTCAAGTCCCCAGGGAGCAAGTGTTTTTTCAAAAAGCGAATATGTATTTCCGAAAACATATTTTGTAGTTATTATGTTATCACCTTTTTGAGCAATATTCATCACTGTATTGGCTATTGCAGCCATGCCGGATGATACAGCAACAACTGCCAATGCTCCGGAAACATTTTTAATCTTTTGTTCAAGATGCTCTACGGTCGGATTTGTAATTCTTGAGTACGCATGACGCGGTTTTTGACCCATGAATGCTGCTTCTATTTCTTCAGCACTTTCAAATTCAAATGTCACAGAATCATAAACAGGCATCTGTAACGACCCATGAACATCTTTTTTAAGATACGGCGTATGTATTGCCTTTGTAGTAAATCCTGCCATTATCGCCCTCCTCCCATAAAATACAAGAAGTCAATCTCATCATTTTCTTTTATAATCACATCAGCAAAATTCTCACGTTTAACAAACTCTCCGTTTAACTGTACGCTTACCATATCCGGCATTTCTACTTTATTAAGTACAAGTAGTTCGGCAATCGTAAATTTTTTTTCAATTTCTTGTAATTTTCCGTTAACTTTTATCTGCATAATATCATATCCTCCTTCTATTCCTTTTACTTTATGATTTAGGGCTTAAGAGATACGAATGGGCATTTTAACTAATTCTATAAAATCTTCTGTTTCTTTTATTATCCTAATAACAGTGACTACTAAAAGTAAGTTCATAGTTAATAGTTCATAGTTCATAGTTTTTATTTATGAACTCCAAACCGCTAAATACGAACTCCTTATATTCCTAATCTTCAAGATTTACTTGACATCTATTTTGAAATAAGAAATATTCCGTTCAATGCAAACAAATTAGGAAGTATTTTTACCACTTTACTTTTTCCGATGAATACTGAATCTTCAATTTTAACGTCACCTTTCCGGCAATATTCAACAAAATCCGAAATACTTAAAAAATGCAGATTTGGCGTATCATACCAGTGAAAAGGCAGTGAGGGTGTAACCGGGACCTTTCCATTAAGAAAAATCTGTAACCGTGCTTTATAATATACAAAATTTGGAAATCCGACAATAACTTTTTTCCCTACCCTTAATGCTTCACTTAAGACAACTGACAGTTTTTTAACTTCCTGAAGACTTTGGTATAATATCACATAATCAAATGACTTATCAGCATAACCTTTTAAGCAGTTATCAATATCTTCATGAAAAACACTGATACCCCGCGCAACACATTTATATATTGCTTGTTCATCAAGTTCTATACCCTGAGCTTTTACATTTTTTTGCTCTATAAGAACAGACAAAAGATCTCCATCTCCACAACCTAGATCTAAAACAGAGGAATTTTTTTCAATCCAATTTTCAATCAAATTATGTTCTAATTTAATAGTATCATTTTTCATTTTAACCTATCTCCTGAAAATATTCGCTCCAAAAAATGTTTAATAAGATGGGTCTCCTGCTCAACTTCTAAAAGAAAAGCATCATGCCCATATGTTGAATTAATTTCACAGTAAGTAGCATCAATTCCTGCAAGTTTACATGCTTTTACAATTTCCTTTGACTGAGATGAAGGATAAAGCCAATCCGACTTAAATGCCAAAATAAGCAATTTCGCTTTTATACCCTTAAATGCTTCATACAATTCTTTGCCGCCTGTAAGGTCAAAATAATCCAGAGCTTTTGTTATATAAAGATACGAATTAGCATCAAATCTCTTAACAAATTTATCTCCCCTGTAACGAAGATATCCCTCAACTTCAAAATCCGGTTCAAATTTTAGAACCGGTTTTTTTTCTTTTGAACGCCTGCCAAACTTTTCAGCCATTGACATACCACTCATATAAGTTATATGCCCTATCATCCTGGCTACAGACAGCCCTCTTGCAGGAATAGAAACTCCATAATAGTTGCCATCTTTCCAGTCAGGGTCAGCCATAATTGCCTGCCTGCCTACTTCGCTAAAAGCAATCTGCTGCGGAGAATGTTTTACAGATGTTGCAAGTGGTATTGCTGAAAATATTCTATCGGGATAAGAAACCAGCCATTGTAAAACCTGCATTCCACCCATAGAACCACCGCTTACTGATAAAAGTTTATTTATACCCAGATAATCAACCAAGTGTTTCTGTGCATTTACCATATCTTTGATAGTTATAATGGGGAAGTCTAATCCATAGTGTTTCTGAGTTTTCGGATTTATAGACGACGGACCTGTTGAACCCTTGCAGCCTCCTATGACATTTGAGCAAATAACAAAGTATTTGTCTGTGTCAAATGCTTTACCCGGGCCAATCATACTATCCCACCAACCAAGCTCTTTATCATCCTCATGCAAACCTGCTGCATGTGCATCTCCCGACAAGGCATGTTCTACTAAAATAGCATTACTTTTATCCTCATTAAGTTTACCATACGTCTCATAAGCAAGCGTAATCGGACCCAGTTTTTCTCCTGAATCTAACACCAACTCATTTGGCGGTTCAGCAAAAGTAAAATATTCTGTACGGGTATAACAGACACTACCTTTTAAAACTGAATCTTTGTTCTGAAATTTAGTTGTTTTTTTATCCATATTATTTTAAATCCTAAATTCTAAACTCTAAATACTAAATGTGTTCACGTGTTCATGTGTTGATATGTTCATATATAAGACATAACACGAAACGGATATTTTATTTTCCTTTCATCGCGAAGCGAGGAAGAAATTTCTGAAGAGCCTGAATTTGCGACCTATACCCAACAGGAGCAAATGTTAGAGCGACCTCAAGGGAGCGTCTCAAAAAAATTTACTCCCGAGCGCATTTTATGACTGAAACAGCCAAGTTGAAAGATATCTCTCTCCAGTATCCGGTAAAACCGCTACAATTGTTTTACCTTCGTTTTCTTTTCTACTGGCAATTTGTAAAGCAGCCCACAATGCAGCACCGCTTGATATTCCAACCAATATGCCTTCCTGCTTTGCTATCTGTCTGGCAGTTGAACCGGCATCTTCATTGGAAACTAAAATAATTTCGTCAATGATATCCCTATTCAAAATGTTAGGAATGAATCCGGCACCTATTCCTTGAATTTTATGTGGACCAGCTTTCCCTGTAGAAAGAACCGGCGAGTCCTTCGGTTCAACCGCTATAATTTTTACTGACGGCTTCTTTTTCTTCAATACTTCTCCGACACCGGTTATCGTTCCACCCGTACCTATTCCTGCAACAAAAATATCAACTTTGCCTTCTGTATCGTTCCAAATCTCCTGAGCAGTTGTCTTACGATGGATTTCAGCATTTGCCGGATTGTTGAATTGTTGAGGAATAAAACTTTTTGGTGTATTTTTTGCTAATTCCTCAGCTTTTTCAACAGCACCTTTCATACCTTTTGCTCCTTCTGTAAGAACAAGTTCTGCACCAAATATTTTCAATAGTTGTCTTCGTTCTACGCTCATCGTATCAGGCATTGTTAAAATTAACCTATAGCCTCTTTCAGCACAGACAAATGCCAAAGCAACCCCAGTGTTACCACTGGTTGGTTCTATAATAACAGAGTCCTTTTTCAGAATTCCGCCTTTCTCTGCGGCTTCAATCATAGCAACTCCAATCCTATCTTTTACACTTGATAAAGGGTTAAATGATTCAAGTTTTACCAAAACTGTTGCCTTTATCCCTCCCGTTAACTTATTAATCTTTACCAAAGGAGTATTCCCAATTGTTTTGGTAATATCCTCAAATATCTTCGCCATAAAATTACCTCCAGAATAGAGTCATAGGGTCGTAGGGTCATAGGGTCTTAACTCCTGCCTTTTGACTCCGGACATCGGACATTGGACTTCGAACGCCCTTAATCTCTACTTGTTTATTAAACACATTCTATATCTTTTTTAACGCTTGTTCAATATCTGCGATGATATCATCAGTATGTTCTAACCCTACAGAAAGCCGTATGAAATCAGGTGTTACACCGGTTGCACGCTGTTCGTCTTCTGAAAGTTGCTGATGTGTTGTAGTTGCCGGATGTATTGCAAGCGTTTTGGCGTCACCTATATTGGCAAGATGTGATACTAAATTAAGTGAATCAATGAACTTTTTACCCGCGGCAAGTCCACCTTTTATGCCAAATCCGATAATCGCACCGGCACCTTTAGGAAGATATTTTTTAGCTCTCGGGTACTCCGGACTTGATTCCAAACCTGGGTAATTAACCCATACAACATTAGAATGTTTCTTTAAATATTTCGCTACTGTCAATGCATTTTCTGAATGCCTTGGAATCCGCAAATGTAACGTCTCCAAACCCTGAAGAAAAAGAAAAGAATTAAATGGTGACAATGCAGGACCTAAATCCCTAAGAAGATTTACCCTTGCTTTAATAATATATGCAATGTTACCAAGCGGCTTAAGTGCCTCTACGAAATTAAGACCATGATAACTCGGATCTGGGTCGGCAATAAGCGGAAATTTTCCGTTCGTCCAGTCAAACTTTCCAGAATCTACAATTACACCACCGATAGAAGTTCCATGACCGCCTATGAATTTAGTCGCCGAATAAACGATAATATCTACTCCAAAATCTATCGGTTTTAGTAAATATGGTGAGACCGTATTATCAAGAATAAATGGTATACCGTTTTTATGAGCTACTTTGGAAATTCCTTCCAAATCTGCTACATCCAATTTCGGATTGCCTATTGATTCTGCATAAACAGCTTTAGTTTTTGGCGTTATCGCTTTTGCGATTGCATCCAAATCATTTGATTTGACAAATTTAACTTTAATCCCTAATCGGGCTAGAGTATAATGAAAAAGATTATATGTTCCCCCGTAAAGATTATCAGCTGAAACTATTTCGTCACCTGCCTGTGCGATGTTTAGAATCGCCAATGTTTCAGCTGCCTGTCCGCTTGCTACCGCTAAAGCGCCGACTCCACCATCAAGCAATGCCATTCTTTTTTCAAAAACATCCGTTGTCGGGTTCATTAACCTCGTGTAAATGTTCCCGAATTCCTTCAGTGCAAAAAGATTTGCCGCATGATCACTATCTCTGAACTGATATGAACTCGTCTGATAAATCGGCACTGCCCTTGCCCCCGTCGTCTTATCTGCCTCTTGCCCGCCATGAAGTGTGAGCGTTTCCACGTGTAAAGATGCATCATTCTTGCTCATTTTCTTTACCTCCCTTTTGAAATTGTGTAATGTGAAATGTGTTATGTGTCATGTAAAAAATACAAAATTCTAAACACTAAATACTAAACAAATTCTAATCTCTAATTCACTAATTCTCTAATCAACTATTATTATTTTGTCTATCATTGTAATGGACAATTGTCTGAAAAAAAATTAAATTGAATAATCCGGCACTTTATCAGACAAATTTACAGATTCGTCAACTATATCAGCAAAAGATGTTTTATCTACAATATTATTTATAAAATCTCTTATTTCCAGAAATTTAGGTCTAAAAGGACACTTTGAAATATAATCACATTTTGACGTATCTGTCTTACTAACACAAGTTATCGGCGCTGTAGTTCCATCCATTAAACGAATAATCTCTCCTAACTTTATTTTTTCAGGTGACTTAGCAAGATGGACACCACCAACAGGACCCCTCTTACTCCTTATATAGCCGGCACCCTTCAATATCAAAATAATTTGTTCAAGATATTTAATAGGAATATCCTGCCTCTTTGATATCTCCTTTATTTGAATAAGCCCCTTATCGTAATTCAGAGACAAATCCAACAAAATCTTTAAAGCATAATCGCCCTTGTAAGTTATTTTCATATGTAAAAGTGTCGTTGGGTCGTAGGGTCATTGGGTCTTTAACCCTAAGACTCTATGACTCTACGAACTCTATGACCGTTTTATGACTTTGTCTATCATCTTACTATACTATAACACAATGTTGCAGTTTTGTCAAGTACTTTTTTTATTTTTAAAATATTTTTTATTTGAGGTGCAGGGTTAGGGTAGATTTTACCGTCAAAAAACTGAAAAAGATTAAAATAAAACAATATTATTTTTGCATCTGAGTTTGTTTTGCTTTAAGCATTTCAATTAAGGCTCTTTTTAATTCAGCAACTAATTCCACCTGCTCACCAACATAACTTCCTTTATTTACTATCTGTATTAATAGTGATAACTGCTCCGTAGTTAATTCTGCTTTTGGTTCATTCATAGTAAAATCTCCTTAAAAATATGTCTTCAATCCAAGCATTATGCTGTTTCCACCAATGTTGAGTGATTCCTGCGCCTGCACATAATCCTTATTTACAGGAATATTTGCATAGGTGTCCTGTAATACTACGCCAAATCTTTCTGATATTTTATATTCACCACCCAAAGAAAAAACTGGTGCAACATTAAAACCAGAGTTTCCAACACGAGAATATGATGTACCACCTAATTTTCTTACTTCATCGTATGAAAACCTATTATCAAACCAATAGGAACCATAACCTACCCCAACGAATGTTTTTATCTTATTATTAAGGTTGAAAATTATCTTTGGTATAACTTTTAAATATATTACCTTTACTTCTAAAATATTTTTTTTCAAAAATTCATCACCACTAATAATATATGGTTGTTCACTATTAGATAAATACCAATTATGCTCTATACTCCCCCTATAATTACCTAATCCCCAACTTAATTCAAAATCAAATTTATTGAATAATTGTTGTTTAACATTGCTGAATTCTATTTCATAACTTAAACCCGGTAAATTTTTAGTACCACTTAATGAACGAATCTTAAAATATTCATCGTAGTAATCAAAATAATCACTATCTGGAAATACATGATAACCAGCACTAATTATTATAGACTTTTTTTCGTTTTCTGCTTTAAGATAACCATGAAACATTAATAAAACAAACAATATAATAATTAAAATTTGCTTTTTCATAATTTATTTCCTCCCTTAGAAAAATAATTTTACTAAATTATACATAAAAAACTATAACGTATAATACAGCGCCTGACACAAAACTACTACCAAAATATAAGGTAATAATATCAGCATTGTCATTTAAGTCAGCAGAAATCCAATAACGAGCGGTACCATAATCCTGAGTATATGCTACAAAATGATATTGGCCATCAGAATTACCACCACATAGCATTCCTCTCACATTTTCATTTTCAATTGTAACATTAGAAATTTCACAATATTTATTTGTAACCTCGTTTGATGTTAACGTATGTGAATACACTTTCCATTTTAACCCTTCGTTTCCCGCGGCAACTGCACCACTTGCCTTTATATTCCCATTTACTTCTAATTTTTCTGCCGGACTTGTTGTTCCGATACCGACTTTTCCACCCCCTGACTGCAAAATAAGATCACTCCATGCAGACCAACCAGTATTCAATGCACCAAGCTCAGTATAGGTATTGCCCGTTGAAGCACCGAATAGCACATGAAACAAGGAGCCGGTGTTAGTACCACTATTAAAATCGCTGGTTGTTAGCTCAAGGGGCGTTGCAGTACTACTCCCTTGCACCCGCAATGTGCCATAAGGACTTGTTGTACCTATGCCTACACTACCTCCTCCTGATTGCAAAATAAGATTACTCCATTGAGACCAGCCATTATTAACTGCAGCAAGTTTGGTATAGGTATTACCGGTTGCAGCACCAAATTCAACATGAAACAAGGAACCGACATTGGTACCACTATTGAAATCACTCGTTGTTAATTCAAGGGGTGTCGCTTCGCTACCACTTTGTACTCGCAATCTACCATATGGACTTGCTGTCCCTATTCCTACTTTACCATCTTCCTGAATCCTCACCAACTCAGTACCGCTGTCATGTGTGAACTTTATTACATTGGAACTACTGCTTGCATCGTTATCACAATCAATCTGTACATCACCATTTGATAATACCGGATTATATTGGTCACTCATTTCCATTGCCTCCTGTTTTTAATTTTTCATCCTTTACTATAATTATACTACCAAAAAAAAAAACGTCAAGTACTTTTTTTATTTTGAAAATTTTTTTTCTTTGAGGTTAGGGTATGTAGCATAATTATTTATGCGGTTTTAGATAATAAACTATAATTATTTTACATATAACACGCCAAGGGCGTGTAACTACAATTATAATATAGCCCGTAACCCCCACAACGACAATACATTACAATGCCTACTAATTAGGTTTAATTCCGGAAACTTTTATGCTGGCTGCTGAATCTGAAAGTGTTTTTATTTCTTCTTTTGAAAGATTTAGATTTTTAATAATCGTTTGCACATTAGGGTCGTTAAGCATAAATTCTATAGGAAAAGTAGTTTCATCCATTATTTTAACTTTTTGAAAACCGACCGATTCTATTGTATTTATATAATCCGGCTTGAGCATCGCACCTGCCAGACAGCCGATATGTGCTTCAACGGATTCTTTTACAAGTTCAGGAAGCTCTTTTAATAAAACAATATCTGAAACCATAATTCTGCCGCCCGGCTTCAGAACTCTGAATGCCTCTTTGAAAACCTTATCTTTATCCGGAGAAAGATTAATAACACAGTTTGACATGATTATATCTACTGAAATATCATCAACAGGCAGATTTTCAATTTCACCTAACCTAAAATCTACATTTTGATAATTGCCTTTTTTAGCATTTTCTTTTGCTTTTTTAATCATTTCGGGCGTCATATCAATTCCAATGACTTTTCCTTTTTTACCTACTTTTTGAGCAGCTAAAAAACAGTCAAAGCCGGGACCGGAACCCAAATCAACAACAGTCTCCCCTTCTTTTAATGAAGCAAGTGACGTGGGATTACCGCAACCTAAACCCAAATTAGCTCCTTCAGGTACAGAAATCAGCTCTTCTTCAGTATAACCTATCCTTTTACTGATACTTTCTGCATTCACAGCACTTCCACAGCAAGAACATTCAGAAGAACAGCAGGAACTGCTTTGTTTTGCAACTTTTGCATAACCTTCTCTGACTGCTTTTTTTATTTCTTTACTTTTCATATTTTCCTCCAATGTTATTTCGACTTTAACTTAAGCAAAGCTATCGCTTTGCCGCTACATTAAAAATCTAATACGTAAATATTATATCAGGTAAATTTTCAACAAGCGACTTAAACAATAACTTACCTTTTACACTTGCATATCTTTTCATACTATTTTGACAATAACCTATTTTTGCGTAGCAACCATCTCTTTCATCATTGGACCTAGCAGGTCTTTTACCATTCCTGCGAAATCATCAGATTTAATTAGAGAAATACAGGATATCTTTTCCCCCTTCCCCCATGTTACGACAGCCATTTTGTCACCTGCTTTAATACCTGCCTTCTTTCTTAATTCTTTAGGAAGCACCATTTGCCCCCGTTCATCAATACTTATCAGTGATTCTACCTTACAGCAGCCCAAATTACCGCCAATAGTCTGACAGCATTCCATTATCTTTTTACCTTTTACCATAATTATCACCTCCTTGTTAAAATCGTTTAATGTGTGATGTGAAAAACTAATTCTTAATTTTAGTTTATAAAATTACTGATTTTGCTTATATTTCAGTATTTTCAGTATCTACTGATATTATAGTAAAAAAAATAATACTGTCAAGTATTTTCTTTGTTTTTAAAATATTTTTTGTTGATGATAAGAATTTCAATGCCCCCTCATCTTTCATCTTCTCCCTACGGAATATTGCTAAAAAACCCTCTTTATTAGTCATTGCGAGCGACCAATGGGAGCGTGGCAATCTCTTTTTCCTACGAGATTGCTTCGTCGTCCCGCTTACAGCGTGACTCCTCGCAATGACATCCGAGAACTTTTTCAGTAATTTCCCAGCGAGGAGAAGAAAAAGATTAAAGGGAGATAAAATTTATCAGGATAGTTTGTTACAGAATTTTGACATTACTTTATTTCCCATAAATGTACATATGATGATTCAGACCAACCATGACTTATTATCGCTTTACGGCCGGGTGCTATTTCAAAAACTTTTGTCCCGTCGTGATGTTCAAATCTATCATCAAGAACATAACGCTTCCAACTCAAACCTTCAGGGTCAGATTTTTTATAAACAAGTAATCTGCATCTTGTTCTGTATGACGGCTCAAACGGGTCATGTTCCCCGCATATTATTTCCGGTTCACCATCACCGTCCAAATCTGCTACCGCAATGGAATGAGCACACCGCACCTTATCTATTACATGCATTTTCCAATTTTCATAACCCTTATCAGGACGCTCAAACCAGACAAGACGGGAAAAAGGAGTTTCTTTATGTTTAAAATCAAGAACTTCTTCACCTGCGACTAAATCAGGTTTGTTTTTATTTCTTATATTGGCAATACAAATACGGCTAACCTTAAAGTTCTTTACAATTTCATGCGTTTTAAATTTACCTTTACCTTTATTTTCTAACAGAAATTGTCCGGCTATTATATCAAGCCTGCCGTTCCCACATACATCATATGCAACAAACTCTTCCCCATATTTTATTTTTGCTAAAACTCTTTTTTTCCAATTTTCTTTTTTAGGATTATCAGGAATCATAAATATTTCAGGATAATTTCCTGTTCCTTCTTCCGTATTGTGATAACCAACAACTAAAGCCAGTTTTCCCTTTTCGAACAGAGGGGCAATAACACTCCCGTGCGGCCAGTCGCCCTTTCCAATACCGATATTGTGTTCTTCCCACTTTCCATTTTCAGGATCAACCGGTTTCAACCAGCATAAATTGCTGGATAATTTTCCATACCATCCCCTATTTTTTTTATCAGTACCGGGTTTTATCCCTATAAATTCATCCTTACCATCTCCATCAATATCATAAACATTTATAATCTGATAAACATTTGGTATATCAAATCTTTCCCATGTCGGGTTTTTATACCACCATGCCCCGCATACAATATCTTTTAATCCATCACCATTGACATCTGAAGCAAATATATCTGTACCAGTGTAGGGCTTATCTCTATCTATAAAACTATGGCTATATTCAAGTATCGGCGATTTTTTTTCAGTCTTTTTCCAAATTTGAACTTTTGCAAGCCCGTATCTCAACCCCCACTCCTTCCCGATAACTTCATCTATTTTATCATTATCAATATCATGCATTATTGCCTGATGGGTACCTGCACCTGTATAAAGTATATCTTTTTCCCATTTTCCGCCACAAGCGTGTGAGTCACAAGCGTGTGAACCGCTTTGTGACCCGCTGCCAACTTCCGAAGAATACTCAATAAGTCTGGCATCCCAGTTAACAGGTTGTCCCCATCCTCCGGCTGCCATCTCAGCAACAAAAATATTTATTTTGTTGGTATCTTTGTTCTTTTTTATATTCAAAGAATGCGCAAAAACCAATCCCTTGTCTAATTTATGCTCAACCCATGGTTTTTTAGGATTTTCAAGCGTCCTATTTTCAAACCACGATAAATTTCCATCAACATATTCAGATTCTAATAAAATAATATCCGGTCTCCCGTTACCGCTTATGTCTGCAATTCCAGTTCTACACATTTCACGAAAACTAGGCGCGTAGATACTTTTATTCCACTTGCCTTTTAATATATTATTACCGGCAGGTGAATACATATGGGGACCAAGAACAATTTCTATTTTACCATCATTATTAAAATCCCCGGCAATTAGACCCTCAGCAGAATATCCTGTCTGTACAGTATATTTTTCCCATAATTCTGTTATATTTTTTGCCGGTTTATAAATAAAAAGCCCGGGAGTATCGCTATACATAGAATTTGCTATTATTTCTTTTTTACCATCACCATCAACATCAATAGATATTATATCATGAGCATGTCCCAGGCATTCATTATCTATTATATGAATATCCCATTCTTCTTTTCTATTTTTTTTTGGTTTAAACCAGCATAACGTTGTTTTTTTAGTTTTAATATCATCCATTCCTGTTACAATCTCTAATATACCGTCATTATCTATATCTTCTAAAACCATTCCTACATTAAAATTTCCTTTAAAAACTATTCCTTTTTCACGGGTTTTAGGTCTATACCAGTAAAGTGCGGTATCACCCCCGGTGAAAATTTCATTACAACCATCCTTATCAAAATCACCTACTGCTAAAGAATTTAATACCCCGGCTTTGGGATCTGCATCTAAAATCTCAAATTCCCAATTTTCTTTATACTGATTACCGAAAAAATTGTGCATGTTATTTTCCTTCATGAAGCTCCCTATTTAACCCCCCTAGTTTTGTCTATGACAAAACTGGCAGGGGGGTGTTTTTTCGCATTTCTGCGAAAAAACACAAGCTACTTTTTCTCCCACTTTAATAGCTCTGCGACTTTTGATAAACTAGACCCGTCTTTAATTTCTTTTCTTAAACGGTTTTCCTTTTCCAGAACATCCATTGCACGATTTGTGAATTCAACAGCAACATCTTTAGGAATGACCATAACCCCATCATCATCTCCTACTATCCAGTCACCAGGACAAACTTTAACTCCGGCAATTGTTATAGGAACGTTCATTTCGCCAAAACCTTTCGGTTCTCCTGCCTGTGGAGTACTTAAAGTTGCAAAAGCAGGGAACTTTAACTTTCTTATATCTTGCGTATCCCGAATCCCTCCAAAAATAACGACTCCGGATATTTTCTTATTTATAGCGGAATTAGTGGCAAGTTCCCCCCAAACAGCAGGCGGAACACCACCGGCATCAACAACAATTACATCTCCTTTTTTTGCAATGTCAATTGCTTCAACCGGTTTTGCCCAGTCGCCGGGATATGTTCTTACCGTTACTGCAGGACCAATCATTTTTACAGACTGTCCGATGGGATAAATATCCCGCAAAGGTAATCCCCTATGAAGTGCATCAGAAATATTTGCAGTAGAAACCATATTAAGTATCTTTCTTATGTTATCTTCTGAAACCCTTTCAAAATATTTTGTTTTGATTTTAATTTTTTCTGTAATTGCTTTTTTAATTTTTTGTGTCTCCAATTTTGCATTTTTTGATTTTGTGACTGCTCCGCCGACAATAATTATTGAAGCTCCTGCTTTTACGGCATCTGCCGCATTCTCTGAATTTATTCCTCCTGCAATTGCAATAGGAGTTTTAACGGCTGCTGAAATCTTTTTCACCATATCAAAAGATATTTTTCCTTTCATTTGCTCATCAATAGGAATATGTATGTCAATATAATCCACGCCAAGTTTTTCAACTTCTTTCGCCCGCTTTACAACATCGGCAACACCAAGCAAATCAACCATAATCTCAGCACCATAATTTTTACCGGCAGAAACAGCTTCTTTTATTGTTTCATCGTCAGAATAACCAAGTACCGAAACAATATTTGCACCTGCTTTAGCTGCAATTTCCACCTCAGCCCTGCCGACATCGGCTGTTTTCATATCAGCAACCAATTTCATGTTTGGAAATTTTTTTCTCAGTTCACGAATACAACTGAGACCTTCACTCTTAATAAGCGGAGTCCCTGCTTCAAGCCAATCGCAACCGCCGGCAACCGCTTCATCGGCAAGTTTTAACGCCCTTTTTAAATCCACAAAATCCAGTGCCACTTGTAAAATCGCTTTCATATATATTTTACCTCTCTAATCGCAAAGTGAAGGAGAAATTTCTGAAGAGCCTAAATTTGCGACTTATTTGTTCCAGGAGCAAATGATAGAGCGAGTTCTAACGAGCGTCTCGAAGAAATTTACTTCTGAACATTATCTACTTTAGAATTTCCCCTGTTTCATACGACCACATTGCAAGGTCTAATTCATCAATGTTTATCCTTATTTTTTTTGAATAATTTTTTAATTTCTTTTCTATTTCAACATAATCCCTATCTTTATTATTTATGACTTTCAAATCTCTCAGGCAATTCAAAATATGTTTATCTAAAATTGCATAACCGGAATAACCGATATTTCTTAAAAAATGACTTGCTTCTTTGTAGCCGATTCCTTTTATGTCTTTAGTTTCCGCAAAGAATTGCCTGCGATCATATGAAGTATTAAATGAATCTAATAATTTTCTCATATTCAGATTGTAATTTCTTTTCAAATACTCCCTAGTATGAATAATATAACTGGCACGTGTATTATAAAACCTGTGATTTTTATGTAAAAGTTTCTGTATTTCCTTTTCGTTACCTGTTAATATTTTACTTTTGATTGCAGCAATAGACCTAAGTCCCATTTTTGCCGATGCGTTAGCTGTTAAAATACAAAAACAAAGTTCTTCAAAAATCTCTTTGTTAGATTTAGGACTTTTGAACTCAGACAATCGTTTTTTGATTTCCTGTTTCTTAAAGACATGCCAATATTTTAGTTGTTTTACGTTCATTTTTTAAAATTGCCTAATATCAAAATTAGTATAATTTTGATATTATACTAAAAAATATTTAATGTAGCAATTTATTTTTATTGACAAACAATTAATAAATCGTATAATGCTTGGAAAAATTAAGGAGATATCATGGGCACTCCATTAGAAAAATGGGTTGAAAAACAAGCAGAATTAACTAAGCCAAAAAATATTTACTGGTGTAATGGAAGCGATGAAGAAGCAAAAAAGCTTATTAAGATAGGTCTCTCGGAAGAGCGGATTGGCGACAGCTACGTATTCCGGGAATTAAACCAAAAAACCTACAAAAACTGTTTTTACCACAAGAGCCATCCGACAGATGTTGCAAGAACTGAACATCTGACATATGTCTGCCATCCTGATAAAAACTTAATTGGACCAAATAATAACTGGATGGAACCGGCCGAGGCAAAGAAAAAACTCACGGCGATTTCAGACGGGTGCATGCGCGGCAGAACTATGTATGTCCTTCCGTATATGATGGGAAACCCGGATTCCCCATACTCAAAAGCATGTGTCCAACTTACAGATACCGCATATGTTGCAGTAAGCATGCGCATAATGACCCGCCTGGGAAAAAATGTAATTGAAAAAATCGGTAATTCTGAGAATTTTGTAAAAGGTCTTCATTCTATCGGTGACCTTGATCCTAATAAAAGATTTATAATGCATTTCCCGGAAGAAAACTTTGTATGGAGTATTGGTTCCGGTTATGGCGGTAACGCTCTTTTGGGAAAAAAATGCTTTTCATTAAGAATTGCATCATACCAGGGTAAAAAAGAAGGCTGGTTGGCAGAACATATGATTATCATAGGTGTTGAAGACCCGTCCGGTAAAATTACATATATTGCAGCAGCTCTGCCTTCAGCATGCGGTAAAACTAATCTAGCATTGATGAGCCCATCGCTTCCTGGATACAAAATCTGGGTTTTGGGTGACGATATAGCGTGGTTACATGTTGGTGAAGACGGCAAATTGTGGGCTATTAACCCGGAAACAGGATTTTTTGGAGTGGCTCCCGGTACTTCAATGAAGACAAATCCTAATATGTTGAAAACACTAAAAGCAGGCACTTTTTACCCGACACTTTTTACTAATACTGCACTCAATACTGATACAAATGAACCGTGGTGGGAAGGACTTGACGGTGAGACACCTAACAACTTAATTGACTGGCAAGGTAAAAAATGGGAAAAATCATCAGGAACTAAAGCAGCACACCCAAATTCAAGATTTACTGTTTCTATAACACAATCACCTACGCTCTCCAAAGAATTTAATAATCCAAAAGGAGTTCCGATTTCAGCAATAATATTCGGTGGAAAACGGTCCACTACTGTTCCGCTAATTTTTGAAAGTTTTAACTGGCAACATGGCGTTTTCGTTGGTGCCGGGATGGGGTCGGAAACCACTGCAGCAGCAAGCGGGCAAGTGGGAGTTCTAAGACGTGACCCGATGGCAATGCTTCCTTTTTGCGGTTACAATATGGCGGATTATTTTAAGCATTGGCTAAACATAGGGAAAAAGATAAAAAATTCGCCAAAAATATTTTTTATTAACTGGTTTAGAACTGATGAGAAAGGTAATTTTATGTGGCCCGGTTTCGGAGAAAATATCCGTGTTTTAAAATGGATAATTGACCGGGTAAGCAGTAAAATTTCAGCAAAAGAAACATCAATTGGATTTGTACCAAACTTGGACGACATGGAACTTGCCGGATTAAATATACCTAAAGAAAATCTGAAAAAACTTTTTGAAGTTGACCCGCAACAATGGCTGGATGAAACAGGAGATATTAAAAAATTCTTAGAACAGTTTGGCGATAGAATTCCCCGGGAAATCCTGGATGAGTTAGAACTGCTAAAAAAACGACTTAGTCCTCAAAAATAACTTTCTTAAACTTCATCGTATCTGAAAATTTTATTTTGGAAAATTTTATACCATAGTTGAAAAGGTTGTCTTTTTCATCAATCCTGACAATTTCACATAATACTTCCATTGGTACATTCAACCGCATAAAAAATGGCTTTTTTTTCTCAAGTTTTACATTTGTCTCAATCGCAATACCGGTTTTAGATAAATTAATTATACAACCTTTACCTTTTATTTCAAAACTATCGCCATCATAAATATCTGCTATTATTGTCGTAGGAAGCCGTCGATGTTTCCTTTTTTCTTTTGACATCTTGCCCTCCGTTCAAACTTAAATTTTTATTACAAAACTTCCTTTAGTTCTCGTAGGATCTTTTTTTGCTTTAGATTTTAACTCGGCTATTTTCTCATTTAACATTTCAAGTGACGGAAACGGATTTTTTTCATTAGTGAGAATGCCTATTGAAACCGACATAAGCGGAAACTTTTTTAATTTGTCTTCCCTGTCTCTCGATACAATAAAACCTCTTTTTGCGTCCTCTTCATCGTAATATTGGACAACCATCTTATCATACCTTCTTACTATATATTCACAAATAGCATCAATCTTATCAACAGTTGTCACGAATATGAAATCATCACCGCCGATATGCCCGATAAAATCATCTGTATTCCCTGCTTCACTTATTGCTTTTTTTAAAACATCTGCAGTAAATAATATTGCATCATCACCTTTCTTAAATCCGTATAAATCGTTATATGCCTTGAAATTATCAATATCTAAATAGCAGAATGCAATCAAACCTTTTTTTACAATACGGTTTTTAAATTCTTTTTCAATGAACATATTTCCGGGAAGATTTGTTAATGGATTGTATCCTATATCGTCAGCGCGCCTTTTTAAGTGACGTTCCAGTCTTGCTTTTAATTCCGGGAGATTAAAAGGTTTTTCAAGAAAATCATCTGCACCGAGTTCCAATCCCTTTGCCTTTTCATCAGGTCCCATCCTGTATCCTGTATAAATAATTATCGTAATACCTGAAATCTTCGGATTAGACCGTAAACGCCGGCATACTTCATACCCGGACATTTTCGGCATCATTAAGTCGGTAAGCACAATGTCAGGCGGTGTAGTTTCAATTTTTTTTAATGCTTCTTCACCTGATGTAGCACCATCTACTTCATAACCATATACAGTTAACGAGAATTTAAGAAAAGCAATTATCGATAAATCATCATCTATAACAAGAATCCGTTTCTTTTCCATAAAAACACTAAATAAACATTACAAAAACTCTTATATTCAACTTTATCTCACTATCCGAATTATACAAAAAAATACTGAAATTGCAACAAAAAAAACATCTTAAAATTAGAATATGCTTCTCTTTTCCCTTCACTATTCGAATCCACTAATTCACTAATCAACTAATTAACTAGCACCATAAGATGGTGCAACTACATCGGATATTTGACTTTGGACTAAGGACTACGCACTCATTTGACTAACCCTATCTTGCCGGTCTTCTTGTTACCAGCACCATCTTCTATCTTGTAAATATATACTCCTCTGCCTACTTTGTCACCATCGTCATTCTTACCATTCCACTCTATCCAACCAAAATTACCATAATCCATCTCTTTCAATTCTCGTACCAATTCTCCAGCTACACTATACAACTTCATTATGCTGTTTACTGGTATGTTTATTACTTTTAACTTACCCTGTACCGCTGTATTTGGATTATACGGGTTAGGATAAACTTTTATATTACTCATATCTGCAAATACATAACTACCCAATATTCGGTATGTTGAGAAGTGTTTAACTGTTGCCGTTACTGTATTGTTTGCTTTATCTACTATCTGTCCACCTGCAACCAAATCCCAATCTGTCCCGGTCCAGTAATATATCCTAAGTCCATCCTCGTTTAATGTTCCTATATCCGCTGCTGTGTATGGTATCGTTATGTTCACTGCCCTTGTGAACGTCTGGTTTTGCAGTGTTGGAGCACTTTCACCAAATGTTAACTCGCCAAAATCATAACATATTGGATTAACTGTATTTACATATCTCATTGTGTTTCCTACTGCCGAAGGTACACTTGTTGGTATTGCTGCAAGATACTTGTTCGCAGACAGGACTCCTGCCGGTATCAATATCTTTAGCCCGTTGGCACCCCGTATTGTTCCACCTTGATAACCAACTAACTTTGAAATATACATATCACTAAACCTTATCACTACCGGCGCTGTCGTATCACCACTTAACTCTACCGTATCTAGATCACTACGGAATGGAATTGAAACATCCTTCTCACCTGCATCTGCCTCAATTAACGTTTCATCAACAGTATTCAATTCAATACCCTTGCTGTTCTTTGTTTTAAGAGTTAGGGTTCCTGTGTAATCCTTTGCTATGATATTATCACCTTCATCCAAATTATATACCTGCAACCAGAACTTCAAACTTGCAGGTGTTGTTAAATCATCGTAGTAATATTTATATATTCTGTGTTTTATGTTGTTGTTATATGTCTTAAAACTGTATTGTGCTGAGGTTGCAAGGTTACCGAATGAATCACGGCTATAAACCCTGTAATAATAGGTCGTTCCTTTCTTTAACTCACTAAGGCTTACATTGTGGATATTTACAAGTATTGTATTCAATGTAGTTGTGCTATCCATTGTCGTTGTAAGTCCATATTCTACCTGCGAATCTGAGTTCTCATCAGTATTCCAGGTTATTACAGCAGTATTTGTTGATACCCCAGCTGTTATATTGCTAATTATCGGCGGATTAGAGTCATTTGCAATCGTCGTAAAAGTATAATCATCAGTCGTTGTTGGGTTATCACTTATATCCGCTGTTACAATCCTGTAATGATAGACTGTCTTTTCAGTAAGGCTACTTAGTATAACACTGTGGTTGGTTACACCACCCGTATCTGCTAATGTCGTAGTACTACCATATGGTAGGATTGTTCCGTAATGCACCTTACTGTTGGCTAACTCATTAGTTGTCCATGTTATTACTGCTCCACTGCCGGTTATGTTGGTTGGTGTTACTCCACTTACTATTGGTGGTGTTGTATCGGTAGCGCTGGTCTTTATTATATTTATATAGTTGAAATTACCACAGGAATCTGCTGTTCCACTTTCCATCACCAATTTCATAACCTGTGTGCCGCTGGTAAGCATTACTCCGGTGGATGTGAACGTTGTCCATGTTTGCCATCCGCCTGTATTATATACGGTGGTTGACTTTGTGACATAGGTTGGTGTGCCATTATGTGAGCCAAATTCAAGATGAACAGGTCCATAGACAGCTGAGCCACCTGCTACTCTTAATACTACTTTATATTCTCCGCCTTGCTGGACGTTTATGCTGTATTCAAGCCACTCGCCAGGGTATGTCCATCCTATATCGTATCCTCCTCCAATGTCTGTTGTCGCTTCTACATCTACTCCTTCCGTTGTCCTGTATACCCCGCCTCCTTGATTAGCGGATTCCGTATCATAGTATGCTTCGCCTTGACCTAATACTCCATCAGTCATCATGTCAAAATTCTCTAGTTGTATTGTTGTTGTTCCTGAACTTATATTCCACGCTACCCCAGCAGGATATGCCTGCTGAGTATGTGTATGAGCGATTGGACTATTGGACACTAATGACCAGTTATTTTTTTCATCTGCCGCTTTTATAGCAAAATAATAAGTTGTGTTGGAACTTAAGCCTGTTATGGTATAGGTCTGGTTTGTATTATATATTTGCGGTATAGGTTCACCTGTCACCAATGTTGCTGTATTCCAACTGCTTTCCGTGATTGCTAAATTCGTATACCTTATATCATATGTTGTTGCTGTGCCTACTGTTCCATTATCACCAGGCGCGCACCAATTTAATATTACACTGTTACTGCCTATACTGCTTACTGCTAAAGTGGTTATTACTGAAGGTGATATTGTGTCTTGTAAATAAGTTACATCGGGTGCATCTATCGGTGTTGTAGGACCTCCGATAGCTGATGCATTATAAATATCCTTAGCCTCAAAATAATATGTATAATCTGTTCCGGCCGAAAGCATTGTTGAAAAACTGTATATTGCTCCTGAAATACAGGTGCCTGTTTCATAAGTCATTGTAAACGGAGAATCTGAAATTTCTTCTCCGTCTTTCTTGATGTGTAATTTTGGAGTTCCTTGTTTTGGAATGTCCCAATCTGCATCTGTATACTTTACTCTAAAAGTGAAAATTGTCTCTGTTGTACCTGTTTCTTGACTTAATCCATCAGAAATATAATTAGAAGTCTCTCCTGTCCAGGAAAGAGTAGGGACAGTATTACTAGTTGGCTTGTAATAAGGCGCACATAAAGGATCTCCTATTATTACTGCTTTCCAATTGACATATGGACATGCCATATAAAAACTTTCCGCTAAATTGTATCCGGAAGTATATCTACCAAGTAATACCTCGGATTCAGTTACAGCATCAGCATACGGCTCACTTACAAATCCACAAACCCCTGTAATCCCTTTAATTATCAAATCTGCTATTAAAGATTGGCCCGTATAATTAGGCCAACCAGCCGGTAAATTAAAAGTTCTGCCGCTTGATGAAACAAAACTGTCCCCTAAAGAACCCGGACGGAATGAATTATTCTGATATTTTGATAATGAAAAATCCGCCCCTTCATTGCTACCCCAACTATAATATCCCATTAAATTAGAATATCCTGTTAAAAAAGTACTGGTATTATCATAAACTGTCTGATATCCATTGGCTACTAAATAATTTGACCCTGCTTCCATCATATTCACTGCTGATGGATAATTGGGATTTCCATCAAAAAGAAACGTACCTGTAGAACTACTGGCATTAACTGAATTATCTATTAAAGTTTTTACTTGTTCTACTGTGTAACCATCTAAACGGGTTACAAGATATAAATTATAACCATTATATGCTGTCTGGTGAGAAAATGATTCTTCTCTTGCTGTGCCTGTATTATACCACCAGTTTCTCGTATCATATGGATTAGTTTGTCTATCTGCAACTGTTGTAGTTGTAAGATTAACACTATTATCTATACAAACAAGTTCGTTACAAACAGAAAAATTGGAACAAGTTAATGGTGTTCCTTTGGTAAGTACAATGAAGTCGATTTTGCTGTGCAGATTATTATTTGTTATCCAATTTTTTATGGCTGTAGCTAAATTCGTATATTCTGTCTCATCAACCGCTTCATTTGTACTGCCTGTATAGTGCATTATATTTATATCCGGGATGTTCCTTTTAATTTTGTAATAAGCTGCTATATCTTTTGAATACTGACTATTATCATTTACTACCACAAGTACTCTGTCGGGGCTGGGTCTTGTAGGTAATATTGTCGTCCATCCATATAGGAAATTACTGTAAGTTATAAAAATAAATAACAAAAATATTTTATCTAATTTAATTTTAAAATTAACAACTGACATATCTTGCACCATATCAACTTTTTGCCTTTGACAATTTGAATCCAACTATCCTTTATATTTACAATTTATTGATTGCTTTTTGTGAGACTGTTACCCAAGTCAAATTAAGTTTATTGTTGGTGTCATTGCGAATGAAATGAAGTAATCTCGTAATTTTTACATAAAGATTGCCACGGGCTTTGCCCCCGCAATGACGTTTTGCGACTTTTGCAACTGATTCTTGTCAAATTTAAAGAGAATTGTAGTTATACTAATATTAGAATTGGTAGCCCAATCCTTTTTTTTCTATTTTCTGCATATTTTTTAAGACAGAAATACCGGTATTTATATGTAAATCAGTATATTTTTCAAACACGACTCTTGCACTCTCGTTAGTTTTTATACCTTCTTTTTTTAAAGGAATATCCGATATAAGCATAAGCGCACCTATCGGTACTAATTTGGCAAATCCAACAGTAAATAAGGTTGCACATTCCATATCAATTGCCTGTACTCTTTCACTTAATAGATTTTTCTTAAAATCTTCGTTAAATTCCCAGAAACGGACATTAGTTGTATGAATGACACCGGTATGATAGGTTAAACTTCGCCGTTCTAATTCTTCACATATAACACGTTGTATAACAAAAGAACTCAGCGCAGGACATTGTGAAGGCAAATATTCGTTAGAAGTTCCCTCGCCTCTTATCGCCGCAACAGGATTAAAAAAATCACCTACCTCATACTCTTCCCTTAAACCCCCGCACATTCCTAGCATAACTACTGCTTTTGGTTTTATAAAAGATAGTAATTCTACAATCAAAGCAGCAACAGGAGAACCGACACTATAATCAATAATTGATATTTTTTCTTTTTTGTTATGACAGGCCCTCATAACCGAACCATGCATAAGCGGTTGTTTGGACATTTCACTGAATATGTCTACGTAAAGTTTAAAATTTGTAAGAAGAATATACGGCTGAAATTCACTTTTTGAACTACCGGTGTATCGTTCGAGTGTACTAATACCGACTCTATCCCGTGAGTATTGGTCTATTTGTTCCAATGCTTCTTTTGTTAAATTTGATTTTGAATCACCCACATTTACCTCCGCTCGTTTGTTTTTAAAATTGAAATAATTATAGAAAAAGAAAGGATTGCCGTTACTACACCCAAAGCAATCCCAATGGGAATTTTATAAAAATCAGATACCAACATCTTTACTCCTATGAATATAAGGATAGCTGAAAGTCCATAGCTAAGAAAGTAAAACATTTTCATAATTCCGGCAAGTGCGAAAAACAATGCCCTCAACCCCAAAACAGCAAAGATGTTTGATGTATAAACAATAAACGGATTGTTTGTAATTCCTAAAACGGCAGGTATAGAATCAACTGCAAAAACAATATCGGTGGTTTCAATAACAATTACAACTATCAGTAAAGGAGTAGCAATATACTTTCCTGCTCTTTTTATAAAAAACTTATCTTCTTCGTAATTTTCAGTAGTGTTAAATAATTTACGGAATACTTTCAGAATTATATTTTTCTCAGGATGCATCTCTTTTTTCTCTTTAGAAAACATTTTAATTCCGGTATAAATTAAAAAAACACCGAATAAATATATCGCCCAGCTAAATCTTTGAATTATTGCTATACCTGCAAATATAAAAATACCTCTTATAATTAGCGCTCCTATAATACCATAAAAAAGAACTTTATGCTGATATTTAGAAGGTACTTTGAAATATGAAAATATTATCAAAAAAACAAAAAGGTTATCTACACTCAAAGATCTTTCTATAAGATATCCTGCAAAAAACTTTAATGCTGTTTCCATACCAAGTAAAAAATAAATCCCAATATTAAAGAGAAGTGCCACTAAAACCCAAAAAACACTTAATTTCAATGATTCTTTAAGACTTATCTCATGTGCTTTTTTTGTAAAAACACCCAAATCCAAAAGAAGCATTTCAACGATTACTACCGCAAAAATAATCCATAATAATGTCTGGTTAACCATTGAATTTCCTTAATGAATTAAATTACACCTAACAGTATCAAAACGCCAATAACAACAAAAAAACAACCTGACGCAATCTGAATGTAGTGTTGAGGAACCAACTTATAGATTACTTCACCAAAAACAATAGCAAGAATCGTTGCAAGAGCATAACCTAAAACAGATGCACAAAATACAAGATACGGCATTTTTGACTTTGAAACAAGGGAAAGATTAGCAAGCTGCGTTTTATCGCCCATTTCTGTTAAAAATATCATTCCAAAACTAGTAAAAAATATTTTCCAATCCATAAACACCTCGCTGATATACGCAGAAACTTCAACATCAATCCTTTAATTCTCTTTCCTATTAAAAACATTCATTGCTTTTTGTATGCCTGACTCAATAAAAATAGGGATCGCATCCGTTGCTCTTAAAATTACTGCATCCAATTTTTCCAATTCTTCTTTTAAAAAGTCTGAAAGAACAAAATTTACAGGATCTGATGTTTCAGGCGGACGACCTATCCCTATTCTTAGCCGCATAAATTCATTTGTACCAAGAGCTTCAATAATTGATTGAATACCATTATGACCACCGGAAGAACCGCCTTTTTTTAATTGAACACGCCCAAATTCGATATCCATATCATCATGTATAACAAAGATATCTTCACAGTTAAAATTATATTTTTTTATTAGAGGTATTATGGCAGGACCACTTTGGTTCATGAAAAGACATGGTTTTGCAATTAAAAAACCACTACTTAAAGATATAATAGCAATATCTTTATATTTTTTCCATTTCAGTGATTCTCTCTCTGCAAAATTATCCAAAACAACAAAACCAATATTGTGACGTGTTTTTAAATATTTTTTACCAGGATTGCCCAACCCGACAATTAACTTCATATGTTAAAAAGACGTTCACGTGTTAACGTGCTGATATGTTCATGTGTTAACATGTAAACATGTGAACTTATGAACATTTGAACGCCCTTATTTTTTCTCTGGTTTCTTTTCTTCTTTAGGTTTTTCTTCCTTCTTAGCAGGGGCAGCTTCTTTCTTAGCTGCTTCGGCCGGTTTAGCTGCCGGTTTCCCTTCCGCTTCCTCTTCACCTTCCTCAAGTTCTTTCTTGCCCTTGCCAATGACTTCCGGTTCAGCAAGTGCCTCGGCAGGACCAGGGACAACCTCTTCCAGAATAGTCGGAGAAACAACATTAACGATTATCTGGTCGGGTTGATTAAGAACTTCTATGTTTTTGGGTAAAACCAAATCTTTCACACTTACAGAATTTCCGATCTGTAGATTACCGATTTCAATAGTTATTTTTTCGGGAATATCAGTAGGAAGACATTTTACTTTCAATTCCCTTAGTATAAGTGTAATAACTCCTCCTTCCTTAACACCGGGTGCCTCACCACTTAGAACGACAGGAACAGATACTTCTGTCTTTTTCTTCATACTAACCTGATAAAAATCAATATGAATCATATTTCTTGTGATAACATGTTTCTGAATGTCTTTTATCAAAACTGTTTTTGTTGTTTTATCAGAAAAAATCAAATCAATTATAGCATTATGTCCTGCTTTAGAAAGTATAAAACCGAATTTACCTCCATCTACAGTCAAACTTAAATTTTCTTTTTCCCCGTAGATAACCGCAGGAATTTTTCCTGACCCTCTTAATTTTCTCATCTCACCTTTTGTAATCCCGGACCTACTCTCAACATCTAATGTAAACTTCTCCATAATAATCCTTCTCCTTTATTTTAAACAAATAATTTGGAAACTGACCGACCTTCGTGTATTCTCAAAATAGCATCTGCTAAAAGTTTTCCAGCTGACAAAACCTTTATTTTTTCCGATTGAATATTATTACATATTGAATTGGTAACAACGACTTCTTTAACCTGAGACTTATCAATTTTTTCATATGCTTCGCCGGCAAAAATTCCATGAGCTGCTGTTGCATAAATATCTTTGGCCCCGCCTTTTCTAATCGCTTCAACCGCTTTTACAAGTGTACCTGCTGTATCAATCATATCATCAACAATTATTATATTTTTACCTTTTATATCGCCTATGATATGCATTACTGCCGCCTCATCAGGAGAAATTCTCCTTTTATCAATAATCGCAAGCCCGACTTCCATGCGCTTGGCAAAAGAACGGGCACGCTCAACACCTCCGGCGTCAGGCGAAACAACAATAAGATTCTGAAGTTTTTTCTTTTTAAAATAATCAACAAGAACAGGTCTTACAAATAAATGATCAACCGGAATATCAAAAAAACCCTGGATTTGACCTGCATGTAAATCAAGAGTAAGAACTCTGTCAGTACCTGCAACTGTAATAAGATTCGCTACTAATTTAGCAGTTATAGGAACCCGAGGTTCAACTTTTCTGTCCTGCCTTGAATAACCATAATACGGTATAACCGCTGTGATTCTTTCTGCTGAAGCTCTCTTAAGTGCGTCGATAATTACTAAAAGCTCCATTAAATTCTCATTAGCGGGAGATGATGTCGGTTGAACAACAAAAGTATCACAACCGCGGACATTTTCACTTATTTTTATTTCAATCTCTTTGTCCGGAAACCTGCCAACCTCAATAGCTCCGGGAACTATCTTTAGAAAATTACAGATTTCCTTTGACAAGCCCCTGTTCGCGGTACCACTAAATATTTTTAATTTGTTTCGTGCCACTATTTCCTCCTTCTTTTTATAATTTGTCTTTCACGTGCAATTGCCAGCATCTTATCCGGAACATCCTCGGTAATAGTTGATCCTGCGGCAACCAAAACACCTTTACCTATTTTAACCGGTGCGACAAAATTAGTATTACTCCCTATAAATGAACCATCTCCAATTTCAGTTTTATGTTTTAATTTGCCGTCGTAATTACAAGTAATTGTTCCCGCCCCGATATTTATATCTTTACCAAGCTGCGAATCTCCTATATATGAAAGATGAGAGACCTTTGTATTTTCGCCGATACTTGACTTCTTAATCTCCGAAAAATTACCTATGCGGGCTTTTGGACCAATTTTCGATTCAGGTCTTATATGTGAAAACGGACCAATTTTTACATCTTTTGAAATTTCCGCACCATAAACAAAAGATGCTTTTATTTCAACATTCCTGCCGACAAGAGAATTTTCAATATAACTGAAAGGGCCTATTACACAACCACTCTCTATCTTTGTTTTACCTTTTATAATTGTTGATGGAAGTATTGTTGCATCTTTCTCTATAACAACCGTTTCATCAATATATGTCGTCTCCGGGTCACTAATTGATACGCCTGAAAACATCAAGTTCTTTAAAATATTTTTTCTTAAAATATTTTCTGCTTTACTAAGTTCATATCTGTTATTTATACCGATAATCTCTTCAGCAGAATTTGTTTTACAGGCAACTATTTTTTTATTTTGACTGCTAAAAACTAAAACAACGTCGGTTAAGTAATATTCTCCTTTTGCATTATCCGATTTTATTTTTTTTAGTGCCTTAAAAAGCTCCTGTGCCGAAAAAACATATATCCCTGTATTTATTTCTTTAATTTTTTTAATTTCAGCATTAGCATCTTTTTCTTCAATTATTGATTTTACAATTCCGCCATTTCTTACTATTCTACCATAATTTTCAGGATTTTCAAATTCACAAGTCAGTACCGTGCATACTGCCTTTTCTTTTTCATGAATGTCTAATAATTTCCCAATAGTCTCTTTTTTAAGAAGCGGTATATCCCCGGAAATCACAATAACATTACCATTGAAATTCTTTAACTTTTTTTCTGCCTGCTTTACAGCATCACCTGAACCAAGCTGTCTTTTTTGTTCAACAAAAACTATGTTTTTATATTTTCCACTTTCTGTTATCGCTTTTTTTACCTCTGCCGACCTATATCCTACCACAACAATTGTTTCGCCAAAATCATTAATTACCGTATCAATAACTCTTTCAACAATTGTTTTCCCTGATATTTTATGTAAAACCTTAGGCGTATCAGACTTAAATCTGGTACCCTCACCCGCAGCCAAAATAATTACATTCGTATCTTTCATAAAAACATTTTCTTGTGTTGGTACATTAACTGCGTTCACATGTTCACTTGTTGATATGTTCACATGAGTCGTAAATATATTATCTTGCCTTCATCGCGTAGCGAGGAAGAAATTTCTGAAGAGCCTGAATTTGCGACCTATACCCAACAGGAGCAAATGTTAGAGCGACCTCAAGGGAGCGTCTCGAAGAAATTTACTTCCGAGCGTTATTCTGGGGAGGATGGATTCGAACCATCGAAATGACGGCTCCAAAGGCCGTTGCCTTACCGCTTGGCTACTCCCCAAACATGCGTTTAATCCCATCTCCCGCAAAACAACAAAGTAATTATATTAAAAAAATCTCACTTGTCAAGTGATTTTAGTCGACAGATATGTAAAGTATTTTGTTTATGCTGCAGAAAATTACGGAATGCTATTTTTTTAAATCGTTAATAAGTATTATTACCCCAGCGATTTCTTTCATTGATTGTCTCTTGTTGATTGCTTGTTCCTATAATATATCTATATTTTTACTTTATAAAGTCAGGAATTTTTGTGCATTTTGAAAAAAAATCTTGTTTTTTAAATCAGGCGAAATCTCCAAATTCTTCAGCATTTCTACTTCTTCTTTTTGATTTGACCAAGGTGTATCGGTACCAAACATAATTCTATCAGCTGAATGTTTTATTAATATATCTAAAAATACTTTTTTATCTTTAATGTATTTTAGCGTCATTGATGTTTCAAACCAGATATTCAGTCCGGTGAGTTCTTTCAGTACTTCATCCCACATTCGCCAGCCGCCGGTATGCGATGCAACAATTCTTAACTCAGGAAACCTTTTTATAACTTTCTTAAGCAACCCGATTGCCGCTCTTTTATCTTCGCCAAAAGCAATATCAAATCCAGTATGCAAAATAAGTATGAGATTATTCCTGGCAATTTCCTCGTAGATAAAAAACATCTTATCGCTATCTATAGAAAAATTCTGATACATTGGATGAAGTTTTACCCCAAGTAATTGTTCACCCTTTATTCTTTTTAATAAATCTTTAAATCCTTTGTTTTCGGGATGAATACTGGCAAAAGGAATAATCCTGTTGCTTTTGATTTTGACGCACCATTTTATAATATTTTCAACTTGTTCCGGTTTTGTCGCAATGTTTAATATAACCGATTTTTCAATTCCGGAATCATCCATAGATTTCAGAAGCCCTGATACTGTTCCGTCAAAGGACGGTTTTATTTTAGCACTGTAGGCTATTTTTTCCAGCGCACCGGCAGCTATATTATCCGGGAAAGCATGAGTATGAAAATCTATAATCATTGCTTATTGTATCCTTAATTTATTATTTTCAAAATATCCAACGGTTTCTTAATGTAAAAATCCGGCTTGTGCTTTCTTAATTCTTCGGTTGGTCTGTATCCGTAAAGGGCTGCACAGGAGTATACTTTTGAATTCTTTGCTGCAAGTATATCTGTTTTACTGTCACCGATAATCAATGCATTTTCAGGCTTTATCTTTTCCTTTGAAAGTATCTTTTTTATATAATACGGCGATGGTTTTAGCCGCTCTTTTTCTTCACTGTTAATCCCTATTATCCCGCTAAAATACTTTCCTATTTTAATATCTTTCAATAATTTCCTGGTAAAAATATGCGCTTTATTTGAAACAACATATAAAATTATATTTCTTTTTCTTAGTTCTTTTAAGATACTTAATATTCCAGGGTATAATTTAGATTTTTTTACCAGATTTTTACTATAGTGTCTGGTAAATTGTAATTTTGCTTTTTTAATATCTATTGTATTATTTGTAAGTTTGGAAAATAAATTAACCGCTCCCCTTCCTATAGCACTTTGCACCTGTTCCTTTGACGCCTTTGCTATCCCGAAATCCTCTAAGACTTTATTTACCGAATAGGTTAAATCATCAAGCGTATCAACAAGAGTTCCGTCAAGGTCAAAAATTATCAAATCAAATCTATTTTTATTTAACATGTTTATCATTATATAACTTAATAAACCTCATTTCAATAGGAATATAACAAACCTCTTTCTTTTTTTTTAAAATAAAATATAATAATGCTGTCATTTGACGAATACATTATGAAAAAATATATTGTAATTATTTTTATCTCAAGTATATTGCTATTCCCGGTTGCATTTGCCGGTGTAATTTCCGAACGATTGCTTCTTAAAGACGATTGGAAAATCTATCCTGATTTACAATTAAAAACCGGCGGAGATAAAATTTCCTCTGTTAAATTTAAGACTGACGGCTGGTATAATACCGCTGTTCCATCTACAGTACTTGCCGCACTGGTTGAAAATAAAGTTTATTCTGACCCGTATTTTGGAGTGAATTTAAGGTCAATACCTGAAGACCAGTTTAAATATCCGTGGTGGTTCCGGACAACATTTGAACTACCTAGCGATTATAAAGATAAAAATATGTTTTTGCATCTTGACGGTATCATATATCGGGCAGATGTATGGATAAACGGTAAATTGATAGCAGGCAAGGAAAAGGTTGAAGGGGTTTATACCCTGTTTGAATTTAATGTTACCCCTTACATTGTTAATAACAAACCGAACTGCCTGGCAATAAAGATATATCCTCCCCAAGAAAACAATCTTTCAGTAAATTTTGTTGACTGGAACCCTAAACCTCCGGATAGAAATATGGGACTTTGGAAAGATGTCTATATTACAAAAAGCGGACATGTAACGCTAAAACATCCTTATGTTGTTACTGATTTAGATTTATCTTCTCTTGAAAAAGCGCATATTACTGTTTCTGCCGAAGTTACTAATATAACTGAAAATATTGTTACCGGTATTTTAGAAGGAAAAATCGCAGATATCTCATTTTTACAGGAAGTAACCCTGAAACCAAATGAAACGAAAATAATAACTTTTTCGCCAAAAAAATATTTACAACTTAATATTACAAATCCTAAATTGTGGTGGCCCAACTTAACAGGTCCCCAAAACCTATATAATCTTTCTTTGGAATTCAAAATAAACGGGATTATTTCTGATAGTCAAAATGTCAATTTCGGTATCAGGGAAGTTTCTTCATTTTTTAATGAACGAGGGTACAGAGGATTCACAATTAATGGCAAGAAAATCCTGGTTAGAGGCGGCGGTTGGACAGACGATATGCTGTTAAGGCATTCATCAAAAGTTGATGAAGCAAAAGTAAAATATACCAAACAAATTAATTTTAACGCCATCCGCGTAGAAGGAATATGGGGAACGGATGAAATGTATGATTTATGCGATAAATACGGGATAATGGTTTTAACAGGCTGGACCTGCCAGTGGGAGTGGTTGAAATATGATACCCAGCATCAGTTGGATATTGCCGCTTCTTCATGGAAAGAACAGATATTGCGTTTAAGAAATCATCCAAGCATACTTGTCTGGTTATACGGAAGCGATAATCCCCCCATACCTAAAGTTGAACAAATATATGTAGATATTTTAAATAGTTTTGATAAATCAAGACCGTTTTTATCGTCTGCTTCGGAAAAACCAACAAAAATCAGCGGAAATACAGGTGTAAAAATGCGTGGACCTTACGACTATGTTATACCGGGTTACTATTATAAAAATAAGCGTGACGGTGGCGCTTTCGGATTCGCCACTGAAGAAGGACCCGGTGCAGTAATCCCTCAAATTGAAAGCATAATTAAGATGTTCCCGAAAGAGAACTTGTGGCCTATTAATGACGCATGGTATTATCATTCCAGCACACGCGGACATTATCAAAAGGATTTGAATGCAAATACTCATGGTATAGATACACAATATGGAGCAGCTACAAGCGCAGAAGATTATTGTAAAAAATCACAGCTGATGAACTATGATGCTAACCGTGCATTGTTTGAATCGTGGGGAAAAAATAAATTTTTATCTACAGGTATTATATCATGGATGTATAACAGTGCGTGGCCATCCGTTTGCTGGCAAATGTTTGATTATTTCCTGTTACCTGGCGGCGCTTTTTATGGTGCCAGGAAAGCGTGCGAACCTCTGCATATACAATACTCGTATGATGACGACACTATATATATCATTAATGGATACTACCGAAACTTTAAAAATCTTAAAGTTACTGCAAAAACATATAATATCAATATGAAAGAAAAATATTCTGCTGCAACCACCATAGATGTCCCAGAAAACAGCAATATAAAAGCACTTACCATTAAAAGACCGGACAGCCTAACCGGGACATATTTTGTCCATCTTGAATTAAAGGATGACACTAATAAATTAATTTCGTCTAATTTTTATTGTCTCTCTTCGCAATCCCCGCCAAATTTTTCAATGCTTAGTGAATTACCGGTTATAAAATTAATCTCATCTTATAAAGTTGAAAAAGTCGATACAGATACTGTTTTCAGAGTATCACTAGAAAATCCGACAAAACATCTTGCATTTTTTGTTAATCTTACAATAACAAAAGGGAAAAACGAAGATACCGTAACTCCCATATACTGGGACGATAATTATTTTAGTTTGCTGCCGAAAGAGAAAAAAGAAATTACTGCAACTTTTCCTACCGAAGAATTGTCCGCATCAGAACCTTTTCTGAAGATTGACGGCTGGAATATAGAAAAGTAAACGCTGTTAAAAATTCTGTTCTCTACCAATCTGTTGCGATAATGGTTTAAACTTACCGCCAAATTAAATAATCTAGTTAATAACTTCTATTTTTATTTTTAATTTATTCTCTTTAACTTTCATTAAATCTATTACTAAAGGAATTGCTTCGAAACCAGGAACGAGATTAAAAACTCTTTGAGTAGTGAAATTTTCAAATCCTGCCGGCGAATCTGTAGTAATTCTTAAACATCCCTCAGGTTTTAATATTTCAATACAACCGCTACCATTTCTTTTTATCTTCTCACTACCTAATGAAACTACCGGAAAAATGTAATTTATTTTGTCGTAATTAAAATTAGAATTTATTTCTATTATAATTTCAATATAATTTTTTAAAAACAAATAGCTGAATCCATATTGTATCGGACTTTTTTTGGGATTAAACTGGTCTTTATCTACCAATTTACCGGTCACACTAATTTCCATCTTGTCCCTTTTTTGCTTGTATTGAACTTTAGCACTAAAATCATTCAAATTCCTAAAATAATTACCATCTTGTTCTAATTCTATCCTTGGAGTAAGAGCCATAGTGAAATTATCTATATGTTTTTGCATATTAGTTGTTTCAACCAACCTATACTCTGTCATACTTGCTGTTACAATAGGTCCAACGTCTTTATGCCACAGCATAGATAATGCTCCGCCACTTGGATGTCCAGATCTATATGAATTACTAACCCAGTCATATGCTGTTATTGTCCCCCTCCATTTTCCTATTGCTACAAGCAATGTATCAATCTCTGAATATTTTTTAATACCAAAAGCAGTTTCTCTACATAACTTTCTTTTTTTACCATATTGTATTTTCCCATTGGTATAATCAAGAACTGTTGCCAGTGCTTTAGCATGACAGAACGTATGATGAATGCACGGTTTATACCCGCGATGGTAGCAGTGAGGACCGCCATAGAGAATTCCTTTATGTGTACATTTTTCATAAAGATTTAGATTTCTTAATGCTGCTTCTGCAAACATGGGATTACGATTAGCGAGTAAAGCAAACGCCGGCTGGCATCCATCAGAAGTACGACTTCCCCAATATGTCCATTTATATATTCTTGTTCCCCAACTATTGTCCCATGCCCCGTCAGGAAGCATAAATTCCAGATGTGATTTAATTGATTTTTCAACAACATCCAAAATTTTCTTATCTTTCATTATCAATCCGTATATCACCAGTGCGGGCAGAGATTCTTCAACATTATAGCCTAAATCCACAGGGCTGCATCCTTTCGGACTATAATCAAAATGAGGACTGCCTTCTCCAAAAATAAGATTATTCTCTTTTGATATATATCTTAACGCTTCGTTAGCAAATTCCTTTGCCTTTTTCTTAAATCTTGGTTCACCATAAATTTCCGATGCAATTGCCATAGTCGCAGAATAAGTAATAGGATAGTTGATATTTGACATTTCCCAATTTATAAATTCATATAGAAAATTGCAGGCACGATATAGACGTTCTTTCCATCTTTTATGAATATCCCCTGGAAGAATTTTTCCATGATACCTGAGTGCTTCACCGAGAGCAATTGCACCGAACACTGTAATGCCTTTCCAGTTACTTAACCCCGGGTCATTTATCCAGCTTCCATCAGGCTGATTCGCATTATCTGACCACGCCTGAAGTTTTATTGCTGAATCAAGATATTTCTTTTTACCAGTTACATCCGCCATATACATGAGCGGGTATACAGCGTCACCGCACCTTCCATGAATCATTGAACAGGCAGGGCACATAATCCCGCCGTGTTTATCAGGTGATTTCACATCATTAATCTGGAGCTCAACCAACGAATCACACCATTTTTTAAGAAGATTGAAATATATTTGTTTCATACTATATTTTATTTTCTTTTCATAATCCCTGTAGAGTACTCACACATGTCATATTTAACAATTTTTTAAATAGATTGTAAAAAACTTAAATAATTTAGATTAGATTTAGTTTTCACTATTCAATATTTTTTCCAAATCCTCATCAACGGTTGAAATTGGCTGGATGTTAAATTTTTCAACCAATATTTTTAATACATTCGGAGAAATGAAAGCAGGTAGCGAAGGACCTAGTTTTATATTTTTTATACCCAAAGACAGAAGAGTTAGTAATATACATACTGCTTTTTGTTCGTACCATGAAAGTATAAATGAAAGAGGCAAATCATTTACACTGCATTTAAAATGTTCAGCTAATACTGAAGCAATTTTTATTGCAGAATATGAATCGTTACATTGACCGCAATCTAATAATCTGGGAATTCCACCTATATCGCCAAACTCTAACTTATTAAACCTGAATTTCCCACAGGCGAGAGTAATAATAACACAATCTTTTGGAACTTTTTGAGCAAATTCCGTATAATAGTTTCTCCCCGGTTTTGCACCGTCACAACCACCGATAAGAAAAAAGTGTCTGATAGTTTTATTTTTAATTGCATATATGATTTTATCAGCAACGGATAACACTGCATTATGGGCAAAACCTACAACTATTCTATTATTATCTTTATCCTGATTAAAACCACCAAGTTGTAATGCTTTTTTAATTACTTCACTAAAATCCTTTTTGCCATTTATTGAATAGATATGCTTGACTCCGGAATAAGACACTAAACCAGTTGAGAAAATTCTATCATTATAAGAACTTTTTGGCTTTTGGATACAATTAGTAGTCATTAAAATTGCTACAGGAAACTCATCAAATTCTTTTTGCTGGTTTTGCCACGCATTACCGAAGTGTCCTATAAGATGTTTATATTTTTTAAGAACCGGATAGCCGTGTGCAGGAAGCATTTCACCGTGTGTATAAATATTTACTCCTTTGTTTTCGGTCTGTTTCAGCAACTCTTCTAAATCCGGTAAGTCATGTCCTGAAACAACAATCGCGGGACCTTTTTTCATTCCCAAAAACACTTCTGTCGGAATTGGATTACCAAAATATTCGGTATGTGCCTTATCCAACATCTCAAGACAAGAAAGATTGACTTTTCCAAACTCCATAATCAGCTCGATTAAATCATTACTTGACAGAGAATCGTCTACCAACGCCGCTAATCCCTTATGAAAAAAGATATTGATAGCTTTATTGCTGCTTCCCAAAATAATCGCATGGTCGGCATATGCAGCCATTCCCTTTAAACCATATAGGAGAATCTCTCTTAAACTCCTTATATCTTCATTTAAACCAGGATTAGATAAGACTCCTACTTTTTTCCCTTGTTCAACCAGCCCATTAATAGAATTTTCCGGCGACCATTCAGCTGCTTCCGGTAACCTACCGCTGAAAGTCTTTTTATATTTTTTCTTATAAGCACCTAAAAATAATTTTTTTATTTTTTCTTTAATATCATATGATTTAAGTATAATTTTTTGCAACTGTTCCGGATTGAAATTCACGTTTGTTACAGTTGTAAACAATCCCTCAACAATAAATTTGTCAACTTCCGCATCTTCTGCTTTCAACTCATCTGCCATTTTTCCATACACTCCAATACCTTTTAAACTATGTAGCAAAAGGTCCTGAAGAATTGCAGTGTCCGATGTTTTACCGCAAACCCCTTGAATAGTACAACCCTTACCACCGGCGGTTTGTTCGCATTGTCTGCAAAACATATTCATAAGCAAATATCTCCCTTATTTTTTTATTATTTGTCCTTTGATAGAAACGACGTATTCTTTTACAGCTATTTTCTTACCGGAATTTCCCAACGCTTCTTCTATAATCCGGCTGATACCAAAACAACACGGAACTTCCATATGCACTATTGTAATTGATTTAATGTTGTTAATCTTAAAAATCTCTGTAAGTTTTTCTATATATTCCTGTAATGTTTTATCTAGCTTCGGACAAAATATTATTAACACTTTGTCTTTAAGAAACTTGCTGTGAAAATTGGCATATGAAAAAGGCACACAATCTGCAGTTATTAAAAGATTGGCATTTTTAAGATAAGGTGCATTTGGATTCAACAGTTGAAGCTGTACTGGCCAGTTTTTTAGTTCAGAATCTAAAGAAATATTTTTATTGTTCTTTCCGGTTTTCTTTATGTTTGTATCTTTTCTAAAATCCACTGATTTTGAACCGGGACAACTGCACTCTGGTTTATCCATATTATCACTATTTATATCCGGTATTTTAATGTTTTTTTCTTTAAGGATATTTTCTGCTTCAGCTAAATACTTAATTTGCGAATGTTCCTTAAGATGTTTTAAATGTGCTTTTATAAGATTATCGCCTCCTTTGATTATATTTTCCATAACCTTCTTCTCGTTATAATTTTCCGTTTCCCGCTCTTCTATAGTAATGGCTTCTTGGGGACAATTACCAATACAAGCACCTAAACCGTCACACAATAAGTCGCCAACCAACTTTGCTTTACCATCAACAATTTGTATTGCGCCCTCAGGACAACCGGTAACACATAGTCCACACCCGTTACACCTCTTTTCATCTATACAAATAATTTTTCTTATGGCCATAATCTTTACTCTAATTTATAATGGGATCCCTTTTAGCAGGTCATTGCGAGCCTGCCTGACGGTAGGCAGGTGACAGCGAAGTCGAAGATCCCATTCATGGGGCAATCTCATAAAATGAGCCAGCCAAAACCGGGATTGCCACGAGCCGACGAATCGGCTCTCGCAACGACACGACATAAAAGGTTTTTCAACAATATTATAATACTACTTTTCTATTCTATAATCGCCGTTATGTCTATCCCTTAATTCGCCGAGTTTACTTTTATTCCAGTTTTCTATTCTTGAAAAATACCCGACTATCCTGGTAATATGTTCAACATTCTTACCTTGAGTAACTTGCTTATCAAGCATTGCCCATTCATTACTCTCTATTGCTTTCTGAGTGAAATGTGCAACAGTATCCAGCCATTGGCATCCGACAAAATACCCGGGTTTTCCTTCATGTTCCCCTTCAGACCAGTCATAACCTTTCTCAACACAAGTGTTAATAAAATTTACTATCTCCATATTTTATCACCTCCCCCCTTAAAAACATAAAGAATGTGTAATGAAATAATTAAATATTTTATTCAATGCCTTCTTGTCTATTTTTTAACAACACATCCTTAAGCAATTTATCAATTGTGATATTATTGAATTCTGCTAAAACTTTATTTTCCACATCTTTTATTCTCTTTCTTATGACGCAAATTGAACGATTAGGACATATGTTATTCTTAAACATGCATTCAGAAAGTTCAATTTTGCCTTGAAACATCTTAATAAGGTCTGAAATACGAATGTCCTTTACATCAGTTTGTAGTTTAACCCCGCCACTTATTCCCTCTTTGGAAAGAATAAGGCCTTTTTTTGTCAAAGTTTGTAAAATACCCCTCATAAAATAAAGCGGAACATTTTCTTCCTTTGAAATTTCATTTGAAGACACAAACCTGTCTCTATTTTGGGCGAGATTCATAACAGCCCTTACCGCATAGTCAGTATTTTTCTTAAAAAACTTCATATTATCCCTTATCTAAGACTATTATAGTATTAGTTTAGATTCTTGTCAATAAGTTTATTTATTTTCATAATTTTTTTTCTTGAGGTGAGCCCTTAAAGATTAGAGTACTGGGTAAGAATTAATTTTCACAAAAACACTTTTCGTAAAAGAACCTGCCGGTAAATTCTAAATAAACTGCGAAGTTAGAATATTAAGATATTATGCTTTAGAAGAGAAAGTGTGGCAAAATCATTTTGAGTTTTTAATGTAAACTTCTGTTTAAAACTGAAGAAATCATACTTACAACACCAGAAATGTCCTTATTTTATAAGTTACTTTATTTGTAAACTGACATTCCAATCGCCGGCATAAGCATAACCATAAACATTCCAATAGTTAATAATATTATTACAATCAATAGAAAAATATTCAACAGTTTAACGATTTTAGTGTTTTTCCCTATAACTATATAACAATAAATTGCAATTATCGATAATAAAACTATAAACCAGATTCTAGACAGAAAAAATATTATCCTGATTGGCTTAGGAAGTAACACCACCCCAAAATCATTAAATATTTCTCTAACTTGAGGAATAATAAAAATTAAAATAAAAAAAGTTATTTCTATAAGCAATAGTAATAATAGTTTATAAATATTATTTTTAATAAATGTAAATATTTTTTTCATATATTTATTATTTTGATTTCTGCTTATATATGGAATAATCAGAGCGAATTTAAAATGCAAGATTAATTGCAATTAAGTGACATTGTGATTTTACTGTTTTGCCGTTGGAAAACCAAGGAAATGCCTTAAGATATCAAATCTGAAACTTTTATGGATACCTAATCGCCAACCTAATTTGAGAATATAGACCAATGATCTGCCTTTACGATTAAACAGATACAGTAAAAACAAGAACCTTCACCTTCGGTTCAGGATGACGACAAAGACAATTACAGTCCCACCATTACTGTGTTTCTATATTTCCTATTTTTTCTTTTATTTTTTCAAAAGACTTTTGAGATATTTTTTTCTCTGTTATAATTTCAATCAGGTTTTCTTTCGCTTTTTCCTTTCTACCTGCATTTCTTTCTGTAAAATATATATCAAGCCAAATATCTACAGCGTCATCATATCTCCCATATTTATTATAAATATTACCCAATATCAACTTAATTTCAAACGGACAATCCGGATATTTCGCAGCTATTTCGAGGTTCTTAATAACATTTTCAAATTTACCTTCTTTTGAAAAAACAATGGCAGCTGCATATAAATGATAAGGATAATATTGCGGATTATGTTCAATACCCTCATTTAGAAGTTCCAGTGCTTCATCATAACGGGTAAGATTCCATGCAAGTGAAGCGCCGCCAAAACCGTATACATACTTAAAATATGGGTCTATCCTGACACAACGCCGGCACATATCCAAAAAATATCTGTATCTTCCATATTCACCTTTTTTTTTAGTGTCTTTTTCATATTTACTATAATCTTCTTCACTAACCTTGTCTTGCCAACCGCTACCGCCATAATATTGAAGTGTCTGAATCCAAACCACATCGGCAAATAATCTCCTCATACCAAACAGCAACCCCGCAAAATCAAGCGATTGTGTCTTCTCAGTGACTATATTCAAAGGTGCAGGATACGGATAATTAAAATTTCTGTTCGCCCACCAGCCGGCCAGAACAAGAACTAATAAAAGTCCAAAGATAGTAACATTCTTCATAAAATATTTGATTTTAATAAAATACTCTCTATATCATTTTTGATTTCGGCATTATCAATATCAAAAATATTCTTTTTATTTTCAAAATCATTAAAAAAATCTTCGTTATAATTTATATTCCCTATTGTTTCTAAACCATCAACCTTATTAGTATTTTTGTCTTTAAATTTATTAACAATTAAATACTTCTTGTGGATTTTTATAGGCAGGCTTTCGGCTGTTTTTTTAACATTTTTGGCTGCAAGAAAACTTATATTAGTGGGTTCTGTAACTATAAACAACGTATCTACTTCATCATTAGTCAGCCGTGAAAGATGTTCCATTCCCGCTTCATTATCTACGATAATAAACGGATATTGTTTATTTAGCTTTTTCAAGAAAGTTCTCAAGATATTATTTACCGCACAATAACACCCCGGTCCTTCAGGTCTTCCCATAACGAGCAAATCAAACCCCTTGTCCGTTTCAGTAATACACTCCTGCATTTTCATATCAAGCCATTCAATTTTAGAAATTCCTGAAGGGTTTTTTTTAAATTCTTCTTCCCTTAAATCTGAAACAGTCATTTTATAATCAACGCCTAAATAATATCCCAGATTTGCATTAGGGTCAGCATCAACAGCAAGAACAGGTTTTTTCCCCCTCTCTATTAGATGCTTAACAATTAAAGATGAAACGGTTGACTTTCCAACCCCGCCTTTTCCTGCAACTGCTATTATCATAGTTTAATTATATTTTCCGCCAGGTTTTTTGTAAAAATAATAATTTTTTTTGCTAGTTCTTCAGGAAGGGAACCTACCCCGCATGAGGGCGTAATAAGATACTGGCTCCTGACTGCTTTTTCATTAATTCCTTTTTTAACAAGATATTCCATTTTATTTGTAAAATTTGAAGTTACTGAACTTATCGTTTCGGTATTTATTGCATCTGAACTTGGCACTATCCCCCACGCTAAAATACCACCTCTTTGCAAAAACATATTCAATTTATCCGGATAAAGCGTTAAACCGTCGAAACAACTATAGGCATCAAAAGATATTATGTCAATATTAGTATCCATCAAAATAGACCAATCGGTATTACCGCAGCAATGAACACCAGATAACGCATTCTCTGAATGTATCCCGTCGCTTACCTCACTAAGATATTTTATGACATCTTCGCGGGACACCTGGGTAAAGGCACTGCCAAATGACGATAGATACGGTTCATCTATAAACATAATAACGCTGAGTGCTGAGTCTACCTGTCCGCCAATCTGTGTGGCGGAAGTTCTAAGCTTTCTTATCTGCCACCGTGCTTTCATTGTCAGTGCTTTCACTACTACATCGCTGAACTGTTCATTGTAAAATATTGAACGGTTATCCTGGTCGGTAACTTTCAGACCAAATGTAATGGGACCGGTTATTTGACCCTTAACGGCAGGAAGTGGGAAGTGGGAAGTAGAAAGTAGGGAAATAAATTCATATAATCCTGCTGCATACTCTGAAGATATCTTAAAATATTCCAAATCGTCAGCAATAATTTTCTCATAAAACTTTTCTAAACCCGGCAAGGTGTTGTCTTTTATATTAAAATATATTTTTTGGTTTTTTTCATCAACCACCAGACAAGGAAAACCTTCGGAATACTGAACATACATATTTTCCTTGAAATTTCTTTTTGGTAGCTGCGGCCATACGGGAATACCAAGGTTTTCTGACATAATCTTAGTTGCTATTTTCTCGTTACTATACGGCATACTTCCGATTGCTGTTGATAATTTAAGCATTTTTTAATAACTCCGAAACTACCTTTAGATTTCTATCGGTCGCCCCACGCTGGCTTATGACAATTTCCCTTGCCCGTTTTCCCATTTCAGTCCTCATATTACGATCATTCAACAGCTTAAAAACACTGTCAAATAATTCATTATCATCATTTATTTGAAAAACTGCATTACCTGAAATTAAAGATTTTGCAGATTCTTTAAAATTCTTAACATATTTTCCAAATATAACTGTTTTGCCAAGTTCTGCCGGTTCAAGCATATTATGCCCGCCAGCACCATCGAAAAGACTACCACCGACAAAAATAACCGTTCCGATAGAATAAACATCCGTAAGCTCACCCATGGTGTCAAGTAAAAGACAGTTGAAAGCAGGAAGTGGGAAGTTGGCAGTGGGAAGTTGGGAACGGCGTGTAAATATTAGATTTTCTTTTTGAAGAAGCTTTTCTATTTCATTGCATCTTTCCGGGTAACGAGGTGCAATTATTAATTTAAGATTTTTAAAATCCGAAATAAGTCTTTTATAAACGTTTATTACTATTTCTTCTTCTTTCTCCCTGGTGCTCCCGGCGACAAAAATTAAGTCATCCTCCACAAACCCAAAATCCTTTTTTTTGACTTCGGACTTCGGACTTCGAACTTCGGACTTTATATCATATTTCATGTTACCGGTTTTAACTACATTTACAGAATTATATCCCAAGGTGATAAACTTCTTCTTATCCGATTCTTCTCTGGCACAAATAAAATCAATTTTTTTTAAAATCTCACGCATAAATTCTCTTATAAATAGATATCTTTTAAAACTCTTATCAGACATTCTCCCATTTATTAAAATAATCTTTGCACCTTTTCTTTTCGCTGAAAATATTAAATTGGGCCACAGCTCGCTTTCGACAAGTATAAGCATTTCAGGTATTACATTGAAGAATAGTTTTTCCACACAGAACGGGATATCGATAGGCGCAAATATGACATTATCGGCAATATTTTTTTCAAAAATATATTTATATCCATATGGTGTCATTGTTAATACTAAAATTTTCTTTTCAGGAAACATCTGTTTCAATTTTACAATAAACATTGTAACTGTTCTTAATTCCCCGACAGAAGAAGCGTGGAGTAATATATATTTACCTTTTTCTATATCATAAAACCCAAGCCGCTGCAGGCTCCCGACCGATACCTTATTAAAAAGGCCAAGCTTATATTTCCATAAAAAAAATGGAATAATAAAAACAAAGCTAAAACCAACCAGTATATTATAAACTAGCAGCACAGTGTAAAAAAACCTCCTCGACAGAAATGTTTTTCATGCATTTAAAATCAGCGACAGAACATATATTTGAACCCTTTGTTGAACATGGTTTACAAGAAAGATTTTTTGAAAAAACATAAGATGTTTTAATATCGGGATAAAACCCGAATTCTTTAACAGTTGGTCCAAAAAAAGCAGCGACCGGAACTTTTAGCGCTTCAGCTACATGCATAAGTCCTGTATCATTTGTAAATAAATATTTACATTTTCTAAGTAACAAGGCTGATTCCTGAAAAGAAAGCCCGCAAAGATTTTTTGCCTTATTTCCGATTTTATTTTTTATATTTTCACAATATTGAAAATCATTTTTACCGCCGAATAACATTATTTCATGATTGTAAGTTTCTAATATTTTTCCGGCAAGCTTAACAAAATATTCTTCAGACCATCTTTTTGTCTTCCAGACAGAAACCGGACAAAATCCTATACAATTCCCTGATATATTAGTCTTGTTATTCACTTTTTCGTCAATAAAAAAATCTAATCCTTTATTATCATCCAAAACACCAAGCGGCCGGACAGTATCTAAATATCTTCTTGAAACCGGTATATTCTCCTTGTAAAGATTTATTCCAAATTCTACTAAAAAGAATCGCTTTAATGCAAAATTCTTATATTTTAAGACTTTAGTGCCGGCAAAGAGCAATAGTAAAAAACTTCTGAAATTCCGGTGTATATCAATGATAACATCATATTTTTCCGATTTTAACCTTTTAGAAAACTCAAATACCCTTCCATCATATAAGATCAGATTTGAAATGTACGGGTTTCGGGAAAGCAATTCAGAATATTCTTTTTTAAGGATAAAATCAATTTGAGCATCAGGAAACTTATTCCGCAGACATCTAATTAAAGGTGTAGATAGGATGATATCACCAATGGAACTTAACCTTACTATTAAAATTTTCACGATTAAGTTATTATACACAGGAAAACACAAAAATCAAGGGGATTTAGACTTTTTCAGGAATGTTATAATAGAATTTATTCTCTAATTTAGGATTTAACAGGTTTCAATTTTAGCTCTTCGGGATTAACCTGTTCCCCACACTTTGGACAATGATATTTAACTTCAGTTTTGATAAGTTCTTTGTCATGGTGTGGACATTTACCAGGTTTTGCTTTTTGATAATCGCAATCTTTTTCTGGACAAGCATACGTCAATAACACCTGTTTCATTTCAAGATTCATACCGCATTTAGGACATTTTCCAGATTTTTCACTCTGCACTTCCGGATGCATAGGACAGACATAAACACTGGAATAGAAAGATTCTTTTGCTTCAATCTTTCTTTCTGATTCTTCTTTCTCTGGCTTTTTTCCATCTTTATGTTCACTGTGTTCGTCACCGTCACTGCCGTGACATGCCATAGCAAATACCGGAGAACTACCAAGCAAATAACCCAATAGCATTGTTACTATAAACATATTAAATATTTTCATTTTTTCTAAAACTCCTTATTTACGGATTTTTATTCTTCTACAATCAACTTTCCTTTCATTTTAGAATGTCCCATGCCACAATATACCGAACATAAAATATCAAATTTTCCGCTTTTATCGGCAAAGAACTCTATTTTTTTGTATTCGCCTTTTTTTACATCTACCTTGATTCCATAATTTTTTATATAAACTCCGTGAGGAACATCCCGAGAAGTAACTGTGAGTTTTACTATGTCACCCTTTTTGACAACAATTGGGTCCGGTGAAAAACCATATTGATACGCCTCTAAACTGATATCTTTAATTTTGGAAATGTATTTTTCCGGGTCACTTTTAAATTTTCCCAAGCAGTCTGGGCAACAAAAATAATATGTCTTATTTTTATAAATGTATGAATTTTTCTCAGATGCCTTTTCATTCGGCATTACCGGACAAACACCTACATTCTTTTCTGGTGATTTCTTTGCTGATTTTTTCTCATGTTTATGTTGTTCTACACTTCCATCGTGCTGATGTATCTCTGCCATTATAATGTTACTGACTAAAAGATAACCTAATAACACAATAAAAACAATACTATATTTCTTCATTTTCTAAACCTCCTTTTTCTACCATCCGAACAAGTCGCAGAGAGCCATAAAACTGTGTGCTATATTCCCGTTCTCCAATTTCACAGCAGCGGCAAAGTGAGAAGCTCCGAAACATCATCCCCACCCACAAGTTGTACCTTGATTATACTGAAAGCCACCATATCAGGAAAATCCCAACAGCCCAATCATAGAATGTGCAACTGACAATATACCATTCAGGTACCTTGGTTTTAACTATTCTTAATTTCTCATGGTGAATAGCATCCCATATGCCATGCCAGAAATAACCTGCGATAAGAAAATATGGCGTTACTATTATACTGAGAAGTAGCAACGCGATATACATAACAACATTAGACACTTCAATAAAAACGTCTTTTTTGCTTGTGGAACCAGAAAAAGCAAATCCAAAATAAGCTCCGGCAATACCCATAAGCAGTATTGTAAAGAAATTCAATACATTTTGTTTTGGAAGCAAAAAAGCAATTCCAACTGTTATCGGCACTGTAATTAGTGCAACAAGGAGACCAATATATTTTTCTTTCATTTTATTTTCTCCACTAAATCATTCATTCATCCTGATTGAATGTCGGGGTTATTATTTATTTTTTCATTGTTTTACCACGATATTCATACTTATACTTATTTCCCTTAGAACAACAACTATTCTGAATTGAACTTTTATATTTTAAATCCCTTATTACTCATCTCCAATTCTTATCTTTAATTAAATAAATTACATCTTCAATCTTCGCAGTCTAAGTGCATTACTAATTACGGATACCGAACTAAAACTCATAGCGAGTCCTGCAATCATGGGGTTAAGAAGTAACCCAAAAAAAGGATATAAAATTCCTGCAGCAATAGGTATCCCGAGTGTATTATAAACAAAAGCAAAAAAAAGATTTTGCCTAATATTCTTCATTACTGCCTTGCTTAAACGAATTGCTTTTACTATTCCTCTTAGATCGCCTTTAACTAATGTTATGCCTGCACTTTCAATAGCTACATCGGTTCCTGTACCCATAGCAATGCCAACTTCTGCTTCCGCTAATGCAGGTGCATCATTTATACCGTCACCTGCTACCATAACAATAGTGCCTTCTTCTTTAAACTTTTTAACAATTTCTTGTTTATCTTTGGGCTTCAATTCAGCCCTTATATCATCAATATCTAATTCTTTGGCAATTGCTTCAGCAGTTTTATGATTATCACCTGTAAGCATAATAATTTTCAACCCCATATTGTGCAATTCAGATATAGCACTCTGCGTAGTTTCTTTTATAGGGTCAGAGATGCCAAGAATACCTATTACCTTTTTTTCAACTGCCACCCAAACAACAGTCTGAGCTTTTTGATAAAGCACGGAAGCCTTGCTTAGCAACTCATCTGAAGGTCTAATATCAAAACTTTCTATAAACTTCTGATTCCCAAGTAATGATGCTTTTCCATTATATGTTCCCTTAATACCGCCTCCTGTTACTGACTGAAAATCACTAACAGGTTTAAAATTCACATTTTTTTCTTTAGCATAATCAATAATAGCTTTGGCTAATGGATGCTCACTACTCTGTTCAAGTGAAGCCGATATATTTATTAATGATTTTTCTTCTCCATAATTTGCACTTATACAGGACGTTACTTGCGGTTTCCCTGCTGTCAAAGTCCCTGTCTTATCAACAAGAATATGCGTAATTTTTCCTGTTTTTTCTATTGCTTCGGCATTCTTAATCAAAATACCAACTTGTGCCCCCTTTCCAACACCAACCATCACTGACATTGGCGTAGCCAGTCCAAGCGCACACGGACATGCTATAATTAAAACAGAAATTGCACTTACTAATGCATATGCCAAAGAAGGCTCTGGTCCCCAAATATACCAGGCAATAAAAGCGCCAACAGCGCATACAACAACCGCAGGAACAAAATAACCGGAAACCTGATCTGCAAGTTTTTGTACAGGAGCGCGACTACGTTGAGCTTCAGCCACCATATGAACAATCTGTGAAAGCAACGTTTCGGAACCCACCCTCTCAGTTCGCATGGTAAAACTGCCTGTTTGATTAACAGTAGCACCAATAACACGATCGCCAACGTTCTTAACTACCGGTATGGGTTCTCCTGAAATCATTGATTCATCAACAGTGCTTTTGCCATCAACAATAACACCATCGATTGGTATTTTTTCACCAGGTTTTACACGCAAGATATCGCCTTTTTGAATCTTATCTATAACAACACTCTCTTCTTTGCCATTTATAATACGATGAGCATCCTTAGCAGCAAGACCAAGCAATGATTTAATAGCATAACCTGTTCTTCTTCGGGCTTTTGCTTCTAATAATTGGCCTAAAATCACTAATACAGTGATTACCTATGCTGCTTCAAAATAAAGACTTATCGCTCCTTTGTCTTTGAGTGATTCCGGAAATATGCCGGGAAACACAACTGCTATAGCACTAAATCCATATGCAGTACCTACCCCCATTGCTATAAGAGTGAACATGTTTGGGCTTTTATTTAAAATAGAATACCACGCCCTTGTGAAAAACATTCCACCTGCCCAAAAAATAACAGGTGTTGATATTATTAACTGAGCCCATCGCGAAATAGAAGAAGATAACAGTGCCGAAAAATTAAAACCGGGGAACATGTCTCCTAATGCCAAAATAAAAACAGGGACTGTCAAAAATAATCCAAGCCAGAATTTTATGGATAAAGAACGTTCCTCATTATTGTTTTCTGAGTCAATAATATCTCTCAACTCAAGGGACATTCCGCATTTTGGGCAATTCCCTGGTTTGTTCTGTTTGATCTCGGGATGCATAGGACAGGTGTAAATAGTATTTTGCCGGTTTGGATCCAGGTCAGCAGGTTGGTCGAATTTTTTTTCATTTTCAATAAATTTATTTTTGCAATACTCACTACAGAAAAAATAGGTTTTACCGTATTCTTCTAATTTTATTGCTTTTTGTTCATCTACTTCCATTCCGCACACTAAATCTTTTACCATTTTTAACACCCTACAAATTATCGCAAATCTAACACAAATATTCGTGAATAATTCGCGTTACTTTAGTATGTATTAGCGTTTTTTATTACAACTATTTCACAGGTTTTAGTTTCAAATCTTCGGGATTGACCTGTTCACCACACTTTGGACAATGATACTTAACTTCAGTTTTGATAAGTTCTTTATCATGGTGAGGACATTTACCCGGTTTTGCTTTTTGATAATCACAATCTTTTTCCGGACAAGCATACGTCAACAACAATTGTTTCTTCTCAAGGTTCATACCGCATTTCGGACATTTTCCGGATTTTTCACTTTGGACTTCCGGATGCATCGGACATACGTAAATCGATGAATAAAATCGTTCTTTAGTTTCAATTGGTTTCGTTGATTCTTTTTTCTCTAATATTTTTCCATCTGTATGTTGGCTGTGTTCATCCTCTCCACCTTCATGACACGACATAGCAAAAATAGGAGAACTGCTTAGCAAATAACCTAATAATACTGTACCTATAAAAACATTGATTTTACGCATAATTTCATCCCTCCTGCTTTATCTGTTTTTATAATAACAGATTTTAAAATATTTTTCTTGTAAAGATAACTACACATGCTAACTAAAACCATTAACACCTGTTATTTTAACTAAACATTATTTAAGTTATACCACACATTAGACTATGGTCGGCGATTGATATCCTGATAAACATATTGGCATATCAGTCTAAATATTATTCTATTAATTACAATATAATTAATAATTTTCAAGAAGCTACTTTATGATGTTCGGACATAAATTTCTTCATCTCATCATCATTACAAAAATATAATGTTTTACCATCATAATCCATCTTTACCATTGCTGATGCTTTCATCTCCATTCCATCTGATGCACACTTAGCCATTTCTTCTGATGGTTTTTTAGCACAAGCAGAAAAAACAAAAATAAAAAGAATAAACACATAATATTTAACCATATTTTACCTCCCCTCTTATTCTTCTACAATCAGTTTACTCTTCATCTTAGAATGTCCTTCACCACAATATACTGAGCATATAATATCAAATTTTCCGCTTTTATCGGCAAAAAACTCTATTTTTTTGTATTCGCCTTTTTTTACAACTACCTTGATTCCATAATTTTTTATACAAACTCCATGAGGAACATCCCGGGATGTAACTGTAAGTTTTACTATGTCACCCTTTTTGACAACAATTATGTCCGGTGAAAAACCATATTGATATGCCTCTAAATTAATATCTTTAATTTTCGAAATGTATTTTTCCGGGTCACTTTTAAATTTCCCCAAGCAGTCCGGGCAACAAAAATAATATGTCTTATTCTTATAAATGTATGAATTTTTCTCAGATGCTTTTTCATTCGGCATTACCGGACAAACACCTACATTCTTTTCTGGTGATTTCTTTGCTGATTTTTTCTCCTGTTTATTTTTTTGTTCTCCACTTCCTTCGTGATGATGCATCTCTGCAATCACACGATTACTGGTTAAAAAACAACTCAACAAAATAATAACGATAATACCAAATTTCTTCATTTTTTCTCCTTTAGCAGATATTTACCCCAAACATGTAAACTGCTTGGGGTTTGCCGACCAAAGTCGGCAACTACTGTTATGATACTGTTCCCTGTCAGTGAAGTATAGTTTATTATTATTTGAATTATTAAGTTGTAAGTTTTGAAATATCAACTGTGCCTTTTTTCATTTCGAAATTCCATTTCCAGATTTCATAAATTACAGGGTATATTAAAAGTTCCATAATGAAACTCGTAAAAGTGCCGCCTACCATAGGTGCCGCTATTCTTTTCATCAGGTCAGCGCCGGTTCCCGCTGACCACATTATCGGGATCAATCCTATAAATATCGCGCTAACAGTCATCATTTTAGGTCTTATCCTTTTCACCGCCCCATGTATAATTGCTTCTTTTAAATCAGATAGTGTTTTCATTTTGCCCTTTTTAACTGCATCACTGTAAGACAAATCAAGGAACAAAAGCATAAACACACCTGTTTCAGCGTCAAGCCCCATCAAAGCAATCATTCCGACCCAGACACCTATAGAAACGTTATAACCAAGTAAATACATAAACCATACTGCTCCGACCAAAGAGAAAGGAACTGCAAGAAGAACCGTCAAAGTTTTCACTACTGATTTTGTATTCATGTATAGTAAAAGAAAAATTATGAAAATTGTTACCGGAATGATTACTTTAAGCCGTTCTCTTACTCTCATCATATTTTCATATTGTCCGCTCCATAAAAGCGAATAACCGGTTGGCAGTGTCAATTTTTCTTTAACAATTTTTTTTGCTTCACTAACATAACTCCCTACATCTCTTCCAGCCACATCAACATAAACATAGCCGGTAAGAAGTCCATTTTCATTTCTTATCATTGAAGGTCCTAATGAAAGATGAATGTCCGCAAGCTCACCCAACGGAATTTGTGCGCCTGACATTGTCGGGACCAGCACCCTTCTCAGTTTTGGTAAAGTATCTCTTAATTCACGGGCATACCTGACATTTATTGTATATCTTTCACGACCTTCAATTGTTGTTGTAATAGGTTCCCCGCCGATTGCAGACATAATAACCATCTCTGCTTCTTTTATACTCAGTCCATACCGTGCAAGTTGTTCTCTTTTTAAATCAAAGTCTACAAAATAACCGCCTGCAACCCTTTCAGCATAAATACTTCTTGTTCCTTTAGTATCTTTTAAAATCACTTCTATGTTAGTCCCGATTTTTTCTATTTCCTTTAAGTCACCACCGGAGATTTTTATTCCAACCGGAGTTCTAACACCCGTAGTCAACATATCAATTCTCGCCTTAATCGGCATTGTCCATGCATTTGAGACACCGGGGAATTGCATTTTTGAGTCCATCTCATTTATTATATCTTCCCATGTAATTCTATCCCGCCAGACAAGTCTGAATGGTTCCTTAAAAATTTCCGGCATCCATGAGTACCACCTTTTAACTTCACGCCACTCTTTTTCCGGTTTCAGTATAACTGTAGTCTCCATCATTGAAAACGGTGCCGGGTCAGTGGATGTATCAGCCCTGCCTGCTTTTCCAAACACTCTTTCTACTTCCGGAACGCTTTTTAGTACTTGGTCCATAGTCTGAAGTAATTTTTGGGCTTCTGTTACGGAAATACCGGGAAGAGTTGTCGGCATGTATAAAATAGAACCCTCATTTAAGGGCGGCATAAACTCCGAACCTAATTTAAAATAAACAGGTATCGTTGAGATAATTAAAATAATTGCGGTAATAATTACTGTCTTTTTATATTTCAGCACAAGGTTACATACCGGCTCATATATCTTAAAAAGAATTTTACTTATCGGGTGGTTCTCTTCTTTATAATATTTCCCTACAGTAATCGTATTATATAGTGAAGATAGCCATCTTGGTTTGAAATGTGAATAATCCATTTTTACGAAAAGAAGCCGTATGGCAGGGTCTAATGTAACCGCTAAGACAGCTGCAAAAGCCATTGCTAAATTCTTACTAAATGCTAATGGCCTGAAAAGTCGGCCTTCCTGGTCGACAAGAGTAAAAACAGGCATAAAAGCAACAGCAATAACCAGGAGAGAGAAAAATATGGAAGGAGCAACTTCCTGTAATGCTTGTATGCGGATTTCGTGAAAATCTCCTTTTTTTCCGCCTTCTATCCACATCTCAAGTTTTTTGTATGCATTTTCAACTTCAACAATAGCACCGTCACATAATACTCCTATTGAAATAGCTATTCCGGATAAAGACATAATATTTGCAGTAAGTCCCATAAGATACATCGGTATAAATGCCAGTACTACGGATAGAGGAATGGTTATTATCGGCACTATCGCGGACGGAAAATGCCATAAGAAAAAAAGAATTATCAAACAAACAACAATCAATTCTTCTTTAAGCTGGTGTATTAATGTAGATATTGCTTTAAGTATAAGCTCTGAACGGTCATATGTAGTTACAATTTCTGCTCCTTTCGGGAGAGACGGTTCTATTTCTTTTATTTTTGCTTTTACACGGTTTATAACATTTAATGCATTTTCCCCCTGTCTCATTATAACAATTCCGCCTACTGTATCTCCTTCTCCGTCTAAATCTGCAATACCTCTTTTGATTTCAGGACCGAGTTCTACTTTTGCAATATTTTTTATCAATACCGGAGTACCGCTCATATCTTTTCCGACAACAATATTTTCAATGTCTATTTTTGATTTAACATAACCCCTTCCGCGAACCATGTACTCGGCACCGGAAAACTCCACTAATCTTCCGCCTACATCATCATTGCCGTCTCTGATTGCTTCAATCACTTTCATTAAAGGAATATTATATGATACGAGTGCATTTGGATTTATACTTACCTGATATTGTTTTTGAAATCCGCCGATTGATGCAACTTCCGCCACTCCCGGAACTGATTGAATATAGTATCGGAGATACCAATCCTGATAACTTCTTAAGTCCGCTAAACTATTGTTTCCCGTTTTATCTACAAGGGCATATTGATATACCCAGCCGACACCGGTTGCATCAGGACCTAATTCTGTTTTAACGCCTTCTGGAAGACGCGGGAGTATTTTACTTAAATACTCCAGTGTCCTGCTTCTCGCCCAATATATATCAGTTCCATCCTGGAAAATTACATATACATATGAGAAACCAAAATCTGAAAATCCTCTAATCGCTTTAATTTTAGGTGCACCTAACATTGCAGTAACAATCGGATAAGTAACCTGGTCTTCTATAACATCGGGGCTTCTATCCCAGCGAGAATATATTATAACCTGGGTATCGGATAAATCCGGTATAGCATCTAAAGGGATATTTTTTATGCAATAAATAGCTACTGCAACAGCAACAGCAGTAAAAATTATAACCAAAAACTTGTTCTTTGCAGAAAACCCAACGATTTTCTCAAGAAACCCTAAATTATGCCGACCAAGGTCGGCAACTACATTATTATCTTTTAAATTTTTATCGTCCATGTTTAATTCTCCTGACGTTGTTTGCTTAGCTCTGCTCACATATTTGGCACGCCAAGGGCGTGCAACTACAATTGTGTTTCGTTCATCCCCCCATCAAACGCCGTAGTCTATTTTTCTATCGCTGATTTTAAGCTTGACTCTGAATCAATTAAAAAGTTTGCTGAAGTTACAACTTCTTCTCCAACTGAAAGTCCTGAAATAATTTCGTAATATCCTTCTGCACTATGTCCGACTTTAATCTCCCTGGGCTCATAAACTCCCTGCCTATCGGCAGGCAGGCCTGCCCCTTTTTTTACAAAAACAACCTGTCTTGTCCCTGTATCAATGACTGCTTCTTCCGGAACAGCAATCTTTTCGCCGAAATCAACATGAATAACAGCATCCACATACATATCAGGTTTAAGTAATCCTTCAGGATTAGACACTTCCGCCCTTGCCCGTAATGTCCTGGATTCACTCTCTAAATACGTATCAACTGCCTTTATCACCCCGGAAAATGTCTTTCCGGGTAAAGCTACGGATGTGACATCCATAATTTGTCCCGGTTTAACCAAATCAACTTCAGACATATAAATCTGAGCATATATCCAGACAGTTCCGCCAGGCTTCCCTACTAAAATAAGATTAGTAAATGTTTCAGAACTCTTTGATAATTCCGTAATCTGGTCATCGGATAACCCCAAGTGTTTTAGTTTTAGTGCTGAGGAATCTAAAAGTGAGTCTGCCTGTTGAATCCCTATTTGGGATTCCTGCTCGTTTTCATTAGTATTTAAGGCATTTTCAGCAACAAGTTCCTTCCGCCTATCAAGTGTCTGTTTGTATTCAACAATAGCATTGTAAAGTTCAGGGTCATGAGCTACTCTGCCTGAAGCACGGATATCAAAAATAATTTTCCGTTTTTTTACTATTCCGGTTTTTACACCTATTAGCTGCTGTTTTTCTTCCGATATTGTAACCTTAGACAGACCTTCTACTTTGGATGTCCCTGCCGGACTATTTTCATCAACTTCATATGGCACCATTTCCATACCCATAGAATCCTTGCCCGGTTTGCCGGAAATTTCGCCTGGATTCATTGAAGAGCGGTACATGATTTTCTTTTTCATAGGTTGAGGAACGGATTTTTCTTTCATCGGCACCAATTTCATTCCGCAAATAGGACAATTACCGGGCTTATCTGATATATAAGTAGGATGCATAGGACACTGATATTTTTGGGATATTTGCTTGTTAACTCCCTGACTTGATATTTCTTTTTTTGAACAAGAAACGAAAAAAACAGGAAGCAGTATGTAATAAACAAATAACAGAAGCAAACACTTCCACAACCACTTCCCACTTCCCACTTCCCACTTTCTGTTAATTATCATTTTAATCCTCCAATTTAGAACCAATAATTTTCTCAAGGACAGCAAGATTCTGATAATATTCCGCAATATATTTGTAATATTCAAGCCGGAAATCCAACAAAGTCCGGACACTATCAAGCAAATTCAAAAAATCATCCTTGTCTGAACGATAGGAAGACTCGGTTATTCTTAATAATTGCTCAGCTTGAGGTAATACACTGGAACGATAAAGTTCTATCAACCGTTCAGCGGTTTTTAATTTTACATAAAAATCTTTTGCCTGATATACAGTCATTAGTTCCGTACCTTTCTTTTCCGAATCTGCCATTTTCAATTCATCTGACATCTCTTTAACACCGAGTGCAGGCTTCCAAAACCATAACGGTACCGTAAATCCAACCATAAAATCCTGATTTTTTTCTCCGGTCATCATCTTTCTGTTACGATACGTTAAGTCAAAGTCAGGTAAGAACTCAGCCATTGACATTTTCTTTGCCCACTTGCTTTTTGAAACTGATGCATTTTGCTGTTTGATTTCGATATTATTTTCAATTACTAATTTTTTTATTTCATCCCAGCTGTTTTTTACCTGCGGACTTGGCATCAAATCTTCGGGTTCGCCTAACTCACTGCTTACATCTTTACCTATGATAGAATTTATTTCTGCTTTAATAGTTTCTTTTTCCTTTTCCATTGTTATAATCATGTTAAACATTTTAGATGTCTCAACCTGCGCTCGCAAAACATCACCCTGAGTCGCTTTACCGACAACGTATTTTGATTCGGCAACCTTACTGAAACCGTCCATAATTTTAGCAGTTTGTTTGTATGTTTCAATTGATTTGCTAACATAAAAATACATTGCATAGCTTATTTTCAATTCCGACAAAACCTTTAATTCAGTTCCTTTATATTCCCATTCACTTTTTTCTGCTTCATATTTTGCAATTTTTCCTTTTATTGAAAGTTTACCGGGAAAAGGAACCATTTGGGTTACCCCGACCATTTTTTCTTCTGCATCGTTTATGTTAAAATTATTTTTAGGCATTCTTTCCCAATCAAAAAATAACTGCGGATTTTCATAACTTCTATCCTGCCAGATTCTTGATTTAGATGCGTTCCAACTTTCCTTTGCAGCAATAATTTCAGGATTATTCTGTCTTGCTTCATTCACTAGAGAATCTAATGTTATAACATTTTGAGGTTCTGAAAATAGAACAATAAAAAAACCGTGGGATAGCAATCCCACCGCTACAAAAAATCTAATAAATGAACCTGTTATTATTCGCATTTTCCGCAAAAACATTTTTCATCCCCCATTCTCTTACATTTGCTGCATAATTCTTCACTAACAACTGAAAAAAATATTTTTTGCTGGTCGGGATCTAATATTTTTTTTATATTCAACATATATTGAACAGTCACTCTCTGTTGTTTAGATTGATTTACATTTATTCTATTAAGACAATTTAAAATTGTTTTATTATTTAAATCCTTAGAAGTTTGAATAAGTATATTTAGTTGTTCTCGCTCTCCTTGTAATTCGTTACAAAGTAATTTTATATCCGCATTATATTGCATTTCCAACAGATTGAATTCTTTAAGTTGTTCTTGAGAAAGATTTAGTTTTTTTGTCAATGATTGAATTTCTGTAGCATGGCAAACTTTTCTTGCAATATAAAGACCTGCAGTAAAAACCACTGCTATTATGATGATAGATAAAATCACTTTTCCTATTTTCATTGTTTAATCCCCTTAAAAATAAAATCACTAAATGAATCTATACCTTTTATCGAAAATATTTTTGTTTGTTCGTCCGATGGATGGTATAGTTTCCCCTTCGCTGTAAAAACACCGATAATTAAGCCAATGATAAAAATTGACGGAACGAACTTCAATAATGCATAATAAGAAAATCTTTTCTCTCTTTTATCAACCGCTTTCCAGAAATTTCTTCTGAAATTTTCTGATGGTTCAATTTCTTTGATATTTTTAAGTAAAACATCTATTCTATCCATGTTACACCTCCACTAATATAAACACTTGAACCCTGAAAAACTTGCGGGCAATAAGTTAGATTGCTTCGTTGCCCCGCTAAACGGGGTTCCTCGCAATGACTATACTCCCTTTGTCATTGCGAACCAAAGGTGAAGCAATCTCATAAATTTTAGAATTATTATATAACGGTTTGATTATACAAATAATTGATTAAAATAAGGTTAAATTAAAATTAGAGGTTTTTAATCTTTTTACGAAGGTTGCTCTTTGCTCTGAAAATGAGGGATTCCACAGAAGGTATGCTTTTTTGAAGTATTTCAGATATTTCCTGGTATGACTTATTCTCATAAAAAGAAAGTATAACCGCAGATTTTTGTAAAGATGGTAATTGAGAAAGTGCAATTCTTACTTTTTTTGTAGTTTCTTCTTCTTCAAGTATTTGCTGCGAGTCCTTTTGTTTTAAATCAGGGAACTGTACAGGAAAATCGTCTTCTTCGGTATGCTGTAGCCAGTCCAGTGAAAAAAATTTAATAATTTTCCTTCTTCTTTGTAAATTTAAAGCAAAGTTTGTAGCTATTCTGTAAAGGTAAGTGGAAAATTTTGCAGTGGGTTCATATTTATCAATTGCTTGATAAACTCTTAGGAATGTTTCTTGTGCTGCATCTTCAGCATCCTGGCGGGAACCAAGAAATTTATAAAGGTAGTTAATTAATGGTTTTTCATATTTATTAAGAACATCATTAAATACAAATTTATCATCTCTTTTATTCATTAAGTAGGGAAAAATTCCTATTATCCAAGCCCCAATAATTTTTTTGCGTTTTCTTTTGCTACTTTCTGAAACACTGTTTCGCTTATTTTCTTTTCACTTCTAAGTTTAAGTAAGAAATCAACCAGTTTAGTGTGTGTAAGCGGTGTACAGATATCTGTTCCGAAATAAAGCCTGTCCTGGAATTCATTTAGAAATTTTACAGCATAATCAGGGTCTCGCGATAAAGCGTTATAGCCACTACCAGCAGAAAGATCTCCTAACATGTTAGGATAACGCCGCATCAATTTTGGAACCACCCCTTCTTCTTTGACCGGATAGTTCGGGTACCCGAACCTGTCTCCGGGTGTTTCTAAAAATGCTATCTCCGACCAGAAAGCTGCAGAATGTCCAAGAAATTTAAGTTTTGGAAATAATTGTAAACTCTGTTCTAACAGCGGTAAACCCGGATCATCATATAAACCATAAGTATTGCCTATTTGATGTGCAATATGAAATGTCAAAGGAAAACCAACTTGTTCAACATGTTTAAAAAGATTTTGAACTAACGGGTTATTGAACGGTAAATTAGCTAAAACTTCACCTATGCCCTTACAACCTTTGTCTTTATAAAACCTAAGTATGTCTCCTAAGGGGGCATCAGCTGAATTAGTCATCGCTCTCGGGTCAATATTGCAGAATGGAATAAACCTGCCGGGATATTGTTTGCTTATTTCAATGACTTCCTCATTGGACTGAGGCACAATTTCGCATTCGGGACTGACATTCGGAAGCATTACTGCACTTTCAATACCAATCTTATCATAACGCTCAATTAACTGTTCCGGAGTATTATAAGATTGTACTTTCCCACTAGGAAATCCCAGGATTTTACGAACATGAACATGAATATCAATAAACATGATTTTTTTCCTTTATAAATCAAATAATTTTATTGCATTGTTTTTGGTTATTTTATCAAATGCTATTTTTGATATTTTGCTTTCCTTCTTAATATTTTTGAAATAATCCAGTATCGGTATTTTTTGTCCCACGTTGGCTATATCCGTTCCAAATAATAATTTATTCTGAAATTCTTCAAGGAACTTGTATCCGTATTCTTTATCACGTGATATAGCATTATACCCGGAACCCGCAGAGAGATCTCCATATAAATTAGGATATTTTTTAAGTAAATACTGTAATCTACCGGGAGATTTTATAGCATTTTTTGGATAATCGCCACGGGTTTTTTCATCTATATCTGCACTTATTTCCGACCAAAAAGCCATCGCATGTCCTAAAAATATCGTTTCAGGAAACTCCTTTAGTGCTTTTTCAAGCCTTGGCAAGTTGATATCATCTACTAATCCATAAGTGCCGCCAAACTCATTATATAGATGAAATGTTATAGGAAGCTTGAATTTTCCGCAATAATGATATAAATTCATACACAACGGGTCGTCAAAATACAGGTTACTGGTAAGTTCTCCCAACCCTTTAAATCCTTCACTTTTATACTTGTTCAGTATCCAGGTAAAATCTGTTTTAGGTGAGTTATATCCCTGCCTCGGATCTAAATTACAGAAAGGTATTATCCTGTCAGGATGACGGTGGTATGCTTCCAATACATCTTCAGGACCAAAATAAAAATATGGTGTTTCAGGACTTGGTCCAACCGGCAAAACTGCAAATTTTTCCATCTCCAACTCGTCCATTTTTTTTAAAAGTTTCTCTTCTGTTAACGGCTCCGCATCCCAGGCGGTTATTATGTGCGTGTGTATATCGATCATGCTACAAACCCCCTTATTATAAAACTGTGCTATGTGCGATGTGTAATGAAATGAGAAATAATCAATATTTTTTTTAAGAAATCTGTTTCAAGGTTTTCTTAAAGAAACTTATACTCTTCTTTACTCCTTCTACTACATCAATTGTTTCATCTTCGAACTCTAGCGACAAGTAACCTTTGTAATTATTGTCTTTAAGTATCTGGAAACATTCCTTTATTTTTATAAATCCTTCGCCTGCAACACATGGTATAGTACGGTGGTCTTTATCGTATTTAATATCCTTTGCATGTACATGAACAACATACTCTAAAATATTTTTTGTGGCTGACACTGAATCTTCAATTTTAGTCATGTTATCAAACATAAAATTAGCTATATCCAAAGTACATTTTAAATATTTTGACTTAAACTCTTTGATTATATCTAATATTTCACTGCTTAAACCGGGTAAATCACCGTGATTCTCTAATGCAAGTATTACCTTGTTCTTCTCGGCGTATGGCAGGCACTTCTCTAAACCAATCCTCACTTTTTTTAGTGATTCTTCTCTGCTTAGTTCCTCGTGGGTTCCGCCAAATATTCTTACTTTATCTGTATTAAGTCGCAGGGCAGTATCTATTCCCCTTTTGACATAATCTATTTGCTTGTTCATTTCTTCCTCGGAAGAAGTAGTAAATTTATTTCCAATAGCAAACACTGCTAATGATATTTTATTTTCTTTTAGCCATGCCGGTATCTTTTTTATTTCCGCTTCCCTGTCTTTCCAATAATAATCGGTTATATCTACTCCATCAACACCAAGTCCGGCACAGAACTTTATAAAACCCTCTACATCCATTTTACCCTTGTTCCAATAATCTGCTACACTAACCATAGTTACCGATGTCTTCATTCTTTTCTCCTTTACGTATAAGTTATAGAGTTATAGGGTTTTAGGGTTTTTAACTCTATAACTCTACGAACTCTATAACGCTTTTTTCTTACTTTTTATGTTTTTTATGGCTCCAACCGCCAAGTCCTACAGGGTTACCTTTATCTCCGGGTAATAACTCTTTATAATTTTCTGCTGCTTTACGAAACGCCATTGCATATTCTTTTATTATCTGCGGTTTATAATGTTTAAACCACGGTATAGTTAGTACTTGTTCATTAATTTTTTCAGAAACAGGCAAAGAACCGATCGGCTGCCTTATATCAACCGGTGAATTAGCTATCCTGGTAGGCTTGCCGTCATTGTAGACATCTATTTCATTAAAAAGTGGATGAGTATGTAAAGGTCTGTTACAGCCAGCCCAAACATCATTTATTCCTTCTGCTCTTACTGCTTCAGTAAATCTACTGACAGACAATCCACCTAACTCATTACTATTATAAAAAGCTACTGGTGCATACCAACCGCCTTTTGTACTATTGGATTCTTTAGCCAAATGCAGTTTAATACCGGGAACACCTTTTAATAACTCATTAAAATATTTCATTGCTTTATCAATTTCTTTAATTTGTTTCGGATAGTTTTTTAACTGAACTACACCTACTGCCGAGCTAAGTTGATGCATACGGTATTTATAACCACCCCAGGGAATATCAGCACCGCTCTTCAAATCTTCTAATTGTAAACCGGCATGGCGTTCATAATGACCAAACAACACTGCCCTTTCATAAATACGCTGGTCATTGGTCAGCATAATTCCTGCTTCACCTATTGCAAATGATTTCCCGCTCATTAACGAATATGCAGATACATCACCGAAAGTTCCCGTAATTTTTCTTTTGTATAATGCACCTTGTGAATGGGAACAATCTTCAATAACTTTAAGATTATGTTTCCTGGCTATTTTCATTATAGCATCCATATCTGCTGGTACTGCACAATAATGAACTACCAGTATCGCTTTTGTTCTTTCTGTAATATGTCGCTCAATATCATTAGGATCAATGCATAAAGTTTCAGGATGTATATCCGCAAAAACGACAGTCCCGCCAAGCGAAAATACCGGTAAACATGACGCCCAGTAGGTAACGGATGGACAGATTATTTCGTCACCTTTCCCGATACCTAAACCGAACATAGCACCATGCAGTGCTGCTGTACCATTGTTATGGCCTAATGCATATTTCACTCCATGCCATTTGGCAAATCCTTCTTCAAATTTCTTGGTTACGTCTATATCCGACATCCTACCGTCCCTGAGAACTTCGAGAACTTTCTTCTCTGTTTCTTTAGTGACTATCGGCCATTTAAACATATCTCCGACTTTACCCTGAACCGCTTTCTTTCCTCCCAAAATTGCAAGTTTACTCACGTAATCCTCCTTTTATGTTCTTTATACTTAACTCATAGATGCATTTAAATCTTCATGCTAATGAAGTTATACATCCTAACCCGGATTTTTCTAAAAAAAATCAAGAAAATATCAAATTTCTAATTTTTTATTTGTATTATGAAGTATCAGTTAGAAAGGTAAATTAAAATTTCGCACCAAACGAAATACGATGGGTATCTCCTAACTCACCAAACGGAACAAACGCATAGTCAAGTCCGAATCCCCATACCCGAAATCCTGCTCCTACCCCTAACCCTACTATTTCACCTAATGTTGCTGTGTCATAACCAAATCTGTATCCACTTCTTAATGCTAACACATCCTTTATCCAATATTCTGCTCCTATTGATGCGTATAACTTATTATCTATAACATATTCATCCAAATCACATGCTACTGTCAAATCTTTTACTAATTTATATGCAGCCCCTACTTTTATATCCAACGGGAGCGGGTCAACCTCATCTATAAACTTTACCCCATAACTGATATTTTGAATATTCATCGTAAGTGACAACTTATCATCTGCCGGATAATATGCTGACAAATCTAATGCTATTGTAAACGCTTTTTCATCGCTTAATTTCTGACTTATTATTTTTAATCCGCCACCTACTGCCAAATCCTGTAATATGCTATTTGCTATATCTTTTCTTGCATAGTTTAAAAACACTGCCATATCTGATGCTGAAAAATCCCCGAGCCTTGTTTCTGTTAAATCCCGTTTTTCTATATCACTTACTTGTAAGTAAGTAACTCCAACACCGATATAATGCTTTTCTGCTACCAAACCTGTATAACCTATAAACCCGGCATTTACATCTTCAAAATATTTTAAATATGTCGCTGATACTTCCTGCTTATTTATCCGCGTCAACGATGCGGGACTATAATATATGCTATTTACATCATCTGCTACTGACCCAAAAGCACCTGCCATCGCTAACGGCCGCGCTCCCATTCCTATCTTTAAAAACTGACAACCGGTCGTGCCTAATCCTTTGCCGTAAAAGCAGGAAGTAGAAAGTAGGAAGTAGGAAGTAAATAAAAGAATTAAACTTAAAATCTTTTTCATATAAACCTCCGATAAGCAGACCAAGGGTCTGCAACTACAACTCTATAACTCTAAAACTCTATAACCCTAAAACCCTAAAACTCTATAACTCTATAACCCTATTTTATTATCGCTAACTTTAACGGTTTATGTTTGTTTAATGACTTGTTACCATTTTTTGCTATTAAGAAATATACACCTGACGCACACTTATCATTACGGTCGTTCCTGCCATCCCAGTCAACATAATAGATATAACCGCCATCACGGATACCGTCATCTATTTCTCTTACCAACTCTCCTGCTAAGTTGTAAATATAAAATTTTATATTGACTGAAGCACCCAGCGACGGTGGCAGACAATACTTGATTATCGTACCTTTTGTTGTCAGATTAGTCCCTAACGCTCCCCCGTCTGTCAAAGTAACTATCTTCTCTGTTAAATTAAACGGATTAGGGAAGTTGAACATTTGAAAACCTTCTGTCCAATTGACATTTGTAGACGGCTGACTTTTAAAAACAGCAAAAACACCGCTCTGTGAAGAAGAAGCAGCGCGATTAACAACAAACCTGCCATTTTGTATGATTGAATGACCGGCCAGACGAACGGTAGAAGTTGATTTTGAAGCATCCGCTATCGATTCTACATCAAGCGAGACTGTTCCTGAAATAGGATCAATTGTCTTTACACCCGGTACTAACTCCCATAGTCTTTTATCCGGATTATATTGGTAAATTTTCAGTTTATCCAAATCTGTTTCAGTTACTTTTTCCTTGTCATAATTCAAAGATAGCGTTACGGATTTATTCATCTGTGAATTTGCCAAATCAACCTGATAAACATCGCTAGCTACTGCAGCTGCATCTACGCTTAAAAGTTGGGAAGCAATCGAATTATCGGTACCTTGCAATTTAAATGACGGAATGTTTGAAGAGAATCCGCCAATTACAAAAGCAGGTGCACCCATAGCCGGCGATGCGGAAACCGTAACAGATGAAGCCGTCAGACAGCCGGCATCAAGTTCTATCTGAGTGTTGTCGTCACCGAGTTCATCAATTGCCACACTGTCACCTTCGGCAATTCCTTCCGCTACATCTTTTTTAGTCTGACGTTTTACATTACCCCCGAACTTTATATCGTCCGTATTGTTTTTCCCGGAACCATCATCAGATATTACCCGAAGATTATAATTATGGTTTATATTAGTTTCCAGAAGATTTACATACAAAGAATATGTATTGTTAGGACCTGATAAAGGAAGCGCCTGTATAGCCTTGCTCTCGTCATAACTATCTCCGGAATTGTACCAGCAGACAGGTGCAGCAACAAGTTTTTTAGGTGAGGTGAACAGGAACAGATATTTTCTGGGATTGTCAGTCTTTTTAACAATAATTTTTAATTTTGGCGGTAGTGACTTTAGTTCAAAATCCTGAACATTATCACCAACAACCGGAGTCACTTCAACATACTCAACAATTTTTCCTGACGACATTACATAAACTTTATATATATGCCCTGAAATCAAACCTGAAATGTAGTAATTACCGCTTTTGTCCGTCATTGTTTTATTAACCGGCAGATATTTTGAAATATTTTGCGTATTGTATGTCTCATCATAACAGGCAATCTTTGCATTTGCAAGTGTTTTGGCAAAAGGTATTTTCTGGGAGTAAACAGTACCGGCAATTGCAGCATCTGCTGTTGTCAGTTGAAAATTTTCGGCAGTAATACTGTTACCTATGCTAATTTTGTCCCCTGCCAAAGCACAACCGTTTCCCGATACCTGAATCCTAAATATACCCTTAGGAAGCCCGGTAATTGAATATTCACCGCTAGAATTACAAACTGTATATTTTTGAACTGACTTGTGATTTGCAACAACCTCGGCACCTTCAAGCGGTACACCCGTAGTTGATGTAACCACACCGGATATCGTGAGACCGTTACCGGATAAAGCATCAAAATCCAAATCAAGTGTGGTTGTTGCCGTTGAATAAACCACAATATCCTTCATAAACGGCGGATAATTTGGCGTTTCCGCTACCATTATATACTTTCCAGGCGGCAGCATATCTACATAATAATATGGCGGCGAATCTTTAAGCGTTTTTTGTTTGTTTATTTCATTGGGATTCATAAAAAACACTTCCCATGGTATCAGACTTTCCTTATCATTTTTAGGCCTTGCACCGGAAAACCCACGCCAGGTACCGTTTATATCGTAAAGCATAACAGTCGGTATGTTTTTTAACATTGCATCTTGACCTTCTTTTTTGCCTTTTTCATAATCAGCGGATGTCCATATATTGTTTCCTGTAATTTTTCCTGTAATTTTTCCTTTTCCGGTAACCGCACCTTCGAAAGGAATATATGTAGTAACATTCGGCTGTAGCGGGTCATATTTAATTTCAGTGTTTTTTGCCTGGGAAATTACGGTTATTGTCTGGTGCTCGGTACGCATAGGACCGTTAGTATAAATTTTATCATCTGCACCACCGAACATCTCAAATTTTATAAGATACAGGCTGTATCTTCCGGGAGCGGCAATGGTCGGCTGCCAACCAATTGATTTTATTTGTCCCCCCGATCCTCCTTGCGTGTAAGTTGAAAGCGAATATTCAAAACTCATCGGGGTATTGGAATCACTGTCCATAAGAGTATCTATTTGATGACCATTTAAAACATCATCGGAATTAAAACCTACAATATAATAATATCCGGTTGTCCCCGCAGGAAGAGACGGCATCGGCGACGGTGCTTGTGCTTCGCATTTCACTCCGTTTGTAAGCGGTATTTCAACATATGTTTCTTTTCCCGGTGAAACCATTACATCACTTATTGTGATAGTTCTTGGCCAGGTATACCCGTTACCACTACCATATATTGAGACATTATAAAGTCCGGGAACAAGACCCGTTATTTCAAAAATACCTGAATCAGGAACATTAATATCACCATTACTTATTCGTGAATTTGCTCTTATACTAATTTCTCTGCCGTTATTGTTATCATGAACCGGCTTAAAAATCGTGCCATCAGGTAACCGAACTACGCCTTTAATTTTTCCTGCAGAAGCCATTGCAAAATCAAAAACCACTTCGCCGGAGACAACATTTGAAAAATCAACCTGTGTATCAAACCTATTGACGATTCCCCAGTATTCTGCTTTTACATCAACCCAGTATTGTGCTCCGGAAGAAACTGGTATCTCGTAATCTCTTGTCTCACCTTTAGCAATAACTCCTGAAATTGTTCTGAATATTGACTTGGATTTGTGGGTAGACCAATCACCTTGAAATTCTTCTCTTGCCATTATTACAATAGGATTTTCAGCTGGAATGTTTGCTGCTTCAAGAAATTTTATTGTTCCTTTGATTTTACAAGTCGCAGTGCCTTCTGTTTTAATATCTATAACAACAGGGTTTGGACTTGAATGCACCGGATCTGAACTCCCATCAGCAGAATACACAATCCATTCCGCAGGCAATTTATCATTTGCCACGACTTCTGTGGAAATACTAACACGAACATCGTCATTTAAACGAAGACCGGTATTGGGATCCATATTTTTATCATTCCAGTCACCTTTATAATTATAAATGAAATTTATTCCTATGAGGTCTGACCATACACTTAAGGTAACATTACCGACCGACAAACCGGTTATGTCAAATTTTCCATCAGCTCCGGTTCTTATGCGGCCATTGGAAGGCGAAGCTTTCCCCCATTCAATTCCGGAAGAACTGTACATATCATATCCTTGCCACCTGTCACCGTCACCCCATATTTGAATATTAGCGAAAGGAAGCGGAACACCTCCGACTTTAACTTCACCTTTGAGCCGTCCGTTAACCGTACGAAGAATATATTGGTTATGAGGAATTGGCATTAATGCGTAGCAGTACTCAGTAGTATAAGTAGTTGGAATAGGATTAGAAGGAACCACAATTTTATTTTTACCATCATATGTATAACCATTAATTCTATCATTACCATTAGTCATGCTAACACCACGCGGACCATCATTGACACCTTCATATCCCAGTCCATTTATATTAATGTTATAATTAGTGTCAGCTGGAACATTATAAAATGTAAACCTACCGTTCGAATCAGTCATAGTAAAAGTTTGCCATTTCGGCTGAAAAGAGTTTTGCTGTTGGGAGTACAACTGAACATTCATATCGGCAATACCGGCACCGTTGGTAGTTACAACAACTCCTTCGAAAGCAAGATCACCTTCCGGCGCAACACCAGTATCCTGTGTCTGCGCCGCCATTGCATCGCGTGCCGCAAAATCAAAGTATATGGGAGTCGCTGGATTCACAGGTGGATAAGCATCTGCTATTACCGGTAATGCCAGCGGTTTATTTAATGCTTTATTGTCCTTGGGAGAAAATATATTAATTACATATGTGTTTTCCGGTGCAGCGGGAATATTTGGAACGAAAATATATCCTGTGGAAGCAGGGTCCAATCTCTGAATTGGGTTCATATTTCCATCAACAGCAAAAGGTATATCCGAAAGAAAAGCAACTTGCTCATTGGTAATTACATTCCTGATATCACCCATCATTGCAACACCTGTAGAGATGTTTACTACACCTATCCTTATTCTTCCGACATTAGTCAAATCCTCATTTAAAAACAGAGAAAGCGTCTTATCAATTGGCGTATTTACCTGAAGTGCTTTCCTCTCCATTACCTGGTCCCTGACAGTAGGTCCCTTTCCATGCCGTGTGGCGAAAACTGTATATTGGGTATTGGGCAATATATTAAGAACTACTCTGCCTTGCGCATCCGTAATTCCACTTGCAGTAACATCCTGGGGATTGCCCATAGTGTCAAAAGTCATAGCTGATACTCCGGCACCCTGTACGCCTGTTTCAATAGTTAGCTGAATAGCAGAAAGACCGCTGATTACCGCTGAAAAAAACAATGCGCTAATTACCGCTGATAATTTATTTTTCATAATATACCTCCAAAATCGCTGATTAAGACAGATTTATTATTAATTCAACGCTGATTGCCGCTGATTTTCATCTGCGGTCATCTACGCATTTCTATCTACGAATATCTGCATTTCTAATATTCCCAGTTTAGTCCTGCAAAATAATTTTCTGTATTGTAATTATATCTATAATTAGCTTCGTATTTATTGTTTGAAGATGAGTCCCTGTAGTTACCTGCCACTTTTACTGAAAGTGCTTTATATACAGGAACAATCAGTGAAATCCCTGTTGAGTTTGTTGTTTGAGTAATTTTTGATGTTTTGTAATTACCTTCTACATCCTGAGCCGGCCGTTCATTATACTTTCTATATGCAATATCCCACCAAAAATTTAACTTTGCATCTTTTACAAGTGAAAATGTTAAAGACGGAGTAATATTATTTTGAAAAAAATCATAGTAATTTGGATTGTATTGAGTCCTGTTAGCATCATATGAATTCTGCTTAGAATTGTAGTACTGAACTGAATCATATAGTCCTATTGAAACACTCTTTAATTTCTGAGAAATACCGAATGTAATCAAATGTACTAAATCACTTCTTTTTGTAGAAGAAAAACTTCCACTTTTCTCGACAATTGTCTGGTCTTTAAATATTTTGTAAGCGACATCATACGTTATTTTACCTGTAAGTGTTTCTGAAAACATGTGAAGCGTCTCAATAAACAACTCGTGTGTTGAATAATCTAAAACATCTTTCCCGGCATTAGCTGAAACCTCAGTATACGTTGCAGTGTCTATTGAAGTCTGATATGTTGTAATAAGCGATGCGTAGTTCGGATAAGCCATAATGTAGAAGTCGTAACCGGTCCTCAAATTCCAACTCTCATATTTTTTTTCAACTTCTAATCCGCCTATTATCCTATTATAGTCAAAAAGACCTTTGTTGAACTTCTCGTCTTTTGTTTCTTTTAGATATTCTATCTTATAACCGGCTTTTACTTTACCCTTTAAAGTATCAGAAAACTTGTGAGTAAGTTTTAAGGTAAGTGAATTGTCCAATAATGCTCTTGTAAGAGTTCCACCGCCTACCAATTCCCTAACATCTTTTGTGCCGGAATAAAGTCCCTGGTAAATAGGAAGAAGTGCAGTCTTTTCAGAAAAATTTATAACCGGCGAAAAGAAAATATCGGCATTGCCGGCAAAAGAATCTGATTCACCTTCCAGAAAATATTGTCCGCCAAGAAGTGAAACATTGGCAACGGGAGTGACCTTGACTTCAGGAAGTAGGAAGTAGGAAGTAGGAAGTAAGATGAAAAATAACAAAAATGAAAAACGGTATTTAGACATGAAAAACCTCCAAAAGTTTGTTCTAACTTTCTTATGAACCATAGAACTTGAGAACATATGAACGCCTTTCTATTCTATTTTTGGTGACTGACTTAAAGAACTTGGTAATGATAATATACCGGAATCAGACAAAAGTTTTGATGAGAATATTAAATCGATTTTCTGGTCATATTTTGCAGAAAAGAGCGACGATGTATAAACATTTTCAAAATTAAGTGTTAAAATTTTTTCTTTTATTTTATCGGCTGAAATATTGGCTGTATCTACTATGTCTGTAAATGTCTGAACCTTTCCATTATCATCTATAATGTAGTTATGCTTCTCAATCCAAGTACCATCACCATATACATCCCTATATGCAAAATGAAATGCCGTATTACCATCGGGCATCATCTTAAACGTTGAAACAGCAGGGTCGGTATGACTCTCATATGCAGTGCCAGGCAAAAACGTGAATTCGTCTGCTTGAGATTTATTGTCTCCATTATCCACAAATTGCCACATTAGCTTACCTTTCCCTGAATTCTCCGTAGAATCGGCATTGCCTATATAAAATTTATAATTCGGAAGAAACAGGTTCCATTCAGTCGCTGATAGCGAATCATCCGGAATCATTTTACCACCCGATGCTTCTTCCAATATTTTATCATATGTATTTGACATTACAGAATCAAGATTTGTAATATACCATTCCGGTGCAGTTGAACCCTCGCTATGGAACATATTCTTTGTTACATCATTTAAATTTGCCGGTAACTCCTTATTAAAGGTAAAAAGAATTTTACCAAAATCAAAACGATTTTCTCTCTCGTTTAGAACAACATACTTGAACTGATTCTTATTTTCTGCCGGGCGATAAACATATTCCTCAAGACGAACCCGGTTACCGGAAACATCAACTAACGCCTTGCCATTTTGATATTCCGCTAATTTTATTTCTTCGGCGGCTCGCCCCATAACCGATTCACGGGATATTTCCATAAATATTTCCCGCTGTGCTTCCGATTTTATATCATCTTTCTGCTCTTCCGATTTCTCACCTGTTTTCCCGTTATCCATTTTTTCAGGCTCTTTTGGTGCTTCACCTTTTTGTATCGTTGTAAATTCACCGGGGTTTACAAAAACCTCACTGCCGGTTGTTTCTTCTTTTACAGCAACAACACCCTCATAGACTTCAAGCCGTGTTTTCGAATCATCCGCAACGTCAACAGCAAAATCAGTTCCTCTTACAGCGCAAATAGCAGTCGGTGTTTTTACTTCAAATTTCTGCCTTACTTGAAGTTTTTTAACCAGTGCCCGAATCTTACCGACTAACACGACAAACACTGACGTATTATCGGTGATTTCCAGAAGCTTTCCCTGTGTTTTTTCTGAAATAGAAACCTTATGACCATTAATTAAAACCACAGCTGATGATTTAGTCGATGTCTTTACTATATCATTGGGATTGAGTTGTTGCCCGGGAACTGCAGAAACACCGTTAATGGTTACACCGCCGTTTACAGTATTAATTTTAGCAGAAGCAAAACTTAAAGATGATAAAGAAAACACACACAGTGCACATAAAAATATTTTTTTCATAAAACACCTCCACAAACATAGTTAATAGTTGATAGTTCATAGTTATTTTAATTTTAACATTATGATGTCAGACAGGAATTTTTAAAGTAAAATAATCATAAAACATCTATAAAATATATAACACAATTGAAATATATTGTCAAGCAGTTTTTTATCGCGAGAACCATTAAAACAATATGTCCTTATATTTTATCGTCAATAAAATTTTTTTTGGATATTATTTTGTGATTTTTTACACAATAAGCGGTTTACACGCTTTTGGCTATTTTTTCAGTTCTTTTATTTCAGTTGGAACAAGTTTTGAAAAATCAGCAATCTGTATAAATTGATTATAAATAGCAGAAAGAAGCAATAACCGGTTATTTTTAACTTCTTCGTCTTTATCCATAATAAGAATCTTTTCAAAAAAACTATCCACCGGTTTTCTTAATGAAACTAGATATTGAAGTACGGTTTTATAATCATTTATTCCAATTGCTTTATCAATTTCCGATTTAATATCTAAAAATACTTTATAAAGTGTTTTTTCTTCATTTTCTTTTAGCAACTCTTCTCTGACCTCTGATTTTTCATATCCTTTTTCTGATATTCTCGCTTGTTTCAGTATATTCCCTATCCGCTTAAATGAAGTGGCAATGGGTTCAAAATCAGGGAGAGTCCTTATTGAATGAACAGCAACAACACGGTTATATGAATCGTAAATATCATCAAATTTAACTGATAAAACAGCATCTATTTCATCATTTTTAATATCTTTATTAGAAAAATATGTTGAAAGTCTTTGTTTTAAAAAATCCTTAACTTGTAATATAATTTTTTCATTATTTTCAAACTTCAAAGGTTTATCATCTATTAACATATTTTCAATTGCCTGACTGGTTATTTCACTTAATGAAAAAGATAACTCTTTTTCAATTGCAATTCTTATAATGCCGACTGCTGTCCGCCTTAAACCATGCGGGTCAGCAGAACCTGTAGGAATTATTCCTATTGCAATATTACTTACAAGAGTGTCAATTTTATCAGCGACAGAAACAATTGATGCCTCACTCGAAACAGGTATTTTCCCGTCATATAGTATCGGCCACCAGTGTTGTTCAATTCCTTCAGCAACAAGTTCATCTTCCTTGTCCTGAATTGCACAAATTGACCCAAAAATACCCTGAAGTTCCGGAAATTCCGATACTGTTTCTGTAGCTAAATCTGCCTTGCATAAAAGGCAAAGGCGTTCAAGTGTTGATGTGTTAACATGTTGATGTGTTGAGGTGTTATTATTTAACCACATTGATAATTTTTTAATGCGCTGGGTTTTATCGTAAATTGTGCCTAATTTTTCCTGAAAAATAATTCCTTTTAACTTTTCAACTTTTTCTTCTAATTTTGTCTTTGTATCATTTTTGAAATAGAACTCAGCATCTTCAAGACGGGCAGTGACCACCTTTTCATAACCCTCACGAATTGTTTCAACGTTTGTTGAAATACCGTCTTTAACTCCTATAAAAAATGAAATAATGTTTTTTGTTTTGTTATTATCAACAACAACAAAATTCTTTTGTCTTTTTAAGGTATTAGCTATTATTTCTTTTGGCAATTTTAAAAACTGCTCATCGAATTTACAAAGAATAGCAGATGGGAATTCAATGAGATTGTTAACTGTTCCTAAAATTTCATTACTTTCCAAAATTTCACCTTTGTTTTTTACTTGCGAAAATACCGCTTTTTTAAGCATCTCTAACCGCAAATTCTGTTCTACTATAACGCTTTTGTTCCTTAAAATATCAACATACTTTTTAGGTTCAGTGATTTTTACTTTTTTATAGTAACGGATATATGTAATATTAGATGATTTTACATCTGCTATCTGGAATTTTATTACCTTTTTTCCATAAAGAGCCAAAACCCATCTAACAGGACGAACAAACCTGAACCCGGATGATTCCCACTTCATTGTTTTAGGAAAAGTTAAAGAAGAAATTATTTTTTTTAAAATTGCAGGAAGGACTTCCTCGGTTTTTAACGCTAACTCATTTTTTATTGCACAAACCTTACCATTTTTCACTACCAGATTTGATACTTCAACACCGTATTTTTTCGCAAATCCTATTGCTGCAGGAGTAGGTTTACCTTCAGAAAATGCTGCGCTTTCAGAAGGTCCGGAAATTTCAGTTTTCAATATCTTCTGCTGTTCTGAAATATCTTCAACATATAAAACCAAACGACGCAACGTTGCACAGACATTTATTTCCCTGAACTCCAACCGTGCAGTTTTTAATTCCTGTTCTGAAACTGCTTTTATCTGTTCAATAGCAGCCGGTAAATACCCTGCCGGTATTTCTTCACAACCAATTTCCAATAGAATATCCCTGCTCATTTATCTAACTCTTCCCAGTTTGGTTTTTCGACATCAGTATTATTATCAATATACTTGCGGATTTCATCCAATACTTTTTCATTACGAATAATGTGTTCATAATAGTTCAATTGCCAGAACCTTTTTCCGACAAAATTATTTTTCTTTATCTCTAATGTTGTCTTTGATTTGAAATCCTGAATGTAGCGGCAAAGCGATAGCTTTGCTTCTTCTAAAACTAAAATAAAATGTAAATGATTAGGTGTTATTTTAAAATAATCTAATTTTACATTTTCATGATTTTCTAAATTTTTCAGGTGTTTCTCAATTATCTCTCTATATTCAGAGCAGAGCTTCGCTCTGCAGCTACAACATATAGTGACAAAATAATATCCATTTATTGAATAATCATAATCTTTTAACCTGATGTGTTTCCTAAATATCACTTTTGGTTTTCCAGATACTTTTTTGCAACCCCTACTGCTAAATTTCTTACTCTTGTAATATAGGAAACTCTCTGACTTACTGAAATTGCACGACGGGCATCCAGCAAATTAAACGTATGGGATGTCTTCAAAACAAAATCATATGCAGGAAGAACCAGTCCCCTGTCAAGCAAATGTCTGCATTCCTTCTCATATTTATCAAAAAGTTCTCTTAAAAGTTCCACATCAGCTTCTTCAAAATTATATTTTGAAAATTGTTTTTCATCTTCAAGATGAATTTCACCATATTTTAATTCATCATTCCATAAAATATCATAAACCGACTTTTTTTTCTGAATATACATAGACAGCCGTTCAAGCCCGTATGTAATTTCTACGGTAATAGGATTTAATTCTATCCCTGCCATTTGCTGAAAATATGTAAACTGAGTTATTTCCATCCCGTCACACCATACTTCCCAGCCAAGACCGGAAGCACCGAGCGTTGGACTTTCCCAGTCGTCTTCAACAAATCTAATATCATGTTTTTCAGGATTTAGTTCTATCGCCTTTAAAGAAGAAAGGTATAATCTTTGTATATTTTTAGGAGCAGGTTTAATAACAACTTGATACTGGTAATACCGTTGAAGACGATTAGGATTTTCGCCATATCTCCCGTCAGCAGGTCTTCGGCATGGCTCCACATATGCAGCTGCCCATGGTTTCTCTCCAAGACATCTTAAAAAAGTAGCAGGATTGAATGTACCGGCACCTTTTTCCATGTCATAGGGTTGAGTTATTATGCAGCCTTGCTTTGACCAAAATTTTTCCAACCGGAAAATAATTTCCTGAAAGTTCATAAAAATAGTGCGATAGTCCTTTAGTGCGATGGTGCGATGGAGCGAATCATTCCACTAACTAACTTTCCAACAATATCTATTTGCTTAATTATTGAATCGACCTCAATCTGAATAACCATATTTAAATCCAAAGTAGCATAAAAATGACTTTTTAATTCTGCCAGTGAACTTCTTGATATCGTATAAAATTGTTTTCTATCTTTATATCCATAACGGGCAAAACCTTCAGCAATATTTGCCATTACCGATATAGATGCTCTCCGGATTTGCCTTACCAAATCCTTGTCTCTACCAATAAATTTATTTGCATTTTCATAAATAATTTTATTTAATTTTCTATCTTCTTGCCAAGCAATCAAATCCTCAAACTTTTTTATTCTCATTCTCTATCTATCCCGCTATCGCACTATCCCACCATCCCACTATCCCACCACCATCCTGCTATCTCGCTGTTTTTAACGGATATGCCAAATGTTCCTGCAAAATGTTTTCTAAAGGTACGTCCTCTTTTATTCCAAAACCCGTAAGATGCAAAAGCTTTTCGACAAAATCATCTTTCTTATTTGAGGTATCTTTATTATTAAAAGCACTCTTACTGATTATAGAAAGACTTTCTTTTAATAAAAGAAACTTTTCGGTATTAGGTTGTCTAGCCGGCGTTAATGCATCCATAACCTCACAAATGTATGACGCTTCGTAAAATTTTTTTATATTATATCTTATTAAAGAATTAGAATCTACAATAACACCACCGACAATTTTACCAAAATCAGCAGTTTCTCTTAAAAAAACACGAAATTCACAAACCACAAAAAGCTCAGTCAGGGAAGTAAGTTTTGCTTTTGACTTTCTTACACTTTTTGCAACTACTTTTATTTTACCGAAATCACTCGTGTATAGCGTCAAAACACGGTCGTAATCTCTAAAATCATTCTTTTTTATTACAATTCCTACAGTATTATGAATCATAAAATCACCAAGTTAGGCACACCAAGGATCTACGACAACTACAAACCTATAATTAAATTGTAGTTTCACGCCCTCGGCGTGATAACATTCAAATTCCTATACTTACCTCATTTTACTCATTTCTTCTCTTCTAAACAACTCAGTTATATCAAACTCATCTAAAATTTCGCCAAAAACCTCTTCAACAATATCTTCAATGGTAATTAAGCCTACAATTTTACTCTGGCTATTTTTTACTATTGCAAGATGTGACTCGCCTTTTTTGAACTGTCTCATAAGTTCATTAACTTTTCTTTCTTCTTCAATAAACATAATAGGTCTCAGCAAATCATCAATTGTAAACACCGTACCGCTTCGCCACATATCCATAAGATCCCACGCATAAATTACACCTATTATATTATCGGCGTTTCCCTGATAAATTGGAACACGTGAATGACCGCTTTCGACAACTAAATCAATAAATGTTTCCTTGTCCAAGTCTATATTTACAATAGTCATCTTTTCACGCGGGGTCATTATTGATTTAGCAGTAATCTGAGAAAAATTCAAAACGGAATGCATCATCTGTTTGGTTTCAATCCCGAAAACACCCATTTCATGACCGACACTTATAGTTGTTTTAATATCATCGTAAGTTAAAATAGGAATTTCTTTTTTACCGGATTTACCTGTTACCAAACTTGCGAACCACATAAATAGTTTAGATACCGGGGAAATAAACTTATCAAAGCGATATAGCGAATTTATAAAGAAAAGTGTGATTTTTTCCGAGTTGCGCACTCCTAAAACTTTTGGGACTATCTCACCAAGAACTAAAAAAACCGCCCAAACGATAATTGCAGTCACTGCAACCAGAAATGCTTCACTTATATGATATTTTCTGCTTATCGCTGTTGCAAGTGATGTGGCAACTGCAGTCCCTATAATTGTTACCGCGTCATTTCCTAAAAGAAGGGTAGTTAGATATTTATTCGGATTTTCAAGCCATACCTTAAAACCATTTGCTTTTTTTGGATATTCCACAAGATATTTTTTTATTTTTACTCTTGATAGTGTTACGAGAGCTGCTTCTAACATAGAAAAAAAAGCAGCTATCAAAAAAAGTACAACCATTAATAATATTTCAGCTAACGCAAACATTTAAGAATATTCTCCTGTTTTTTCCACATACGTTTTTTTGTTTTTTCAGAATAATCGGTAAAATCCAGAGAATGCAAAATACCATGGATAATTAACCGCATAATTTCAGTAGAAAATCTCTCTTTGTAAAATATTGAATTACTCTTTGCTGTTTCAACAGATATAAAAACATCTGCGGTCTTTTGAGAGTACTTGAACGACAAAACATCTGTCGGGTAATCTGTTTTATGATATTTTTTATTAAGTTCCCTTATATTTTTATCATCCAGAAAAATTATATTATATACGGCATTTCCTGATAATTGTAACTTTTTTATAATCTGTGGTAAACTATCACTAATCTTCCGGATATCCAATTTAATTTTATTTTGCCTATCAAAAACTTTTATCGACATTTATTTCTCAGCACCCCAAGAATTCACACTGGTATTTTCTGCGTTAATCAGCGTTAATATCCGCGTTTATCCGCTTCTACTTCTTCTCTACTTCTTCAGGATATTTTATTCTCGAGTGATAGATTCCCATAAGAACACTAACAAATTTTTCAGCAATTTTATGTAAATCAGCAAGTTTAAGTTCTGTTTCGTCAAACTGACCGTCTGTAAATTTATTGTTTATTATTTTATAAACCATTTCCTGCAAATGGGAAAAACTCGGTTCTTCTAATGTACGAGATGCTGCTTCAACGGAATCCGCAAGCATTATTATTGCCGACTCTTTTGTTCTTGGACGGGGTCCGGAATATCTATACACTGATTTTTCGGCGTCTGCTGTCCCATTTTGAAGCGCTTTCATGTAGAAATAATAAACTAAAGAGGTCCCGTGGTGCTGCTGAATAATATCAACGACAACTTTATCAATACCATATTCATTTGCTAACCTGACACCTTCTTTTACATGTGATATAACTATAAAAGATGACATCCGTGATTGTAAATCCTCATGTTTTGATATAACAGCTGACTGGTTTTCTATAAAATACTCCGGAGTTGCAATCTTCCCGATATCGTGGTAATAGGCACCTACCCTGCAAAGAAGCGGATTAGCATCAACGACAGCAGCTGCAGTTTCTGCAAGTGATGCTACCATAAGTGAATGATGATAACTTCCCGGCGCCTCAAGCATTAACCGCTTCAGAAGCGGTTGATTAAAATCTCCGAGTTCAAGAAGCCGTATTGAGGTCGTCTTATAAAAAAATCTCTCCAGATAAGGTAAAAAAGCCGATACAATCATAACAGAAAAAACACCGTTACCGGCTCCCCATAATATAGATGATAAGAATATATTTGCCTTCCATCCCTCAAGCAGACCTATGGAAACAATAACAATTACATTTGTAAAAATTATATAATATCCGACCTTTACAAGGTCTTGCCTGTTTTTAACCTTAATCGCAGAAAATATCCCGACAATACTTCCAAAAAAAGAGACAGAAAATGCTGAAATTGAAAAATAAAATAAAATTGCCAGGAAAATACTTACCACGAGACCGACAACACTGGCAACCGAAGGTGAGATAAGAAGTGTTATTAAAACTGATGCAGCCGCAGTAGGTATAAACCACACCGGAACATCATATGTTTTTAAAGCTCCTGAAAGGAAAATCATGAAAATTGCAACAATACCTGTTAACATTACCGCTTCATCATCAAAAATAAAATCAAAAGTAATATTCTTTAAGTAAATAATGGCAAGTACCATGACTACAGCGAGAAAAATAGTAATCCCGAAAATATTGGACAAAGATAATTTAAGTTCAAAGGAAACTGTTAAAATTAAACTAATGTAAATGAAAATAGCTATTACAAAGGTAGGTATATGAACGTTTTTATTAAGGACTTCCGGTGTAAATTTTACCCTGGTAGAAGTAGTTGTTTTTTCAGTCCACTGCAAAATCCTTTTAACCGGTTTTTTAATGGTTTTTTTAATTAAATTAATCATAATGAACTAAACTCTATTTTTTATTCCACTTTTCAAATGCCCTTACGATTTTCTTTACAATACCATGCCTAAGAACGTCTTCTTCAGTAAAATTTACAAATTTTATCTGGTCAATAGAAGACAATATTTCGGAAATCAATACTAACCCTGACAACCTTTTATTTTCAAAATCAATTTGTGTTACATCTCCCGTAATTACCGCTTTTGAACCGCTTCCCAAACGTGTTAAAAACATCTTCATCTGTTCAAGCGACGTATTTTGTGCCTCATCTAAAATTATAAACGCATCTTCCAGTGTCCGTCCTCGCATGTAAGCAAGCGGGACAATATCTATAACACCCTCACTTTTATATCTTGTAAAATGGTGAGGTCCTAAAATAGTGTAAAATGCATCAAAAAGCGGGGTAAGATACGGATTAACTTTTTCGTAAAAATCACCCGGTAAAAAACCTAATTTTTCACCTGCTTCAACAATCGGTCTTGAAAGTACTATCCTGGAAATTTTATTTTCTTTAAATAATCTTATTGCCTCGGCAACAGCAAGGAATGTTTTGCCGGTACCGGCAGGACCTATCGCAAAAACCATATCATATTTACCCATTGCTTTAATATATTTTTCCTGATTACTTGTCCTGGGTCTTATAGGTTTTCCCCTGTCAGTAACCACAATTGTATCCGAAGGAGACGCAATAATTGATTGCATATCCGTAACTCCGTTCTTAAGTTTACAAATAATATTATTCACTGCATTTTCAGTATTTTCAACATTTTTCCTGCGACCTTTTATTGTAATTTCATCCCCCCGTGCAAATATCTCTACTTTAAATCTTTTCTCTAAAAGTTTAAGATTAGAATCGTACTCGCCAAAAACAGAAACTGCATCTTTTGAATCAGCGATACATATTTTTTTAGTAAACATATTTTTTATTGTTAAAATAAGAGACTTTATCGCAGATTACACAGATTTTTAAAAGAGATTCCGCAGATAAAAAACTGTGTTTTTATTCAACTTTATTCAATGTGGTGAACTTATCGAACCATAATCTGCGTAATCTGCTGTTTATTCTGCGTAATCAGTGTCTGTTGAGACTTTTCCAACAGATACCATATTAGGGTATTATAAGTTCCTGCTTTGGATATATTTTTCCGGGGTCTTGTATTTTATCTTTATTTGCTTCATAAATAATCTTCCATTTTCTGCCGTCTCCATAAAACTTTTCAGCTATTTTCCAAAGACAATCCCCGTTCTCCTGCCAAACCCAAACACGGTATGTTTTAGGTTCCTGCTGAGTTATAACCGTCGTGGAACTCCCGGCGACATCTGCCCCGTCTTCTGCAAACACCTCGCCAAAAAATGCTGATACATATTCATTCCACCAATGGACACCGACGGGAGACATTTTGCCTGTTTCATGGTAAGACATACGTAGGCGGGTAAAAAAAAGAGTAATCAGGAAAATGAAAATAATAAATATTTTTCTTATGTTCATTTAGACACTTTTATATTATCTATTTTTATTTTTAATTCTTTTAATTGTTTTTCTGATACTTCTGACGGTGCGTTACTCAAAAGACAACTGCCTGACTGCGTTTTCGGGAATGCAATAACATCTCTTATGGATTCGGAATTTGTGAGCATTGCCAAAATCCTGTCAACTCCCAAAGCAAGCCCACCGTGCGGGGGAGCGCCGTATTCCAATGCTTCAAGTAAAAACCCGAATTTTTTCTGTGCATCTTCTTTTGTAATTTTTAATATTTCAAAAATCTTTTCTTGTACACTTTCCTTATGAATTCTTATTGAACCGCCGCCAAGTTCAACACCGTTTAAGACAATGTCATAAGCACGTGACTTTAAAGCAGGAAGTTGGGAGTCGGAAGTAGGAAGTTGTAAAATATCATCAACAGGAGAAGTAAACGGGTGATGGACTGCGTTCCATTTTTTATCTTCTTCGCTATACTCAAAAAGCGGGAAATCTACAACCCATAAAAAATTGAACTTATCTTGCGGGATAATCTTCAATTCTTCCGCCATATGTATACGCAAATTACCCAGTATATTACATACCAGCTTCTCTTTTCCCGCTGCAAAAAAGACTATATCGCCGGGTTTTGGGGCAAAACAAGTTCTTATGTTCTCAAGTTCTGATGTTCCGAAAAATTTTACTATATTTGATTCAAAACCGTTTGCAGTCATCTTCATCCATGCAAGCCCTCTGGCACCATATTTTTTTGCAAATTCAATAGTATTATCAATTTGCTGCCTGGAAAAACTTTCACCGGCAGGAACACAAATCCCCCTTACAACCCCGCCGTCTTTTATTACTTCACTAAAAACCTTAAATTTTGTTTCTTTAAGGATTTCCGTTAAATCGGATATTTCCAGCCCGAATCTCGTGTCCGGACGGTCAACCCCGTATTTTAACATTGCGATTTCATAAGGTATTCTGACAATAGGAATTTTAACATCTATACCCGCTTTTTTGAATACCTCGCAAATAAGTTTCTCTGTTACATCAATAATGTCATTTTCATCTATAAAAGACATTTCTATGTCAATTTGCGAGAATTCCGGCTGGCGGTCTGCCCGCAAATCCTCATCCCTGAAACATTTAGCAATTTGAAAATACCTGTCAAAACCCGAAACCATCAAAATTTGCTTGAAAAGCTGGGGTGATTGCGGAAGTGCAAAAAACTTACCGGGTTCATACCTGGACGGGACAAGAAAATCGCGTGCTCCCTCCGGAGTAGATTTAGTAAGCAACGGTGTTTCTATTTCAACAAAATTATTTTCACTTAAATAATTTCTTACTGCAAGATTTATTTCATGCCTTAAAAGAAGATTTTTTTTCATCCTTTCACGGCGTAAATCAATATACCTGTATTTAAGACGGATTTCTTCGGACGGAAGGTTTTCAGAGTCAATTTCAAACGGAGGCGTCTTAGATGTATTAAGTACTTCCAATTTTTCAGTAACAACTTCTATTTCACCTGTCGGGAGAGCCGGATTAACTGTTCCTTCAGGTCTCTTCCTGACTGTTCCGGTAACGGTCAGGACATATTCGGGTTTTAATCCCTTTGCCTGTTCCAATATTTCACCACTATCAAAAACAATTTGTGTAAGCCCGTACCTGTCCCGTAAATCAACAAAAATAATACCGCCATGGTCACGGCGTGAATGTACCCACCCGCAAAGTACTATTTTTTTCGATATCTCGGAACTTCGCAGCTGCCCGCAATTATGTGTTCTAATCATTTATTGAATATATTATAAAAAAAAGACCGGAAAGTCAATAAAAATTGATTGGAAAATTGATTGGAAGGATTATATTGTTATGTTGTTTTCTCAGAAAACGGTCGTTTTTTGAAAACTTATAAATTTATTTTTCACTGAACTGAGAAGCCATTTTTATTGCCATATTTGTTATTGCAATAGATAAATCTCTGGGACTCCCACATTCTGCTTTGTCGGCATAAATAATTTTTCCTGTTTCCACATCTGTCATACTAATATTCACATAATAAACACCGATTAACTTGGATAAAGTTCCCGTCACTACTTTTTGAACATTTAAGATTTTTCCTATTTGAACTGCACATTCGGAAGTTGTGCAACCAGTTTGTTGGAATGCTGCTTCGGCGAGTATCTTTTCCATATTTCCCCTGTCCACAACATTAAAAACTTCAGTTTTCACTAAATCCGTCCGTAAAAAATCTGAAACGATATCAGCATCAGCGGAGGACATATTTTTCCCTTCAAAACTTGTAATTGCAAGATTGGTTTTTTCTTTTGGCGGCTTAATTTGATATTGTATTGGTTCGCTTTGTGATACTGGTTGTGTTGGACTTGTTTCAAGCGATTGTGAAGGAGAAACACCAGTCGTACCTCCTTTTGGATGTTTCCTATTCCATTCTTGCAAAAGTTCAGCAAATAGAGTCGCAGATTCACGCCCTTTGATTAATTGCTGTTCCTCTTTTTGTTGTTTTTGTTGTTCATCTTTATATTCCCCTTTTGTTCCATTTATTCTTTCTTCTGTCTGAACATAATCCGATTCCCTTTTTGTTTCATTTATTCTTTTTTCTGCCTGAGCATAATCCGGCTCCCCTTTGTCTATTTTTGACCAATAAGATATTGCACGGTTATACATACCTTTATCATAATATTTTTCGGCTATATCATATAATTCCACAGAACCAAATTTCATAGAAAATGAAACTTTATGAGTTGTCTCTCCAAGCATTGGCACATAACTATAATCAAGTTGTCCTTTTAGCATATTTAATCCAAGTCCAAAAGTAATACTATCAGAAATTTTATACCCAACCCGTAATGCTAAAAGTTGAGAGAACCAATATTCAGAACCTAAATTGAATTTTACATCCTCACTTTTATTTTTTACAGTATCAAATGCTAAAAGCAACGAATGTCTTTTCAAATCAACTACTTTATAGGCAATACCAGAGCGTATGGTCATAGGTAGTGATTCACTCACTTTGTTATATTTTAATTCACCGACTAAATTCAAAAAAGATACTCCTATTGAAAGTCTGTCATCCACAGGTCTAAATATTACACCCAAATCCCCAGTAATAGTTGAGGCAGAATATTTCTCACCAAGTTCACTACTGATAAATTTTCCATTGAAACCAAAGAAAAATTCTTCGCTTAAATTAGAACCTGCCCCCAGTATAAAAGTGGAATCGCTTTCTGCCTTAACTTTTTCGGATGTGCCATCAAGATGATTTATTTCAATATTCCCACCATCATATCTGAGATAACTAAATCCAAGCGTGCAGTTTTGTAGCGGTAAAACAGCACCTAAAAAACCATAATAAGTATCAATTATACTTTTATTATACATAGTTGCAATTTCAGGACTGGTAATATAATTCAAACCGGCAGGATTGACAAAAATAAGATTAGTATCATCGGCGACAGCAGAAAAAGCAGATCCCATTCCAGACATTCTTGCCCCGATATCTTCTTTAAGAAATGCAGCGGTATTAGTTCCCACACCTGCATAGAGAGGATGGAATATAAAAGTGAAATACACTACTGTCATTGCGAGGGCTTTAGCCCGTGGCAATCTCATAATTATAATCCTTATTTAATCACCAATATTTTTTTTCTATCTTTGAAACTTCCCGCTTGAATATAAACGATATACAACCCGCTTGCAACAACTTCATTATCAATATTTAAGCCGTTCCATTCTGCTATGTAAAATCCTGCTGATTTTCTTTCATCAACAATTTTTTTTATTTCTGCGCCAGTTACATCGCAAATAGTTATTTTTACATTTGATTCCTCTTGTAAATTATATGTTATCAATGCTTTTTCGTTTTTGTTTGGGTCAAAAAGATTGTTATAAAGTTTGAACTGTTGAGAAATCTCAACAACAGGGACATCAGGTGCATCTATTGCTGTTGTTGGTATTCCTGTTGCAGAACTGTTCCAAACATCATATGCTTCAAAATAATATGTATAGTCGGTTCCAGTAGAGAGAGTTGTTGAATAGGTATAGAGTTTGCCATCGGTATATGTCGTATCGCCGGTGTCAACCTCTGACATCGCAAATGGACTACTACTTATATTTATTCCACTTTTTTTAATATGAATCTTTGGATAACCACTTTTAGGGACATCATTATCTGCATCTGTGTAATTTACACGATAAATAAATGTTGTTGAAATATTACCTACTTCGGGGTGGAGCCCATCTGAAATATAATTTCCTTCCCCAATCCATGACAAAGTTGGAGCAGTATTAGCAGGTATCACAGGTACTGAGACATCAGGTGCATCAACCGTAGTTATTGGTGTCCCGGTTGCAGAAGCACTCCATACATCATACCCTTCAAAATAGTAAGTATAATCTGTCCCAGCTGCCAATGTCATTGATGAAAAATAAAGTTTGCCATCTGTATATGTGGTATCAGCAGGGTCAAGTGCTGTCATAGTGAATGGGCTACCAGTTATATTTGTTCCGCCTTTCTTAACATACAATTTTGGATAACCACTTGCAGGTGCATCATTATCAGCATCGGTATATTTTATACGATAAGTATATGTTGTTGTTGAATATCCTGTTTCAGGGTCAAGACCATCAGAAGTATAATTTGTCTCACCTATCCATGATAATGTTGGTGCACTATTAGCAGGAATACTAGGTACTGAAACATCAGGTGCATCAATTGAATTTGTCGGTGATCCAATGGCAGAAGCACCCCAAACATCATATGCCTCAAAATAATAAGTATAATCCGTTCCAGCTGCCAATGTCATTGATGAAAAATAAACTTTGCCATCAGTATATGTCGTATCTGTTAAGTCAACACCTATCATCACAAACGGACTGCCCGTAATATTCGTTCCACCCTTTTTGACATATAATTTTGGATACCCACTTGCAGGAGCATTATTATCTAAATCTGTATATTTTATTCTATAAGTAAAGGTCGTTGTTGAAGTTCCCGTTCCTAGGTCAAGCCCATCAGTAGTATAATTTGTTTCACCCGTCCAAGATAATATGGAATTCGTTATATCAGGTGCATTTATTGATAATGTTGGAGTTCCAGTGGCAGGTGCGTTATTAACATCATATGCTTCAAAATAATAGGTAAAATCTATGCCAGTGGAAAGCGTTATTGAATAAGAGAAAATAACACCTACATCCCAGTAACTCCCTGAAACATAATTCATTGTAAATGGACTACCATTTATTTCTACCCCGTTTTTTTTAATATGTACCTTAGGATAATTAGATTTTGGGGCTTCTGTATCTGCATCTGCATATTTTACTCTATAAGTAAATGTCATCGTTGAAGTCCCAATTTCTGGATTAAGACCATCATTATTATAATTCGTTTCAGCCGTCCAAAAAAGTGTAGGGTACTGTGTTACAATTGGTGCAGCAATTAAGTTTGTAGGTATTCCCGTCGCAGAGGCATTCCATCCATCGTAAGATTCAAAGTTATATGTATAATTATTTCCGATAGAAAGCGTTTTTGAATAAGTATAAAGTTTGCCATCGGTATACGTCGTGTCTGCAGGGTCAACTGCAGTCATTGGAAAAGGGCTTCCAGATATTTCAGTCCCACCTTTTTTAATGTGAACTTTAGGAAACCCACTTCTTGGTGCATCATTATCTGCATCTGAATATTTTACACGATAAACAAATGTTGTTGAAGTATTACCCATCTCAGGGTCAAGTCCATCAGAAGTATAACTTGTCTCGTCTGTCCAAGATAATACAGGATTATTAAGATTATTTCCAGCAACAAGATCGACATCATCAATATATGCACCTTCATAAGCAACACTGCTATTACTATAAAATCTAAATCTAATCTTAAAAGAATTTGTAGAAATATTTACAGACACCTGTTGCCAAGATTGATGACTTCCTTCTTGTGTCCATACTGTTGTTGTGCCGACGGAAGTAACATATTGAACTGTAACAAAATCGAAACCTGGTTCAGTAACTTGCCAAACACTAAATGTCATAGATGAAGCTGAATAACCAGTTAAATTCACTGCTTTTTCTATATAGACATCAACATTGTTACCATATGTTGAATTTGGTGTACATTTCGCACTATAAGAAGCACTATTGTAATTTGCTGATGATTTTGTCCAATAATTACTTGCCGTACCCGAAAGCGTCCATCCAGTTGGGAAATTTGACATATCATCGCTGAAAATTGTAATAGCAGATACAATTTTAAGAAAAGAAATAACTATAAGAGAAATTATAAATATTTTTCTAATTATTTTCATTTTCTAATAAAGGCGTTCTTTAAATATTTTTTCTACCTCTTTTTTATATTTGTCATATTCATCAATGTTTTTAATTTTATTAGCAGATGGATTTCTTCCGCTCGGATGGAATAAAGGGAAAAATATAACTTTTTTATTAAATATTTTAATTTTATAATCGTTCTTTTTTTCTTTGATCATCCTATTTATAACGTCGGTTATATTTTTTGCTTTTTCTTGTTCTTGTGTCTTGATAATTTCATTGTAAACATACAGTCCTGATTTACCAAAAGCAATCACATATTTCAATTCTTTTTCAGCAAAATATTCGATTTCTTTATTCAAATGTTTTTTTGCGCAGTATCCATCTAATTTTGCCCTTGGACACTTAACAAAATGAGTCCAATAAATAAGTCCTACTTCTAAACCGTTAAAAAATCTTTTATTTAGAAGTTTATTAATCCTCCATGGTGATGAATTTTTCTTTTCCCATCTCCTAATACAACAATTGCTCTTTATTTTTTCCTCACATTTTTCATAATCATTTCTTTCTTTTCTATTACAATATTTTTCCCACTCTTTATAGCATTTGTTCAAATCTTCCAACATAAAATGAGCATTTGGTTGTTCAGTAATAATCATAATTTTTGCTTTTTTAGTAGCATTAGTAAAAAGCAACACTGGTTTACAACAACAGTCATTACAAACACTAATCAATTTTTTAATTTCTTGCATAAAATCGAAATCGGGGAAATCGGGGGACAATACCTATTTCCCTTTCTTCTTGCAACCCACCTTTTTCTTTTTAAAGTTTTATCTTAAAAATAGATCCAGTACATTAAACAATAACTCTTGTTATCATGCCACAAACACATTTAGTAATTTCTCTTTTCTCTATCGGGATAATCAGTATTGTATCCCCTGATTTATAATTTTTATATGCTTCCCAGACTCCACTTTATTTCTCGCCCATTACAAATTGCTTCACCACACCACATTTTTTGACTATTATTATATTTTGCTTTATTAATGATTTTTACTTTAGAAAAACGGTTTTTTAAAACAATTCTTGCTTTTCTTTTTATACTATCTGAACAATAATATGGAAGATGATCTTTGTTAACACTTACTTCTTCTCTCGTTTTCATTTTTATATTACCAATACTAAAAATTACACCATTGTTTTTCATGTCATTTACCTCCCGCTAGTTTCAAAATCATCTTTTGATTTAAAATATTTACTTTCACATTTGTGATTCATATCCGCCGTAACTTTTTCTCCTTTCATTTCCGGATGTTCACAAACTTCATCTGCTCTATTGAAAAAACGACAGTCAGCACAAAGTTGGTTTGGTCGTGCTTGTTTTATAAAACCCATATATCATCCGTTTTTCTAAAAACAAAAAAGCAGACGTAGTTTTAATACGCTCCACTTGTATGACAAACTTATTTACTGTGGTCAAAACAACAGCGAGATATTTCGCTATGCTCAATATGACTGCAATGTAACGGGATTGCTTCGGTAAACCTGCAATAACAAAATTGAATATATCGATAATTCCTCCCACAACTTCCCGTACTAAGACTTTTATAAAATCAAAAAACCAGCTTTCTTTCATTATTATAATTATAAAGCATATTATCCTGTTTGTCAAGTCTTATTTTTGACTTATAGATTGTTCATTTTTGGCAAGGATTTATGTATTATCTCTCAGGGGTTTTTATGGAAAACATACATAAATTTGTTGGGAAAAGAATAAGGGAAGAACGACTAAAACGAGAATTAACTCAGCAGGAAGTCGCTGATTTATCAGGTATTACTAATAATTTCCTTTCTTATATTGAAAGTGGTAAGAAACAGGCAAGTTTAGATACTATTCACAAAATAGCGGATGCTTTACATATTTCACTTTCTGAACTTTTCTTAGAGATAGCTATTAGAAAAAACGATTATTCGCTTAATGAGCAAATACTACCTCTCCTAAAAGACAAACCTAAAAAAGACAGAGAATTCATTTTGGATTTGGTAAGGTTGGTTTCAAAAAAGATGAAAAAGAAATGAACTTATGTCTCTTTATTTGTTCACTGCTGTTAAAACTTTAAGATTATACTTTCTTATTATTTCTTCCGCTTTGCTCTGTGTCTCATACATTCTTTCTTTTGCAGATAATTCCTTTGTGCTTGAATAATGCCTTGCTCTAATTTTATGTATTTCTTCCATCACTTTTGGTTCTTTATTTTTCATGGATGTCCCCTGATTTTTGACAACTGATATACAAGCAGAGCTAACGCTTTCGCCTCAGGCGAACCTACTCGGCTGCAGCTACAAAGGATATGGGGGATTAATATCCTTTTGTTCTTATTTCCGATTCATTGAATCCGAAGTAATGGGCAAGTTCATGAATTACTGTCTTGCTGATCTGTTTTTTCATTTCGGTTTCGTTATCAATATTTTTATCAAAACTTTCTTTATATATTTCTATGCGGGTCGGTTCGTTTTGAATAGAAAATACACGGCCTTTTCCAAAGGGGAAACCGACAAAAATACCAAAAACATCCTTATTAGGGAATCGTTCTTTAACTGCTGCCGGTACCTGTTCACGCACCAGAACGTTTATTCCTTCTTTTTGGATAATTCGTTTAAATTTCTTGGGGATATTCTTTAGAGAATCCTCAACTATCATTTCAAATTGTTCAAGGGTCATAAGTAAAATATAAACATGACGATTTAAGAATTAAGAATAAAGATTCAAGATTTAAGATTGAGGAATAAGCAGAGTTGACAAGACTGTGTCGCAATACTATTTTTCGGTTTTGTCATTCCCGAATGCCTAAATCGGGAATCCAATCTCTGACGATAACACAACCTTATAGATTCCCGTTTTCACGGGAATGACAAATTTTTTAACAATTGTGAAACAAGCAGAGCTTTCGCTCTGCGGCTACAATTACTGCTTAACTACACACCGCCGATTGTGATTTTGGGGATTCTTAAGGTTGGTTGGCCGTCAAGAACGGGGACGCCCTGGCCGTCTTTACCGCAGGTGCCGGGTTGCCAGCCAATGTCAGTCCCTACCATGTCAATTGAATTTAATATTTCAGGACCGTTGCCGATAAGCGATGCGTTCCTCAGCATTTTACCGATTTTACCATCATTAAGTTCATACCCTTCTTCCACTTCAAATATAAAATCACCGTTCGCGGTATTTACCTGCCCGCCACCCATTTTCTTTACAAAAATACCTTTCTTTATACTTTTTATAATATCATCGGGGTTGTCTTTGCCGGGTGCTATGTAAGTATTAGACATTCTCGGTATCGGTTTATTATTGTACGATTCCCGCCTGCCGTTACCTGTTGATTTTGCATTGTCTTTTTTTGCAGTAAATAAATCATATAAATAATTTTTAAGAACCCCGTTTTCAACAAGTGTTGTTTTTTGTGCAGGCGTACCTTCATCGTCATATTGGTAAGTACCTCGCGCACCTTCTATTGTGGCGTTATCAAAAACTGTTATTTTTTCTGACGCGACTTTTTTACCAATTTTACCAAGATAAACCGGTGAAATCCCTTTTTGAACCAAATCCGCCTCAAGCGAATGTCCTATTGCCTCATGTATCATAGTACCGCCTGCAGAAGATGAAATAACAATCGGCATCTCGCCGGCAGGCGAAGGAGAAGCCATATTCAATAAATCAGCCGCTCTTTGATACGCAATTTCGGATACTTTCATAATATCTTCAAGTTTTATTTTTTGAAGCGTATTTGTTGCAATAACTTCGTGAGATGTCTGGGTTATTTTACCGTCTGAAACAATAATCGATATAATAAAAATGGCTGATTGTCTCTTGTTTAACGCTTTTATCTTATTAGAGTTTGCAACATAAAAATCTTTTCTACCTGCTGAAACACGAAATGAAATTTGTTTTACCTGTGATGTTTTCCGGTGAAGCAATTTGTCGGCATTTTCAACAATTTCCAGATAAGATTCCAAATCCTTTGTTAGTTTGGCAACTGACGGCGATTCTATTTTTATTGATTCCGTTTGTCTATTTAATACTCCACCGGTCCCGGCAAGTTTTTCAGAAAGAGAGATAATTGTAGCAATTGACGGATTGGATTGTGAAGCAAAATATGTTTCTTCTTTCTTAATAAGCCGTAACCCACAGCCGCTGACTGTTCCCGAAGACGCTGTTTCAACTTTACCGTCAATAAAGCTAAAACCGGCAGTATCGCTTTCTTCAAAATATATTTCAGCAAAATTCCCGCCGTTTGATAACATTTTGTTAATTATTAAATCAATATCTTCCTGATTGATAATATCCATATTTACAAAACTCCTTTTAAACTTAGCTTCTTATCTTTACAGAAGTCATTGCGAGGTGAAACCGAAGCAATCTTATTTTAGTGACGGGACTGCCGCGCCCTGCGGGCTCGCAGTGACAACAAAACCATGTCGGGTAATTATACAAATATCAATAAATAGATTATACTTGGTTCATGATTTTGGAAACGTTATTGTAAATTTAGAACCAATACCTAATTTTGAAATGACATTTATACTGCCGCCGTGAGACTCAATAATTCGCATGGCAAGAGCAAGTCCGAGACCGGCACCTTCAACTTGACCCGTGAACGATTCTTCTATCTGATAAAATTTCTCAAATATTTTCTCTTTTTCAGAAAGTGAAATTCCGACACCATTGTCTTCTATATTTATCATTACCATATTATCCTTTAACTCGCCGGAAATATTTATAATCTTTTCGGGACTCTTGTTAAACTTAACAGCGTTCTCTAAAATGCAGCCAATGGCTTCTTTCACTTTTTCTTTATCCACAATGATATTTCCGAGTTTTGTTAAATCCGCAACATTTACTGTTGCTTTCTTATCGCTAAATTTCATTTTCATTGATTCTACCGCTTCGGAAATTATTTTATCAACTACATTTTCTCTTTTTTCAAGCTTAAGAACCTCTGATTCAACCTCCGTAAACCTGAGCAAATCCTCAACCAAATCAGCTAACCTATCAGTCTGTTTTTTCATCGATTCAATCGCTTTTTTAAATGTAGAATTAGCATTTTCTGCCATCAAAATAGGAATATAACCGGTAATAGTTACAAGTGGTGTTTTTAGTTTATGCGAAACCAAGGATAGAAACGTCCTTTTTAAAAGCTCTTCTTTTTTTTCTTCTGTTATATCTCTAATTACAAAAATATATCCGGTTATTTCATTAATTTCATTGGTTATCTTGGTAACCATGCAGCTAAGAAACACTTGTTTTTCAGACTTTCTCGTAAGTTCAAAAACTTTTGCTTGCCCTTCATACTGAAGAAAACTTTCCGAGAAATTAAAACCGATATCATTCATTATTTTATAAAAAAAACTGCCGTTAATATCCTCAGAATTTATCAAGTTACAGGCATATTTATTTGACTGAATTATTATTCCGTCTTTATCAGTTACGAAAACAGCTTCTGTCATACCGTTAAATGCAGCAGATATTTTTTCTTTTTCCTGAATTAACCTGGTAAAAAGCCTTGCATTTTCCAATGCAATTGCAGACTGGTTGGCAAATGCTTCAAAAAAAGGCAGGTCATCTTCATTAAAAGATTTTTTATCTATTGAATTTATGCCTTCAATAACTCCAAGAACTTTCCCTTTATATCTCATTGGAGCACAAATTATTGATTTTGTCTTAAAACCGGAAGCATCATCGGACCGGCTGGTCCACCTTGAATCTTGAGCGACGTCTTCAATTACCAGAGACCTATTATAAGCTGCACACCATCCGGCAATCCCCTCACCTGATTTGAGACGCACCCTTTTTACTTCATCTGCTTTTTCACCTATGGCAACATCAAAATAAAGTTCACCGGTGTTTTCATCAATTAATAGAAGTGATGATGCATCTGCATTTACAACTTTACGGGCAAGTTCCATTATAATAGAAAGAAGCTTACTTATATCAAGCGTAGAAGTTAAAATATTATTGGCATCTAATAAAAGCTGGAATTTATCGTTCATTTTGGTTAGCTTGGTTAGCAGGCAGAAGAATTACAAAAAACTCTGCTAATAAGTATTATATAACTAAATTTAGTCACTGTCAAGAAAAAAAGCCCCGAAATGAAATTCGGAGCTTTTTATTCTGAAAAATTTGTCTTTGTCTTATTATTTTTTAGGTTGTTCAACTGGTTTAGCAACTATCGCCATAATAGATTTTGCAATCTTCTTGCCATCAACTATTTCATAGCGAACTGATACTTTCTCGCCTGCAGCTATTTCTGCCAATGTAATTTTCTTACCGGCTTTAGATATGGTTGCATTAGCATCAATAGCAAATGTCTCGTCGACATTTTTCTTATCTTTTTTTGATAATATTGATACAACAATCTGGTTATTAGCAGCATCTACGGATACCACCAAACCAGTTGCTTTCATCATTGCGACTTTCTTTGCCACCGGTGCCTTTGGTTTCGCGGGTGCTGTTGCAGGTGCTTCACAAAACGCTGATACTGACAATCCCAAAACAAACAAAACAGCTATAATTTTTTTCATTTTTTTCTCCCATTTTAGTCTTAATTCAGCCCATTCCTCTAAATATCTAATTTTTAAATTAAATGATTGAAATGAATTAAAGAAGAAGAGGAAACAAATGAGAATTGTTACTAAAAAAGGTACGGTACTGCTTATTTTCTATATAGTACATATTATCAAAAATATTAATATCTTTAACATCATTGCTTATTCCTATTGATATCAATTTTACAATTTTAGATTTTAAACTCCTATCCTTAATAAAGTAATCGGTATCAAAATATGCAACTAAATATAATATATCAGTATTTAAATTGGATAATGATTTTTGTGAAATGGAAGTAATATTATTATCCAAATCCTCAGAATAAATAATATAATGACAAAATACAGTAACAACAACTAATATGATTATTACAATTAGAAAATGTTTTTTCACAGGTATTATTATATAAATAAAATTTATAAATGTCAAGATAAAAAGCCCTGAACTTATTTCAGGGCTTTTTACTTTCATATCAGATAGCTTTAAATATTTTATTATTTAACTTGTTGTGGTGCAGGAACAGTAATATTATCAGACTTATCCGGTTGCTGAACTGCAGGTGCCGGTTGTACTATTGTTGGCTGTACCGTTTTGCTGGCTGTACCGTTGTTGGTTGTTCCTTTATTGGTTGTACTGTTCCCGGTTGTACCGTTATTGGTTGTACTGTTTCCGGTAGTACCCTTGTTGGTTGTACTGTTTCCGGTTGTACCGTTGTCGGCTGTACAGTTGCCGGTTGTACCGTTGTCGGCTGTATTGTTGCTGGTTGTACCGTTGTTGGTTGTATTGTTTGTTTATCAGTTTGGACTTGCTGTGAATCCACCGGTTCCGTTTTCTTCATCGGCAACTGCTGGGGTTGCTGCTGTTGTATATTATCAGGGACATTATTCCTTCTTAATCCCTGCCTTTTCATTTTCAACTGCTTCATTTGTTCAGAACGCCTTTCTTTCATCTTTTGAAATCTACCCATTGCAAGTTGTCTCATTTTTGTCCGTCTTTCAGGTGATTCTTTCTTCAGGCGTTCCCTAAGTATCTCCAACCTTCCCTTAAGCACCTTATTGCGTTCTTTATATCTCTCCATTACTTCTGTTAACTTATACGGTCGTGAGGGATTTTGATCTTTTAAAACAGTAGTTTGTTCATCCGGTTTTACGCTTACTTCTTCCTTAATTGAATCATTCCCGCTTTTTACTGCAACTTCACCTTCAAATACGCCAACATCTGTTTTATCTGCAGCAGCTTCCACTGCAAACTCTGTACCTCTTACAGCGACAACAGAAGTAAGAGAGTGAACTTCCATTTTAGTATTTTTTAGCTTAGCTATATTTGCTATGATTTTACCTAACCACAAAGATATTTTTGAATTGTGTTTTTCTTTACCAATCTCAAGCGCATCAACTGATGCCTCAGTATTTTCGCCTATATATATAAGTGAACCGTCATCCAACTCCAAATTACAGGATGAATTCTTTGCAGTTTTTATCCTGTCTTTTAACTGTACAGGCATTTCTTCAACTGCAGGTATGTATTCAGTTTCACCATTCTTAAGTATCTCCACTACACCCTTTACTTCTCCCACTTCTCCCGGATAATTCTGTTTATCTTCAGCATATGCATAAATTGAAGCCATAAAAACTATTCCTAAAATACAGCCAAACAAACGTTTTAAACTTTTTCCCATATTCACCTCCGAATACATTTTGCTTCTTTTACTCGTAATTATACTACTAAATTTGTTTTATTCTGTCAAGAAAAAAGGTGACTCGATGCCGAGCATTGGGATTTGTCACTAACCTGTCAAGCTAACACACCCTAATGTGCACTCCCAAACCTATAGCCAATTGATATTCTTTGATTTGGATTAAGCGTATCAACCAAACCAATCCCATAATCAACCTTCAGTCCTTGCATTTGAAAACCTGCACCAAGAGTTATCTTATCAATATCATAACCCACTTTGTAGCCAACTCGCAAAGATATAATCCTTTTAAAACAATACTCAATACCTATGTTTTCTCTGATGTTACTTTCATTTGATTTAATTGTGTCAATGGCGATTAAAAAATTGTGGTTTTGCAATATCGCCTTTTTGTATGCTATTCCTAATCTTATGTTCATAGGGAGTGCGTCTGCTTCTTCTATATATTTAAGTTTTGTCCCTATATTTTGAATAGAAAGTCCGGTTGAAAACCCATCAACACCAGTTTTGTATAAAACACCAAAGTCCCCTGCATATGCTGTACCCTTATATGTTTCTACAAGTTTGGATGAAAGATATTTTGCATTTATCCCCAGTGAAAAATTATTAAATATTTCCCTGCCATAACCAATTGTTCCAACTATATCTTGCTGTGCCTTAACATTTCTTGAAGTACCATCCAGATTATTCCATTCAAAATTACCACCATCATAATAAAGAAAACTTGCTCCAAAACTGCCTATTCTTACTGACGGTGTCCCTACCCACCCGATTAAGCCATAATTTTCATCTACCCTGCCTCTCAAATACATACTCGATATTTCATTGTTTTCTATATTCACCAAACCTGCAGGGTTATAATAAAGTGCATTTGCATCATCACATACAGCGACAAATGCCTCGCCCATACCTGCAACCCTGGCACTTATTGTCTGATTCAGAATCCTTGCGCCGGATGTTCCAGCAGCAGCGGAAAAACAGGAAGTAGGGATTAGAAAGTAGAAAGTAATAAAGATAAAAACTAAAAAGTGAAATTGCTTCTTATATCCTATAAATAATAATTTTTTTATCATAATGTTTATTTAACAATGCAAATCTTTTTTGTCTGTTTGAATCCTGGTCCTTCTATATGAACATAATAAATTCCCGAAGCAACAACATCTTCGCCACTGTTTTTACCATACCAATCTACTGAATATGTTCCTGCAACCACATCATTATCAACAAGGCTTTTTATGAATATTCCGTCTATTGTATAAAGTTTTATTGTTATATGTCCCGGTATAGTAGTATTGTAATACACCCTGCATATATCACCTTTTGTTGGATTAATTACATTATTTACCGGTAATATATGGTCCTGTTCCAATCTCGTCTTAAATGCAGAACTTATTGTTGCAAAACATATATCTCTTCCATGCAAGTAAAATACCCGTTTCCCATCATAAGAAAACTTTGGACTTCCATACCCATAAACATAACTGGCTGGTGCAAGCTGCTTCCTTTCTGTGCCATCAGGATTTGACATAACTATTGCATATATATTCCGCCCTTGATACAAATCCTCATTATAAACTATTTTTAAACCATACCAGTCTATATCAGTAAAAGTATTTAATCCGTTTACGGAACCACTTACAATATCAACGATTTTATAACTTGTATCATCCGAATCCCGGCATATTATTTTTGTTCCGTCTTCAGACCATGATTTTAGAGAATACAAATCACCTGCCGTGGTTACCTGCTGGTTTAATCCATTTTCATATACCCATAAGTTTCTTCCGTTTATATACGCTAATCTTTGCCCAACCGGTGAATAAAGCGGGGTAGAACCTGAAGCAATCCTTTGCTTATTTGTACCGTCCGGGTTCATTATATATAATCCAGAAACGCCATTTATAGTTCCATTGAACACAACTTTTGTTCCATCCGCTGAAAACGCCGATATACCGGAAAGAATATCCGGACTCAGAACAAGTTCGACAAGTGTAGAAAAATCGCTCAAATAAAGTTCGGTACCTGAATTAAAAACAATCCCCTTACTTTCATGTGACCATGATATATTAGTAGTAGAACTAGAACTGCTATTGCTCCACATTGCAGAGCCATAAATATCTTTCACTTTAACCCGATATTGACCGTCGTATAAATATGAATATGCTATTTTTGTACCGTCCGGAGAAAGTTTTGTAATCGTATAATTAGTTGTTGTCATTTCAATAAGAGTATCATTTTTACTGTTCTGGTCAATTGTTCTTAATTCCTTTTTACCTTCAAAATCAGCTATATAAACAACTTTTTCACTAATATCAACCAATTCAAAACCATATGGCAGAATATTATTCGTAAGATTTTTATTGCCGGTCCCATCTGTTTTTAGCGTGTATATATTCTGAACTGAAGCATAACCTATTTGATCACTTTCAGGTGAAAAACCAAAAAAATTAAAAGTATTATATTCACTATAATCTAATATATTAGTATCGCCTGTACCATCAGCATTGATTTCATAAATGCCATTGCTGTCCGTTTTATAATATATTTTTAAACCGTCAGGCGACCATTTCGGCCCGGAATAACTTTTAGGTTCCAGCGTTAATTTTGAATTACCTGTACCATCAGGATTTATAGTATATAAATAATAATCCGGCGAAGAATTGTCCCTGTAAACAATCTTATTATTAGATGACCAGTCAGGATATATACCATCACATAAATAAATTGAGGCACCGCCTGTTGATGTTATAATTCGTATTTCACTGGTTGAGGAACCAGTATCATAATATACAATACTATTGCTGTCAGGTGCCCATGATAAATAATTTTCTAAAGATTCTGCAAGATAGATATGACCTGTTCCATCAGCATTTATTACTGAAAGTATCCCGGTATTTTCAACAATAGCTATTTTAGAACCATCAGGGGATACTTTAATAGAATTTATTGTTAATGTAGATGTATATATAACAGTTTTTCCTGAACCACCCAAGCCCATAATACAAATAGATGAATTTGCATCTGTATCTGTTTTTCTAATATAGGCAATTTTATTTTGTCCGGGAACAAATTTCGCTCCTGAATTAATATATTCATCATTCGTAAGCCTCTTTTTACTTGTACCGTCCGAATTCATAATATACAAATCCCTTTTACTTTCTGTATCGGAAAGATAAATAATACCGGAATTAGACCAATCTAAACCGGTATATGCCAAACGATTTGTAATTAGTTCTGTTGTCCAGCCGGCACTTCCTTTTGGTGCGTCTTCTATTGGAATGCTTATATAATTCTGGTTTGTTTGGTTTGAGGAAAGATTCCCGTATGCTCTATTTGACGGAGTGAAGTTATAGTTACTTTTTGCAGGCATTATCGTGTAATCTCCGCCTTCTAAAACATTTTTAAATTCATAATAGCCGTTTATATCCGTTGTGGATGCTGATATTTGAGTTGTAGATTCCGTCAACCCTGCCAAGACATCGTTGGCCGGTGTTCCATTTGAATCCTTTATATAACCACTGATTGTAATTAGTTGAGGCGCTAAAACATCAGGCGCTTCAACAGATATTGTCGCACCGGTTGCAAGAGTACCCCATCTATCATATGCTACAAAATAATATTTATATCCTGTTCCCGAAGACAAACGGGTGGAATATGTATAAAGTTTTCCATCACTGTATGTTATATCATTTATATCAACTTCGTTCATTAGATACGAATTCCATGCTCCTCCTGTCGCTGTCGTTATATAAACTCTCGGATACGGATTCCGTGGAGCATCGTTGTTGGTATCTGAATATTTTACCCTGTATATAAATATTGTTGAAGGACCGCCTGTTTCAGGATTTAAACCATCTGAAGCATAATCTGTCTCTTCAGTCCATGAAATAACAGGTGCGGTATTGGTAGAACGATAATTAAGATATCCCGTCCAACTGATATTTGAAGGTTTAAGTTTCAAATAATATGTCTGTGATAATGCTGCAGTGTATTTAAACGGATTCCCGGATAACTTGAATGTTACTAGATTTGTCCCGGTAGAATCGCTATATAAATAAGCATTACAATTATTTAAATAGTTAGTAAAAGAAAAATAATATGCTGTACCTGATGTCATTGATATTTTAAACCAATCTGTTGTATCTGTAGCAGCTAAATCATGAGGTCCGTGTGATTGGGTTTCAGAAGTGGGTGTTATAACTGTTCCATTTTCTGCGCTGTCATCTGTAGAATCCCACGCATCTGCGCAAAGGCAGGTAAGCAATAAAACCTGAAATAAAAAAATAAATATTACAAATATGAAACTGCGAAACCTTGAGTGAATGTTCATTGTTTTATTAAATGTTACTGTTTCCAAATACTTCAATTAAAAACTTATAGTCCTTCAGGTTCTATTGTTATGAAAGAATTTTGACAATAGAACCCGAAGAAGCCATAAAAATATTTTTTATTTTCCACCACGCTGGTTGCGTTCTGCCCGATTCTGTATTCTTTCCCCGCGGTTGTCCATCCTTTCTCCGCGCTTTTGCATTTTTTCCCCGCGGTTTTGCATCTTTTCGCCTTTATTCTGGAGAGCTTCTCCTTTTTTTTCAAAACCTTTTTTTTCAAGAACATCGCCTTTTTTTTCTACTTTTTCACCTTTATTTTCAAGTTTTTCACCGCGTTTCTCTAAACCTTCTCCTCTCTTTTCAATTCGTTCACCAATTCTTTCTGCTGCATACGGGTGATCTTTTATAAATTTTTCTCTTTCTGCGGGCTTCATATCTAACCACTTTTTATGCCCTCTTTCTAAATCTTTTGCCCATTCAGGGTGCTGTGTAACCCATTTAACATAATTCGAATTTTTGAAAAAATAATTAGCAGCTTGCGGATGTCGGATAATTTCCTTTACTAATATAGGATGTTCGTTAACCCACTTTACGAAGTTAGGATGTTTTACAAACCATGCAGCCTCATCTTCTGAGAATCCTTTTCCCTCATTGACTTCTTTTTTTCTTGCTAACTTTGTTTCATCCTTTGAAATCTTACCATCTTTATTGATATCTGCTTTTTTAAACGCTTTTTTATCTGCAAACCTTTCAAAACCTTTTTCTTTATTAGCTACCTCATCCTTTTCAAGTACGCCATTGCCGTTTTTATCGGCATCTTTAAACCTTTCATCATCATATTCGTTGAGAATTTTTTCCTTTGTTTCCTTTTCTTTTTTATCAGATGATACCGAATTGTCTGACGGTGTTGCCGGTGTCGCAGGAGTCGCCGGTGAAACCCCCGGTTCTGCCGGAGTTGCGGGTGTAGCAGGATTGGCTGCATTATCTGATTTTGCAAAAACACTAACTCCTATAAACAACATTACTACTAACAAAATAACTTTTTTCATTTTTTATTCCTCCTTTTTGTATTTAGGATGGTCAAACCATACCCTGTTTTATGAAACCTGCATTACCTACTGCTTAATCAAATCCACAAACTCACCCCCCTTTTTTAATTTTTCATTAGTGATTCCCGTTCTCCACTTAGTTAAACCCTGTTTCACGAAAAAAGTTCCGCTTGTTTAATGGTTAATCTTTTAAAACTAACATCGGAATCTTTTATTTTATGGTTTGCTCTGCCGGTTAAAATCCCGAATAACTTCTTCCTTGTTACGAAGATTTCCCTTGCGATTACGAATATTCTTCTGCATTTCCTGCCTTTCTTTCCTGCGGTTGCGAATATATTCTTTTTGGTCAAAGTCACTTTCTTTTGAATCATCAGGTTTCCTGTCCCTTGGAACAAAATTTTTATCTTCGAGCGGACGATCTTTGCCCGGCTTAAGATAGGAATCCTTTTTATTTAACTGCTGACCTTCTTTTTTTTCTATGGATTCTTCTCGCTTTTTTAAATCTTCTTCTGAATCACCCAAAAATATTTTTCTTTTTTTTAAAAATGCCCGCCGCAATTCTTCTCTTTTTTCCGGTGAAAGTTTCTCAAATCTTAAATATTTCTGTTTTAATATTTCTTTTTTTTCCGGAAGAAACTTTTCGTATCTTTGATAATTATCTTTTATTTTATTTTGCTCTTTTTTAGGCATACTTTTAAATTTTATTGATTCCTTTTTAAGTTCCTTTATTTGTTCCGGGCTTATTCTTTTTGCTCTTTCCCTTATTATTTGGCGTTCCTTTTCAGAAAGATTTTGCCAGCGCCTGAGATTTTCTTTATAAGTATCATTGGAATCCTCTTTCGTTTTAACGGCGACTATTTCAACTTTTGAATTTTCCTGAGCATAAATCACCGAACTGAATAGAAAAACAACAACCAGCTGAAAAACAATAATATTAATCCTTATATTTATTCTCATTTCTTTATCCATTTTAAAACTTGTTATCTAAACTTTCGACGACTTCAAGTTCGCTTACTAATTTGTAATTTTTCAGTAATTCAGTGTTTTCGTATAAATCCAGATTCCTAATAATATCTTCATCCGTAATTGTAGTTACCGCTTGTTGTGCAGCATTATTATTTATTTTATCTAATTGCTCTTTGCTTATCCGTCTTTTCCAAATTATAGAAAAAGTAAATACCATAATTATAAACGAAGCTAAAGCCGGAACTAAACGCCAAAAAATAAATTTAGGCGTTTTATAACTAACCTTTACTATCTTTGTCCGCTCTGAATGAATTTTTTGCATCAATGAGGCAGTAAAACCATCGTTTAACTTTGGCGTAACATAACTATCTAATATCTGCCATGATTTAGAAATTAACTCTCTCTCTTTTTTGCAATAAATACACGCATTAATATGTACCTCAACCTTTTCTTTACATTTTCCGGAAAGGTCACCTTCCAAAAGAGGAACCATTAATTTCTTTACTTTCTTACAATTCATTTTCTACCCCTCCACTTAATATAACACAAGTAACACAAAAAAGTTTCGCATAAATCGATCATTTATTAAAATACTCTGTTAAGTTTTCTTTTAAATTTATCTTTGCCCTGTGTAAAAGTGATTTTACAGCTTTAACCGAGCAATCCATTATTTTTGCTATATCTTCATACGGCAGTTGATCATACCGGCATAATATTACGGTCATTTTTTGATTAGGCGGTAAAGAATCAATTGCTTTTTTAACAATCATAACTTGTTCATTATTTAGCATAGAATCTAAAGGAGTGGGAGTTTTCGAATCGTTGATCTGATTAGTAACAGTATCATTCTTTAATTCCGTATCACTGTCTATTGATACTGTTTTCAGTCTCTTTTTACGCAATTTATTAAGGCAAGTATTCTTACATATAGTGTAAAACCATGTGGTAAACTTTGCTTTTGATTTATATGTATCTTTTGCATTATAAATCTTTATAAATATTTCCTGTGCTGTATCTTCTGCTTCCTGGTAATTTCCTAAAAACCTGTAAGCAATATTAAAAACCCGGGTTTTGTGGCGTTCTACCAGTTTTTCAAAACACGATTCTTCGCCATTTTGAAAACGCACCATCAACTGAATATCTTCGTCAAAAATGTCCATTTTATTATAAATAACAATCTTTTGGCTTGCCTCAAGACAGGCAGAAAACCCCCAATACATGTTCCAATAAAATCAAAACGATGCGGGGGTTTTCATTAATATAATAATATTTCAACAAATTGTCAAGTTGTGAATTTATTTAATATGCTACTCTTTTTTATTATTAGTTTCGGATCCTTTTTTCATCATTTTTTCTTTTCTTTCCCCTTTTAACTGCAAGAGTTTCTCCTGTTGTTCTTTAGTTAAAACATTATAACCTTTCTCCATTGCATCTATCATCGCAATTTTTGAATCTAACTGAAGCGAGGAAACCTGCTTAATCTTTGAACGGGCAGCAGAAAAATCCGGTTTATCCTGCCTGACAATTTCACGCAAATCCAAACCGGCAAGTTTTATATCCGCATTTCTTTTAATAGTTTCTTTTGTGTAATCTAAAACAATTTTTTCCAGTGCTTTTACCTGTTCATCCGTGAGATTCAGTTTCTGCTTGATACTTAAATATCTCTTTATATTGCCTATTTCTTCATTATTGTTCTCTTTTCTTTGTTGCCTTAACTCCCTATTCGGCATCCCCTGTTCATTACCCTGAGGCGCCTCTGCAAAACCATACTCCACCCCCAACATCAAACAAGCACAAACAACTGCCAAGCCAAAAAACCTTTTCATAAAACCTCCCATATATACCCCGCTGTTGCGAGGCTATAAATTTACCACCAATCAAAGATGTAATTTACTGATACAATTCCGGAATGCTGAAATCCGTTAAATAAGAAACTAGTTTTTCATCGTCATTTTCATAAGAAATATTAACTTTCTGATAATTTTTTAATTGATAATATTTGTATCCTAAAATAAAAAAGAAAAAACTTAAGGCAACCACAATAGCGGGTTTCAAAAAATTAAATTGCCGTTTAGCATGGATTTTCCCCAATACTTTTTCGCTGAAGTAATACCAGTTTTTTTGCGGGACAGTATGCTCAACTTTATCGACAACTTTAAGTGTTCCTGAGAATTCTTTAAGTAGTTTTTGGCAGGCAGGACAATCGGAAATATGTTTTTCTATTTCTGATTTTAACGGTAATTCAACTTCACCTTTTATATAAAAGTATAAATCTTTTTTTAACTCACTGCACTTTATCAATTTCATTGAAATCCTCCAGATATTTTTTAAGGTTATTAATTGCTTTAAAAATGTTTGATTTTACGCTGCCTTCAGCAATTGAAAGAACCTGTGAAATTTCAGAAATACTCATTCTATTTATATGTTTCATAACAAATACTTCTTTTTGGCGTTCCGGAAGCTTTTTAATAGCCTTACTTACCACTTTTGCTATTATATTATCCTCAATAGTCTTTTCAGTATTTTGTGCAGCATCCCTAATCTCACTTATTTCATCACCATTTCCAAAAACATAAAAAAGTGATAAAAATTTTCTCTTACGAAAATGAATCCTTACATTATTGACAGCAATCTTTATGAGCCAGGTGTCTATTAAAGATTTTTCTTTGAAATAATTAATGTTCTTAAACGCGTTAACGAATGTTTTCTGAACAATTTCATCCGTGTCTGCTTCGTTCCCTACAAGAGAAAAAACTATTCTATATATTTTTTGCTGATATTTTTTTATGATTTCTTCAAAATTAGTTTCCACTTGCATAAGTATAGATGCACAACATTAAAAAAGGTTTACCTTTACATAAGTGTTTTTAACAATTATTGCTTTTATTTTCTGTTTTTTTTGTTTTTATTGTGTTCTTCAAAATACTTTGAGAATTTGTGAGTACCTGACCCGTCCGCTATAAAAAACATGTCGTCGCTATTAGCAGGATAGAGTGCGGCTTTTATGGAGGCAAGTCCCGGATTGCTGATAGGTGAAGGCGGCAATCCCGGGTGAATATATGTATTGTAGATTGAATCAACTTTTATATCTTTATATGTTAAAAAATCCTTGTGTTTTCCCAAAGCATATAAAACCGTAACACACGATTCTAAATTCCAACCCTTCTTTAAACGATTATGAAACACGGCGGATATTAAAGGTCTCTCTTCATTTTTTTTTGCCTCTTTTTCAATTATCGAAGCAAGAATAACAATATTTTCATCTGTCATTTTTAATTCTTTTGCTCTTTTCGAAAACTCACCGGTAAAAATCTTCTTATACTGATTATAAAACATTTGAGCGATTTTTCCCGCATCGGAACCTGGTTCAAAAAAATATGTTTCCGGAAAAAGATAGCCTTCCAGTTTTTTATTCTTTACAATTTCCAGAAATTTTTTACTGTCGCATATACCTTTTTTCTCCAAAAGCTCCCCTATTTCTTTTGCCGTAAAACCTTCCGGTATTGTAATTTTTATTTTATAAGTATTACCTTTCACGATATTGTTAATAATTCCCAAATCCAACGAGTGACTATTTAATTTGTAGGTTCCCGGCTTAAATTTTTTTTCTGTTCTTAAAAGCCAGACATAAGTTAAAAAAACATTTTCACTTCTTATTATTCCGTCGTTCTTTAACATCTTCGCAATTTGCTTTGGCGTAGAACCTTCAGGAATTTTTATAAATACCTCTTTATACGGCAATGTCAAAAAAGCAATCACGACAACAACAATTGTCACAATAATAATTATATTCCGCCGTAGTTTGTTTTCAGCACTCATTTTTTTTCCTTAAATAACTTTCCAGGATTAAGCAGGCAGCAGCACTGTCAATTTTCTTTTTTCTTTTTTGCCAGCTTTTTTCAAATATTGCCAGTTTTTCTTCAGCTTCCCTTGATGTGAGCCGTTCATCAACCAGAGAAACCTTTAATCCAAATTTTCTTTCAAGTTTAACAGCAAAACATCTTACCTCTTTTGTCATTTCACTTTCTGTACCATCCATGTTCAGGGGAAGTCCAAGTACTATTTCAGAAACCTCATATTCAATTATTATTTTAGAAATACTTATTAACAAGTTTTCTGAATTAACTACTAAAACCGGTTTAAGCGGGGTAGAAATAAATGTCGAAGAGACTGCTACACCTATTCGTTTTTTACCGTAATCAATCGCGAGGATAGACAATGTGTTTTCCTTTGTTTTTTGAAAGTAATTCCGAAAGCGTTGTAAACGTAAATCCCCTGGCTTTCAATTTCTCTATAATTTTCGGAAGTGCATCTATTGTATCCGGAGGACCGTTATGCAAAAGCACTACGCTGCCATCCTGTGAGTCAGAAACTACTTTTTCATAAATTACAGGCGACGGGTTTCTATGATCTTCCGGGAAAACAGACCAAAGCGCCATTTTATAACCGCATGAATTAGCATCGCTTATCACTTTTGCATTGTAATGCCCGCCCGGAGGGGTAAAAAGATAGGTATTTACACCTGTAATTTCTTTTATTAAAAGCCGGGTTCTTGAAAGTTCAGAAATTACCTCAATAGTTGAAAGCGTGTTAAGATTTTTATGATCATATGTATGATTGGCTATTTGATGACCCCTTTTATATATTTCTTTTACTAACCCGGGATATTTTTCCGCCATTTTACCGACAACAAAAAATGTCGCTTTGACATTTGCATCATCAAGAATTTTCAGCAATTGAGGCGTAGATTTCGGATTTGGACCATCGTGAAAAGTAAGCGATATTATTTTTTCAGAAGAATGACAGTCCGAAGTCCAAGGTCCGAAGTCCAAGGTCAATAACATGGCAAATAAAATAAAAACAAACAATTTGTTTTTAAAAAAGACATTGGACACAGGACATCGGACATTCTTTTTTCTCACTTCTACCTCAATTGAAACTCTTCTATTATATTATAAACAGGACCGTTTGCCGTTAGGGTACTTCTGATTAAAAATACCGACTCGACAATATCCTCATATTTTTCAACAGAAACTTTCTTAATTATATCTTTTAACTTTTCCTTATTCTTGCCGCTTCTAAATCTTCCAATAGTGAGATGTACTGAAAATAGCTTTTTTTCTTTTTCAAACCCTATTTCTTCCAGTGATGTTTCAATATTTTGTGAAAGGTTTTTTAATTCAGTTTCACCTTTTTCCACACCTATCCATAAAACACGCGGGAATTCTATATTAGGGAAAACACCTGTCCGGCAAAAATCTATTTCGAACTTTTTTATACCGGAAACAAGCTGTTTTATTTTTTCCTTAAGCGGATTTACCTTTTCTTCTGCAATCTCACCTAAAAACTTTAATGTCAAATGCAGATTTTCGCTTTCAACCCATTTTATATCAAAAAAACTTTCTTTGAATGTTGACTGTATCTTTAAAACTTCTTTTTTATTTTCTTCTTTGATATTAACAGCAATAAATAATCGCATTATATGAGATTGTTAAATATCCTTCGGACAACAATCTCATTATATCAGTTTTCTTCTCAAAATGTCAAGCGCAGCAGCAGCAACTCTGTCTTTTATCTCCACTCTTGAGCCAAAAAAATTAAATTGTTTAACAATAGTTCCTTCATCGGAGGCAAAACCAATATAAACAAGACCGGCAGGTTTACCAGTTGATGACGGCTTAGAACCCACGATTCCAGTTGTTGAAAGCCCGAAATCCACTTTTGCAGTTGTTCTTATCCCTTCAGCCATTTCTTTTGCCACTTCTTCCGATACTGCACCATATTTATTTAACGTTTCATCTTTAACACCCAATATCCGTTTTTTACTTATGTCGGAATATGTAACAACTCCTTCCTTAAAATATAGCGAACTTCCATCCACGTTAGTAATTATATTGGCAATTAATCCGCCTGTACACGATTCCGCAATAGCAAGGGTTTTCCTTTTCTTAGCAAGTAATTCACCGACAACACCTTCCAGTGTTTGGTTATCTTCACCATAAATGGTCTCTTTAAGTACCTCATAAAATTCAGTTTTTATGTTTTTTATTGTTTTATCGATAATCATTTCGTCCGTTCCGGAAACCATTATCCGCATATCAACCCCTGTATGTTTTGCCAGGATTGTAAACGTTACTTCTCCTCCTTCCAATTCTCTTTCCACATCAATAATATTTTTTATTTTCTCATTAACAGCAGATTCTCCAAGACCCGTTATATGAAGAATTTTTGCTCTTAAAATGCCTTTTTCAAATAGTTTCTTCAGGTACGGAAGAACCGTATTTTCGAACATCGGTTTGATTTCTTTCGGGGGACCCGGTAGAAGAATTATAATTTTTTCATTTAACTCCAAAATTTGACCCGGTGCTGTTCCGAAGTTATTAGGAATAATTTGCGCTCCGTCAAGAATATATGCCTGTTTTTCATTTTCCTTCGGCATTTTTGAATTTCTTTTAAAAAAACGTTCAGCAACAATTTTCATTACATCTTTATCAAAAATAAGTTTCTTTTTTGTAACTTTTGAAACAACTTCACGGGTAATGTCGTCAAACGTCGGACCTAATCCGCCTGTAACAATAATAATATTGGAACGATTTATTGATTCCGAAAAGATATTTTCCAGTTCCTGTGAATCATCGCCTGCAGTAATCTCTCTGCTGACCTTTAAACCGATAGCTGCAAGTTTCTCTGAAATATAAACATTGTCCGTATTAACAGAATCGAATAACAGCTCTGATCCGATACAAATTATTTCTATTCGCATATTACCTCTTTTTATAATCAGTTCTGACTGTTGTTTTTAAACCGCCCCGTATGTTAAAAATCGCCTCTATGAACATTTTTCTCGGTTTGGCAAGTTTTACTAAATCGGAAAGGACCCTATTAACAACACTTTCATGTACAATCCCGACATTCCTGTAACTTTGTAAATAAAGTTTAAGCGATTTAAGTTCTATACAAAGTTTGTCGGGTATATAAGATATTTTAAGATGGGCAAAATCCGGAAGACCGGACCACGGACACAGGCAAGTAAATTCGTCGGTCTCAACCACAACTTCAATTTCTTTACCAGCATATTCATAATCCATTGATACTAAAAGTTTTGAATCAATTTTATTCATATTATAAATCATTCGCAGATTACGCAAAATAAACATAGATTACACAGAAAGAAGAGACTTTTCTGCGTTTTCTGAATTTTTTCTGCGTCCTCTGCAATTCCTACTTAATTCCTAATTTCTTATGCATTTGCGGAATTATTGAAACATTTTCCAACTTTTCCTCAGCGAGTTTCTTGAGCGCCCGAATCATATCAAATGGCATTGATTTTACGTTTCCAATAGGAGTTACCGGTTGAAGCACAAGTGGAATTGATTTATCAATTCCTTCGATCAGGTCGACTGCTTTTTTAAATTCTTCATAATTTGATTTTGCAGTTAATACAATTTTTATAAAAATATTTTTATGTGTTGTTTTTAAAAATTCCTTGTGCTCTTTCCAATACTCCTTACCACAAGCAGAAGGAAGTTTAATATCCATAGCAACATAATCCATTGTTCTTGCTAATTTTGAAAATTTTTCATGAAGCACTCCATTTGTATCAAGATACATTTTTATATTTTTGTTTTTAAATAAAGAAATAACATCTGAAATTATTTCATCTTGCAAAAGCGGCTCACCGCCGGTAAAAGAAATTATTGAAATGTTTTTTACTTTTTTTATTTCTTCGTCAATTTTGCCCGCAATTTCTTTTACAGTTAATATTTTTATTTTTTTATCTACAACAGAACGGCTTTCCGGAGTATCACAATAATCACATTGCAAGTTACAACCGGCAAATCTTACAAAAACCATAGGCGTCCCGGCATAAATCCCTTCACCTTGAATTGATGAAAATATCTCTGATACTTTTCCAGTCATCATAATAACGGGTCTTCCATATTTGCTTCTGAAAAACCTTTAGCCCTTAAAACGCAGGCATCGCACTTGCCGCATGGTTTCTTTTCTCCTGAATAACATGACCATGTCAGCTCAAGAGGAACTGCATATTTCAACCCTAACTTTACAATATCTTTTTTTGTTTTATATATAATGGGTGTTTCAATCTTTATGTTCCTGTCCCTTGTTCCTACTGAAAGCATTTTATTAAAGTATTTGTAATATTCAGGGCGGCAATCCGGATAACCTGAATAATCCACAGCATTTACTCCTATTAAAATCTTTTTTGCACCTATTGTTTCTGCAAAAGAAAGTGCATAACTTAAAAAAACCGTATTTCTACCGGGAACGTATGTCGAAGGAATAGACTTGCCGATTCCCGATGAATCATTATACGGAATTTTTTTACTTTTATCAATAAGCGGGCTTCCTTTCCAGGGAAAAGATATTCTTACAATCTTATAATCACAGCCTGCAATTGCAGCAATTTTTTCTGCACTTTTAATTTCCCTATTATGCCGTTGCCCATAATCATACCCGAGACAATGGCACTCGTATTTTTCCTTATTAGTAAATAGCACAACAGAGGAATCTAACCCTCCTGACAAAAGCACAATAGCTTTATCTCGTTTCATTTTCATAATACGTTGCACAATTTTTTTCTGTTTCCCAGACAGAAACCTTATTTAAGCTGTACTCTGCTCGATTAGTATTATTTCTTAATTTTTCGTAAATATATTTTGCAATATTTTCAGCAGAAGGGTTGATTTTATCAAACGGCTTAATTTCATTCAAATATTTATGATCCAGCTTCAGAATGGTTCTTCTTAATTGTTTCTTTAGAATAGTAAAATCAAAAAGTATGCCGGTTTTATCCAGTTTTTCTCCGGAAACATAAACCCTTACCATATAATTGTGCCCGTGAAGATGCTCGCATTTCCCGTGATAATTTCTCAACTTGTGTGCTGCCGAAAAAACATCTTCAATAAAAATCTCAAACATATCTCTCCTCAACATTTACTTTCGACACTACCAATATTTTTCTTCTAAGAAATATCCTGCCAAGTTTTTTAAACTTCGCAGGCGCATCTGAAACAAAAAATTTTCTATATCCAAACCGTTTCCGGTTATTAAGCAACTTCTTATTTTCCAGAATCTTTTTTACATTTCTCGCTACTTCTACCCCGGAATCTACCAGTTTTATTTTTTTACCTAATATTTTGCCAATAACATTTTTTAAAAGCGGGTAATGAGTGCATCCTAATATTACCGTGTCGACACCGGATTTTTTCATAAATTTTAAATATTCGCCGGCTACAATTTTGTTTACTTTTTTATCAACCCATCCCTCTTCAACAAGCGGTACAAAAAGCGGGCAGGCACGATTAATAACTTTACAATTTCCGGCTGCTTTTCTTATAGCTTTTTCATAAGCACCGCTTCTTATCGTGGCCTCTGTTCCTATCACACCGATTTTTTTCCTGCTGCTCGAAGAAAGAGCTGCTGTGACGCCGGATTCAATAACACCCACAACCGGTATTTTTACTTCTTTGCGAAGTATATTTAACGCAACTGCGGATGCAGTATTACATGCTACAAGTATTAACTTTACATTTTTTTCGGTCAGAAAACCAACAATTTCCTTTGAAAATCTTACAACTGAATCTTTAGATTTCGTGCCGTATGGTACCCTTGCCGTGTCGCCAAAATAAATTATATCTTCATTTGGTAAAACTTTTATTAATTCTTTTATAACTGTTAGCCCTCCGACACCGGAATCAAAAACACCGATTGGATTGGCGTTGCTATTTATAAAAGTCCTGGATTTACTTTGTTGTTTGTTTTTCATATAATTCTATCCCGTTAAAAATTGATTGTACCATCTTTTTCTGAAATTTCTTTTGATTTAAAAGTTTTTCTTCTTTTACATTTGATAGAAAGGCAATTTCGACAAGAATTGCCGGCATTGTAGCTCCTCTTAAAACATAAAAGTTTGCCTGTTTTATGCCAAGACTGCATAAATTTTCAAAGTTTGTACAAACCTCTTTATTTATAACCCCGCATAAAGAAGAAGATTCGTTCATAAATTCATTTACTGCCATTGAACGGAGCAATTTCCCTATGTCTCCTTTAACGACAGCATTGTGTTTCTCCATGGCAATAACCGAATTCTCCATATTTGCAACTGCTTCAGCAGCACTATCACTTGCTTTTTCAGATAAAAAATATATTTCAAATCCTGATGTATTATTGGATATAGATGCATTACAGTGAATGCTTATAAAAAGATCAGCCATAACCTTATTGGCAAATTTTGTTCTGTCAGAAAGCGGGATGAAAGTATCATCTTCTCTTGTCATATAAACTTCATAACCGTTTTCTTTTAAAACTTCCGCTAACCTCTTAGCGACTGAAAGATTTATATCTTTTTCTTTAGTATCCCTTGGTCCTATTGCACCCGGGTCTTCACCGCCATGCCCGGCATCAATAACTATCTTTTTTGCCTTATGCGATAAGACAGGTGAAGATACTGCCGGAACTATTTTTTCTTTTTCTTCCTGTGATGATATAACTTCGGGAGCAGCACTTGCTTCCGAAAAACCTGTAACAGAAGGAGCAAGTCCCAAAACATAACCTGGAAGAACTGATTCTGTTTCAACTGTCCTTTCAATGTCAACTATAAGACGAAAAGGAGACGATAATGTAAAAGTTTCACATTTACCGGAATACGTACCAAGTTCTATATTAAACAAAACATCCCGCTCTAAGTTGGTTGCAGTAATATTATTAACTACTCCGTCATTTATAGTAATTGAAGATTTTTCAGCGTCAATTTTACTCTTATAAGTCTTTATTAAAATATTTTTTTCTTTCGAAAAGTCCAGCTGCATTTCTTTTTTTTCTGCCGCCTGAATCACAATCCGTGTTTTGTCCCGGTAAGAATAATGTCTGGGTGGAAATATATCGGGCATCACAATTATTCTAAAACTTAAACGCCTGTAATCCCACTCGTTGAAAAAACCTGAAATCTGTGAAAAGCCCTTAGTAAGCAAAAACTCCAGCGGAATCAAAAGCTTTCCTTTCTCTAATCTCGCAGGCTTCTTCATCAACCGTTCAGTATTATCAATAATTACTTTCTGGGAACCAATTTTGAAAATCACTTCTTTGCTATTAAGGGTAAGTATTACTTTCTTTGAGGTTGGATACCAGTTTATTTTAGCATTATAGATATTGGCGATATCATCAGTTGATACATACCCCATCCCATCTATTAAAAAAAGATCTAATGTGCATGCCGGTTTATCTTCTTTTATAACATTAACTTTTTTTATTTCTGTTGAAGCAAAAACGCAATTATTAAAAATATGAAAACCTAAATAGAAAAAAACAAGAAAAAATCGGCGCATAATTTACGGAAAATGTAGTAAGAAATCAATACTATTAAAAAATGGAAATTTCCAACAAAATTTATTTGTCCTTTATCATTCTAACGTAATTTGAATAATTAAGCTTTGTTTCTTCAATTGAGTCACCGCCGAATTTTTCACTAAAAGCTTTTGCAATTTCAACAGATACAACGGCTTCCCCTATGACACCGGCAGAAGGAACTGCACAAACGTCAGAACGAACAATCTGAGCATTTACTTCCACTTTAGTTTTAATATCAACAGAATGCAGAGGCTTTCCTAAAGAGGGAATAGGTTTCATAGCAGCACTTATAACTATCTGTTCACCATTGGAAATACCGCCTTCAATTCCGCCTGCGTTATTTGATTTTCTCAAATAACCGGTACTTTCATTATAAAATATTTCATCATGGACCCGGGAACCCGGCCTTTTAGCGATCTCAAAACCCAGTCCTATTTCCACTCCTTTTATCGCCTGAATCGACATGACAGCATATGCTAGCCTGGCATCTAATTTTAAATCCCACTGAGTATGACTGCCAAGACCTACCGGAATACCGTCTACTATAACCGTAAATATCCCGCCTACCGTATCACCGTTTTTTTTAGCTTTTTCAATTACTTTCATCATCAATTTTTCTGATTTTCCGTTAAGACATCTGACAGGTGAATCTTCGGCCAACTTTATAATATCTTCAATTCCAAGTTTAACAGCAGGCGCACAAATACCGCCAATTTCTTTTGTAAAGGAAACAATCTTTATATTGAACTCATTTAAATATTTTTTACAAACAGCACCAACCGCAACACGGGCAGCAGTTTCTCTTGCAGAAGCCCTTTCCAGAATATTACGTATGTCATCACTATTATATTTAATAACCCCTGCTAAATCAGCATGACCGGGACGGGGACGGCTTAATCTGAATTTTTCGTCATAATCATTAATATCAAGCGACATTATGGTCTTCCAGTTCTCCCAGTCCTTGTTTAAAATAGTCATAGCAATCGGAGAACCTATTGTTTTACCATGACGGATACCTGAGGTAACCAGAATCTTGTCTTTTTCAATAGACTGCATTCTTTTGCCTCTTCCAAAACCTTTTTGCCTGCGGAAAAGTTCGCTATTTATAAAATCTTCAGTTAATTCAAGCCCGGATGGAATCCCTTCCAAAATAGCAGTTAAAGATTTACCATGGGATTCACCGGCAGTTACATATCTAATCATTCAACGCCTCCTTCAAGATATCTCTCATTAAATCAACCGGCGGCTTTTTGCCGGTCCATAATTCAAGTGATTTAGCACCCTGGTAAACAAGCATGTTTAAACCGCTTATAAAATTTGCACCGATTTTTCCGGCATCTTTTAATAGTTGTGTTTCTCTGTTATAAACAACATCATAAACAAACATTTCTTTTCTAAGTAATTTTTTATTTATAGGAGATGGGTCGTTTTCCCTCATCCCTACCGGAGTGGCGTTTATAAAAATATCCGACTTTTCTATTAAACACGGACTTTCTTCTGTTTTTACAAATTCAATTTTTGAAACCGCCCACCTGCAGCTTAAAAGTTCTTTAACTTTTTTAATGTCAATGTCCGATACAACGAGTTTTTTAATTTTAGAGTTAACCAGTGCAAGCGCGATTGCTTTTGAAACTCCTCCACAACCAAGCATAAAAACGTTTTTATTTTTTAAAGAGATTTTTTCTTCAATTGAATGGGTAAATCCGTAATAATCGGTATTATATCCGGACAAAACACCGTCTTTATTGATAATAGTATTTACCGCACCTATTTTCGCCGCTTCACCGGATATTTTATCCAGATATTTCATTACATTTTGTTTGTGCGGTATTGTAACGTTGACACCACTGATGCCAAGGGCACGGATTGAATCAACAGCATTTTCAAGGGCTTGCGGTTTTACTTCAAAAGGAACATAGACATAATCCAATCCCATTTTTTTTATCGCTGCGTTTTGCATCAACGGCGAAAGAGAATGCCCTATTGGATAAGCAAACAATCCTAAAATTTTTGTTTTTGATGAAATCATCCAGACCGCCATTTCCCCCTCATCCCTGCCTGCCGGCAGACAGGTTTCATTTTCTCCCCCGAGGGGAGAAAAAAGTGGGGGTGTTTATTCTCCTGCGACTGCTACCTTGCTTATTAACAAGGATGGGCTCCCAACACTTCCATAAAACCTCAAATCACTGCCCGCCTCGACAATATTACTGAATAAATCTAAAATATTACCGGCAATTGTTATTCCGTGAACAGGAAATTTTATATCGCCGTTTTCTATAAAAAAACCGTTTACCCCTACTGAAAACTCACCTGAAATCGAATCGGCATTATGCATGCCCATCGTTTCTGTAATATAAATCCCTGTATTCATATTTTTTTTTAAATTTTCAAAAGTTGTTAAGCCGTGTTGAATGTAAATATTACTTACATCGGGAACCGGATTACCTGAATAACCTCTCGATGCATTACCGGTAGATTTTGTATTATCTTTATTTGCAGTATATATATCATATATGTAGTTTTTCAAAATTCCATTTTCTATAATTATTGTTTTTTGTGTCGGTGTCCCCTCGTCATCATAAGAAGAAGTCGCAATGCCGTCTTTCAGAGTCCCGTCATCAATAATATTAACCTTCGCTGAACATACTTTTTGATTTAGTTTCCCTTTTAAAAGTGAAATATTTTTCTGAACAGCAAATGCAGAAAAAGAAGATTCAAGCAGCCCCAAAAACTCACAACCGACGTTTTGGTTAAAAATCACGGGATAGTTTCCGGTTTTTATTCTTTTTGCTCCTAAAAGGTCAACAGAATTCTTTACGGCTTCACTTGTTGTCTTTTCAAAATTCAACTGGTTATAAATTCTTTTTACTGTCGATTCGCCGCCAACCTGCGTTTCGCCTTTATCATAAGCAACACAGGAAATACCATACGAAAAGACAGTTCCTGCAGAAGAAATTTCGAGCCCGTTACTATTAATAATAAAAACCTCTCCTAATGATTCTGAATAACCTATTTTTATTACACTTTTTATTTTCTTGTTTGAAAGTGCCGACTGTTCCATATTTTTAAGTATGGATATCTTTTGTTCGGTTTTTCCTTTACCAAAATATTCATCTTTAACATCCAGTTCAGGATTTCCTTTTGAAGAACGGGCAAGAGAAACATATTTGTCAGCAGGCAGGAATTCCGAGTTCTTTTCCGCAGAAGAGATTAAATCGTTAATTGCATACTCGTTAAAATTATTGGAATAAGAAAATCCCACTTTACCGTCTTTTATAATCCTGAGTCCTATACCCTGCAGCTCTGAAATATAAAAATCTTCCAGTTTGCCCTCTGACCACGTAATTGTCGTATCATTCGTTTTACCGGCGTAAATCTCTATACCGGCAGACGAACCCGCCGCTTTTTGCACTTTCATGAAAATATTTTTAAAAATATTTATATTGTTCATCGCATTAAGCTTGCCCATGCCATATAAAAAGCAATAAGGGAAAGCACTATAAAAAATATTCCAATCTTTTTCCTGCGCAAAAGCACATATGTATCATTGAACAAAAACTCTTTTGCATAATAATTTATCCTCATAACTAATTTTGGCTTATATAAATAAATAATACCCAGAAACAAAAGAATTATCCCGCAAACCAGTTTAAAATTGTTCATAAACTTATCTCCTTAGAACTTACACATATTCTGACTGTAAACACTTTATATTCTACTAAATTTATTTCTTTTGTCAATGTCAAGAATTTTTGGCGGGTTTTCTAATAAGGAAAGTTCCTATTCTTGCTTAAGCCGGTTAGATTTTTGGTGAAAATACTTATTACAGCTTCTGCTAACTATAAATATATTTATTCAACATAGTACACATATTTCGATTCACTTTCATCGCCTACTATAAGATATTCTTTTTTAGTTTGAGTATCAACATATTTTGAAATCTCTCTAATTCCTTCCAACAATTCGTAATAAATAAGTTTACCGGAAGGCTCAATAATACACAAATAAGTGCACTGCAACGGCAATTTGAAAATAACTATCATTGCATAATAATTTCTCTCATCTTCCCCTAATTTTATTTCGCATTCCTTTATATCATTTATAAACGATATTTCACCAAAATTGCGTTTAAATATTACCCTGTTTACAATATTGTTATATCTTGACAGATAAACATTCTTTTTCTTATCTCGATTAAATTCCAGTATAATACTATTCTCTATCAAATAAATATTGCTTTTTTTATCATACCCGAACATTAACCTTTTTTCATTCCAGAAAGTCTCTTTTAAAAATTTAACTGTGGTAAGATTATCTACATAATAATGGCTTTGATGGTCATTATTTGGTATTTCTATTTCATAATTTTTATATTTTTCATTTGTTAAAATACCATTATTAATATTCAGATATGTAGTTCCAGCCCCGATATTATTGAACATGTATTTTACCATATTATAATCCCTTTTTATTATTGAACTATTTGAAATAAATACTTTTGATTTAATGTTACTGTTATATTTTTTTGCAGAAAATAAACCATATATTCTGCCACCTATTATAGAAAACGTTAAAAAAACAATACTAATATAAAGTGCTTTCCAAAACCTTATTCCCTTTGTTTTAAATATCAGTTTATAAAAATATCCCGGAACTAATCCAATCGTGCCGAAAAGAACGCTATAAAGGATATTTATAATAGGTGCTTTTGGTAGGGTTAAAGTTGAATGTATATTATAGAAATAAATAAAAACAAATGAACTCACAAAAAATATTAAGCATGATAAGATATAAATATTTATTTCCTTATCAATCCATCTTAATAAATGTTTATTATTTGTCTGAGTGTCTACTTCCTTTAAATGCCAACCGCAATTTTCACAATAAACTGCGTCGCTGGTATTTTCGGTTCCGCATTTTCGGCAAATCATGTTAATTTTTTCAGAATCCATATAAAATTTACAATAAGGTGCACCAAAAACTCTTTCTTAGCAGAGCTACCGCTCTGCGGCTACTTATTTCAGGACTACAGCAAAGCTTATTCAAGGTGACCATAAAGAAAGTTTTATTATACATAAATTTATGGTAAAAATACAAAAAAATTGCTACAATAAGACCATTATGAAAGAAACAACATTAAGAGAGAAGCAAATCTATAGCGGAAAGATACTTAATCTTTTTGTTGATGATATAATTCTTCCTAACGGCAAGAAAGCGACACGGGAATATATCCGGCAGCCGGATGCAGTCGCAATTATACCGTTTGTTGATAAGAAAAACATTGTTCTTGTAAGACAATACCGCTATCCTGTTCAAAAAATAACTTATGAAATTCCTGCCGGGAAAATATCGGAAAACGAAAACCAGATTGACTGTGTGAAAAGAGAACTTGGAGAAGAAACCGGTTTTACTTCAAATAATATTAAAAAACTTGTTTCCTTTTATCCGTCAACTGCATTTTCTACGGAAATACTCCACATATTCGTTGCTAAAAATCTTAAGAAAACCAAATTGTCACCGGATGAAGACGAATTTATAGAACCGGAAATTGTTGATTATTATAAAGCGTTAGATTGGATAAAAAAAGGTAAAATCAAAGACGCGAAAACTCTTGTAGGATTACTCTACTACTTCATGAAAGTTCTTTCATAACAGGTACTTCATTGCAATCCGGGAAAAGATGACACTTAATGCATTCAAACCATATCTTTTGAGGTAGAACTTCTTTTGATACAACCTTGAATCCAAGTTTCTGAAAAAATCCCGGTTTAAAGGTTAGCGCAAAGACCTTTTTTATGCCTAGCTGTTTGGCAGTTGATATGCATTTTTTTGTGAGCATTTTTCCGTAGCCCTTCCCTTTATAATTTGGTGAAACCGCAAGTGCCTTTATTTCCGCCAAATCTTCCCATGTTATAAAAAGTTCGCAGCAACCGATAACTTTTTTATTAACTGCAAAAACGTAAAAATTCTGTAATTCTTCATAAATCTGACTTATTGATCTCGGAAGCATCTCGCCGTTTTTAGCATAAAAATTAATAAGTTTTTGAATTTCCTTTGCATCTGAAATAATAGCTTTTCTCATCATAATTCTAATCCTCTCATAAACGCAGCTAAGTTAATATCCATCAATTTTTTTCTGTCTTTAAAAATTTCCTTTATGACAGCCGTAATTGTATTTGACGGGAACATTTTTGTTTTTGAAATAAATTTACCCAGCATAACCATATTTGCCGTACGAATGTCCCCTGCTTTAGACGCTATTTCAGTAGCAGGAACTGCAATAACACCTGACGGGACTACCTCCAAACAAGATGAATTAACAAAAAAAAGTCCGCCTTTTTTAATTTTTGACGAAAACTTTTTCATAGACGGTTCATTCATAATAATCATAATTGAAGGGCTGCTGATAACCGGTGAACCGATTTCGTCATCAGATATTACAACAGAACAATTAGCTGTGCCGCCCCTTATTTCAGCACCGTATGCAGGGAAAAAAGTCGTATATTTATCCTGCGATACCGCAGCATTACATATCAGGTTACCTAAAAACATTATACCCTGACCACCGGAACCAGCAATGATTATTTCTTCGTACATCTATTCGCTCCGAGAACACGAATAACACATCACGAATGCTATCGCGAATGTTCACGAATAATGCCAATTAAATTTGATTATTACAAATTCGTGATTTTTTCGTGATTTTTGCCTCTATTCGTGTTCCTTTATTTGTGATTTAACTACTCCAAGTGGAAATGTTTTTGAAAGGACTTCATCCACCCACTTTACCGATTCTACAGGTGTCATCTGCCAATCGGTAGGACATTGAGATAAAACTTCAACAAGCGAAAACCCGCGATTGTTTAGCTGGTTTTCAAATGCTTTTTTGATTGCTTTTTTTGCTTTTAAAACATTTTTTGGATTTGAAACTGAAACCCGTTCAAGATAACAGGCACCGTCTAATGAAGATAAAAGTTCACAAACCCTTATCGGATGCCCCTCTCTTTTTGCATCTCTGCCGAAAGGTGTCGTTGCTGTCTTCTGCCCCAGAATAGTAGTCGGTGCCATTTGACCGCCTGTCATACCGTATGTAGCGTTATTTACGAAAATTGTCGTAATATTTTCACCGCGGTTGGCGGCATGAATAATTTCTGCTGTTCCAATTGCCGCAAGATCGCCGTCACCCTGGTATGTAAAAACAACCTTGTCAGGAAGACATCTTTTTATACCGGTAGCAACTGCGGGCGGACGGCCGTGAGAAGCTTCAGTTACATCAAAGTTCCAATAGTAATAAGCAAAAACAGCACAACCTACCGGTGCGATACCGATAGTTTTTTCCCTTATATCAAGTTCGTCAATAACTTCTGCAACCAAACGGTGAATTATACCATGCCCGCAACCGGGGCAATAACTGTGCTTTATTTCTTTTAAACTATAACATCTACCAAAAATCTTATTCATAATCAAACTTATCCGATAGAAACTTTATAATTTTCCCCTCATCTTTCATCTTCTCCCCTATGGGGAGAAGAAAGAGTTGAGGGGTTCATAATATATCTTTTACTTTTTGGATTATTTCTTCTTCGTTAAATATGCCGCCACCCGGTTTCCCCAAAAACTCAACCGGACAGGCGCCATTGACCGATAATCTTACATCCTCAACCATCTGCCCGAGATTCATCTCAACAACAAGAAACTTTTTTACTTTTTTGGAAATATCCGAAATTATCTTTTCCGGAAAAGGCCAAAGTGTTACAGGTCTTACTAACCCCACTTTAACGTTCTGCTGCCTTAACTTTTTCACAGCTGATTTACAAATTCTTGCCGAAATACCGAACGCAACAATAGCTATCTCTGCATCATCCACAAGTTCAGTTTCGCACCTGGTTTCGTTTTTCTTTATTTCATCATATTTTTCTTTCAGGTGCCAATTGTGTTTTTCAAGCCCGCCTTCTTCCATAATGAGCGAGCGGATTAATCTCGGTTCCCTTCCTTTGCACCCGCCAAGAGCCCAATCCTTCTTAATCTCTAATCTCTTATCTCTAATATCTGTATTTATTTCCACCGGTTCCATCATTTGCCCTACAATACCATCGCTGAGTATCAACGCCGGATTTCTATATTTATCCGCTAAATCAAACGCCAAATATGTTAAATCGTACATCTCCTTAACCGAATACGGGGCGAGTACTATAAGCCGGTAATCACCATGACCGCCGCCTTTTGTTGATTGGAAATAATCCCCCTGGCTACCGGAAATATTACCTAACCCGGGACCGCCCCTTTGGACATTTACAATTACACAGGGTAGCTCAGCTCCGCAAAGATATGAAATGCCCTCCTGTTTCAGTGAAATCCCCGGCGAAGAAGAAGATGTCATTGCCCGTTTCCCGCAAGCAGCTGCACCAAAAACCATATTTATTGCCGCTAATTCCGATTCTGACTGTATAAAAACCCGCTTTAATTCCACCATCTTCTTTGACATATAAGCAGGTATCTCGTTCTGCGGAGTTATCGGGTACCCGAAATAGGCATCACAACCGGCAGCAATTGCACCTTCACATACAGCAATATTTCCTTTCATTAAAATTTTATTGGATTTCACTTAAATACCTCAATTGCCACGTCAGGACATACTAAAAAACAAAATCCGCATGACTTGCATTTATCATTGTCAGTAAATTCAACACATTTCTGACCGGATTTATTTATCTTTCCGGAAGACTTTATGCATTTACCCGGGCATACCGAAATACATAACTGACAGCCCTTACATTTTTCAATATCAATATTAACCTTTTGCATTGTATTAATTATACAAAATACATTTTTTTTGTCAAATACTCAAAAGAAAATCAGAAATAAAATAAAAAGTGCTGCCAAAAAACAGGTATTTATAATTCCGAACATCGGTATCAAAATTAAACTTGCTGAAACTGAACCAAACATTGAACCAAGTAGATCTAATCCATAAAATTTTCCGACCTTTTCTCCGTGCATATCTGCCTGACCGACAGGTAGATTACTATCATTATTAACCACAATTGAAAAAATTAATCCCGTAAATAAACCGGCCGACAAAATTAAAACATAAAATATCGGCTCCACAAACTGCTTGTGATATAACATTTTGAATAAAAATGGAAGCATCAGAGAAAAAAACAGCATTGAAAAAAGGATTATTCTGACAATTGAAAACTTCTCTCTTTTTGTTAAAAACTTATTTGATAAATAACTGCCTGTTCCTATTCCCAGAAGACATAGCGATAGAAGAATTCCTATTTTATAATAAACATACCCGTAAATTGATTGAAAAGCAAAAATAATTAAAAGTTCTAAAACCATTGAAAAACAGCTAACAATAGTAATAACCGTTTCAAAATAATATTTTTTCAACTTAACAAAAAATATCAAAAAAACAACATAAATTAAAGAAACGCAAAAGTATATGAACCCAAAAGGAGGAGTAAATAATTTCCCAGGCAGCTTTTTACCAAAATACGAAATCCAGTAATTTAAACCGTAAAAATAACAAATCGGATAAAAATCGTAATTGCACAGAACATCGTTCCGTTTTTCATTTATCCAATTAACTACCCTGTCAGTTCTATCATCCCTTAAAATATAACGGACATAATACGGATACAGGTATTTAGTTTTAATTTTCCCCCTTTCTAATTTTTTTATAAAAGTAACCGGGTTTATATCCCGCTTGCGGGACGAACAAATAAAATAGTTATAAGATGCCGGCATAACATAACAATATGGGAAAACACTGTTTATTGTTTTATAAACTGAAGCGTTTAAATATTTTAACTCATCCGACATATAATTTTCTGATGACAAAAACGATATTATTACAATCCCGTCTTCTGAAAGAATATTTTTAATTTCACTGAAAAACTCAACTGTAAAATACCTGTTTGAAAGTCCGGTTACCGGAGGCGGAACATCCAGAATAATACAATCGTATTTCTCTTTTGTTCTTTTAATAAAAAACCTGCCGTCTTCACGGACACTCACTATACGGGAATCATTTAAAACATCTCTTATTGTTTTGCCAGAATACTTTTTTGATAATTCATAAAAAACAGGGTTTGGTTCTACATAAACAACTTTTTTGACATTATGTTTTAATATCTCAGGCAGCTTATTCATACTGCCGCCGATAACTAATACATTTTCAGGTTTATTTAGTAAAAGTAGCGGAATATGGACGATTTCCTCATTTTTAGAAAGTGGTTCAGTTGAAGTAATTTTATTAGAGTTCTCATAAAAGTCGTATTCTTCATCATTTTTTAAAACTGTTACTTTCCCGTAAAATGAGTCCTTAGATTCAACCACGTTAAAGGGCCGCCATTGATATGATGTTGAATATTTTTCAATTGCCTGGGACTTAAACAGGCATAATAGAAATAACAACAAGAAAATAAAATATTTTTTTGAAGAAAAAACAACGAGAAATAAAAAACATAAAAATGATAAAAACAAACTTACTTGTATAGAATTTACTTTATTAAAAAAATACTTGTGGCTAAACCGCCGACAACTGAACCGGTTGTTTCATATGTATAAGATTTACCCGCTGTATTATAGTATTTTTCTTTTTTTGAATAAATCTCCGTTGCCAGGACAAACCAGCATCCGAACAATAACCCGATAACAAAAACAGCTATAAATGAAAAAGCAAACGTCGGAATTATGCCGATCATTTCAACAAGTGTCCTTTGGAAAAAATATCCTGCAAACCTGATAGAAAAAATCTCTAAGGGCATAATAATACCTGTTAAAAGAATTAAAATATCTGAAAAACACGGTAGATTCTTGATTCGATAACTAAATCTTCCTGCAATATAGGAACCAAAGGCAACAACCAGCATCCAGCTGGCAAGAAAAATCCCTATCGTAAGTTCGTTTTCAGAAAACAGTACTAATACTTCTCTTACAAGTATAATTTGAAAACCGAGAGAAACAAACCCTAATAAAAATATACATATAATAATCATAAGAGTAATTTTATTCCTAAATAAACAAGGATAACATTTGCAATAATTTTAAAAATTAAAGATATTTTCTGTGATTTAACAAGAACTTTATTAAGCAAACCCGCAAATAATCCTAAAAATATAAGCGGCGAAAAAAAAGTCCCTATTCCGAATACAAAACCATAAAAGGAACCATAAAATATATTTTTCGATTTGCAGACAATATATGTAAGAATACCGATAAGCGGGGCACAAGGCGAAAGCCCGACCAGAAGCCCGACAGCAAAAACACTTATGTTTGTTTTACTATCACTGATTCTGCTTAAAATATTGCAGAATTTAAAATTATCTTTCCCAAGATTATAAACAGGCAAAATAAGAAGTATTAATATACCTGCTACACGCTTAAAAATATTTCCCTGAATACCAAGCGTATTTATAAAATATACCGACACCAGTCCCAAAATACTGTAAGCAATTATACGGCCCAGTGAGAAAATAACAGTAACCCTTAGTCCTTCCTTCTGATTAAAACCATTTGCAAAAATATATGATGATATTATCGGGGCACAAAATAAAAAACAGGGACCGAAACCCAATCCAATCCCTGCAACAAATAACTCGAAAATAACAGTTTTATCTATTCCCATACGCCGTTTATTTTCTGACCGCAAAACCTGCACTTGCCCTTAGAAACGTTGTTTTCAACAACTTCAAATCCCAGCCGTTTAATAAGAAGTTTTTTACAATTCGGGCAATAAGTATTTTCCCCTTCATTTCCGGGCGGGACATTACCTACATAAACATACTTCAACCCTTCGCTCATAGCTATTTTTCTTAAATTTTCTACGGTAGAAACAGGCGTGGAAGGATAATTCATCATTTTATAATCAGGATGGAATCTTGTGAAGTGAAGCGGGACTTCCGTACCGACATTCTGTACAAGCCACTTACTCATATTTTTGACTTCTTCCGGGTTATCGTTCAGTGTAGGAACAACAAGATAAACAATCTCCAAATGCACACCGGATTTTTTTATTGTTTTTATGGTTTCCAAAACCGGCCCTAATTTAGCTCCGACAACATCTTCATAATATTTTTCATTGAACGATTTTAAGTCAATTTTATAGGCATCAACATACTTTAAAAGTTTCTTTAATGGTTCGGGATTAATAAAACCGCATGATACAACAACATTTTTCAGTCCTTCTTTTTTTGCAATCGAGGATATTTCAATCATATACTCGTAAAAAATGGTCGGTTCCACGTATGTATATGCAATAACTTTTGCTTTTGATTTTTTGGCAGCTTTTACAATATCTTCCGGCGGAATATAAAACGCATCACTTTCTTCCGGTGTAATTTTGGAAATTTGCCAGTTCTGGCAGAATTTACAGCCAACGTTACAACCGGCAGTAGCAATTGAAAACGCCTGCTCACCGGGCAGGAAATGAAAGAACGGTTTTTTCTCTATGGGGTCGATATTGATTGAACAGGGACGGGCGTATGTACGCGTGTATAACTTACCGTCTATATTTTCTCTTGTCCTGCAAAAACCTCTTTGATTCGGCGATATCATACATCGCCAGGGACATAAGCCGCATCTTACAAAATCGTTTGGAAGTTTCTCCCAAAATTGCGCTTCTTTTGGCGGGACATTAACATCTTTGTACTTTTTAAATAAATCATCAGCATTCAAAAATGATAAAAATATTAAAATAATTATAAAAATACTAAATTTTAATTTCATTTTATGTTCGGGTGGGCAAGCCCGCCCCTACGCGGACAAGGCAAGGGTGGGTATAATACCTAAGACATACCACCTTTGTGCATCTTCTCATTTTGAAATAGTACGGTTTTAGAAAATCAAGTTTTTGAACGATTTAGAAACATTTAGGCTAATAAACCGTTAAAAAATTTCAATGTTTGAACGAACGTAGTGAGTGAGTTTTGAAATTTTAGGTTTATAAGCCGTTAATAATGTTTCGTTTAGTGAAAAAACTCGATTTTCAGAATAACTAGCTTACTTGACATTTTAGCTTTTTTGTGTATAATTTTCAACATCGCCGGAGTGGCGAAACTGGCAGACGCAGCAGACTCAAAATCTGCCGACTCTAAGGAGTCGTGTGGGTTCAACTCCCTCCTCCGGCATATAAGTTAAGCAAAGCTTCGCTTTGCAGCTACAAACCAATTGATATTGTAGCCACAGAGCGTTAGCTCTGCTAAACATTGAAATTCCTATACATCAAGTCAGGCATGCCGAGGGTCTAGCGACAACTACAAAAACTGAAATTACTATACAATAAAATAAATTTACTTACTGATTCCTAAAATTACTCTCAAGGGCACTATTTTGTAGCCCTTTTTCTTTATCCCTTCTATTATTTCAGGTAGCGCTTCTGCGGTAAGTTTCTTATCGTGGAACAAGAAGATAGCACCCGATTCCACACTTCTCAAGTATTTTTTCACCAAATCATCTTTAGTATTTTGCTGCCAATCACAGCCAAATGTCCAGTTGACAACTATATAATTTTTATCTTTTGCAACTTTTTTTACCATTGGTGAAATAAACCCGTTTGGCATTCTCATGAAAAGCGGTCTTACACCTGTTGCGTTTTTTATCAGCACTTCATTATCATCTAATTCCTGCCTGAGTATTTTTTCTATCTCGTCAAGCCCCATCTTCTCTTTTAACTGATAATAATTCCGGTGCGAGTATGTATGGTTGCCTATTTCATGTCCCAACTCTATATATTTTTTCATATATTCCGGGTGTAGTTTTACGTTCATACCTACAACAAAAAAAGTCGCTTTAACATCCTCCTTTTTAAGTGTTTCAAATATTTTGTCCAGCGCTTCGGGTCTTGGTCCGTCATCAAATGTCAAGGCAACCCATTTCTCACTTCTTATCCCGTCAGCATAAAATCTTCCGTAATCAAGCTTATCCTCAACTTTTTTACTACCACAACCCGTAAAAAGCAAAATCAAAACCATCAATATTCTAAACATCAAGTACCTCCAGGTTTCTCTTTCCGAAATACATCGGAAGAAAAACAGCAATTAAATTAAGTATGAACAAAGATATTATTACAATAACAACTGTTCCCGAATACGCAATATTTTTATTATGAAGCCTTGCTAAAAACCAAAGCCGTACCGGGATTGCTTCAAGGGAAATTACTAAAGCTATATAAAAAAGCGAAAATATCATATATATCATCCCGCCCGAGGAACTTTCAATTTGAGAAATACTTTCAACTTTTAATTTCGGGAACATCGCCCCGAAACCGACTGCCATACCGGTCAAAGAAATCGAAATAAAAATAATTGTTATGAAAGAAAGATAATTCATAAACCTTCCGCCTGCAAGCAGATAATTAGATATGCCAATGAGCAACCCGCCCAAGAAAACAAGCGGGATAAACGCCATAAGTACTTTTTCCCATAAAAAATCCCATATTTTTATCGGTGCCGATTTAATTATCCAAAAACTTTCGCCTTCAAGCGAAACCAGAGGAAAGATAAACCTTAAAGAAACAGACGCAAGTACGAAACCGGCGAAACATATATTCAAAAATGAAATGAGCGATTTAAGAAAAAATGTATCCAACGGAAGCTTATAGATGTTGAAAAGATAAACAACGATTAAGGTAAAAAGCAGTAGTAACTGGGACCATTGACCCGTATCCCTGAAAAATATTTTTATATCTTTTACAAAAACTGAAAAAATTCCTTTGTTCTTTATATTTAACTTCGGCAAAAACCTGTAGCTTGACGATTCCTGGGTGGTACTCCAGGCAGAATAATATGAATTTTTAGACAAGTAAATTGCTAAAAATACTAAAGCAGAAGATACGCTTAGAAGCAAAAAAACATATAACGAAAAATTACCCCATTGCTTTGAAATATACATGAACATTGCCGAAGTAAACCACCACGAAGGTAAATATTTAGCAGTCGGCACCTGTATAACCGTTATATACTGGACAACTTCATTCAGCTTATCTGCTTTTAAAAAATCTTCAGGCTGTATAAATCTTGCAAATAGATAGGCAGCGCCGATAAATACAACTCCCAAAATTATAAAAATATCTCTTATCTTCTGTGAAGGAAACAACCGTATAAAAACCGTGCTTACTACTGTCCCGATTGCCGAGGCGATAAGAAAAAACGGAATCAGTAGCGGTAAAACCACAATGTAAAAACTATTATCCACAAATTTTATTCTTCCATACGCAAATATAAACGGCAAAAAAACTAAAAGAACCATCCATGACGAATAAAAAGTAGTTTTAATAAACTTGTAAGTAAATATTTGTCTTGAAGAAACCGGCAATGACATAAGAAAATTCAAATCATTTGAAAAAAATATAGTTGAAAAAGAGATTATCAGATTTGAAAAAATAAGCATTGCGAAAAAGGTGAGCATCATCATAGACATGAGTTTTATAATAAGCAACCCGCCTATAAACTCTATAGTGTTCAAGTATATAAGTACCCTGAAAAACCCCTGGTACAAAAGCCACAGGAATATAAAACCTATAATTAAAAGAAATGAGGTTTTAAATGAATCAGCCCAGGAAACAAATTTTATCCTGTTAGAGAAAATTCTTTTTTCAAGTTTAAATAAATTTTTAACCATTTTCAGTAAGTTTGAAAAAAACATCTTCTAAATTTGATTCTGAAACTGCATGTTTTTTCAATTCTTCAAGTGTTCCGAGAGCTATGATATTGCCTTTATCAATTATAGCAAGACGTGTGCAAAGTTTTTCGGCAATCTCAAGTATATGCGTTGACAGAAATACGGTAGTTCCTTTTTTTGATTCTTCCAGATAAATGTTCTTTACGAGACGCGCTGACTTCGGGTCTAGTCCCACTAGCGGTTCATCAAGTAAAATTACTTTCGGCGACCTTATAAGAATACTCGCCAAAACTAATTTCTGCTGCATACCATGCGAATAAGATTCGATAATTTCATCGGAATGGTTTTTAAGGTCAAATAATCCCAGCAACTCGTCAATCCTGTCACAACCGACGTTATAAATCCCGCATATAAATTCAAGAAATTCTCGGCCCGTTAGTTTCTGGTAAATGAAAGGCGTGTCAGGCAGAAGACCTGTAATCTTTTTTGATTCAATAGGATTTTTCTGGACATCGTAATCACCGACAATTATACTACCCGATGTAGGTCTAAGAAGCCCCGCTATCAGTTTTATGGTTGTAGTTTTACCCGCCCCGTTTGGTCCCAAAACACCGAATATTTCCCCGGGTTTTATTTCCAAACTGATATTATTAATAGCTATTTTATCTTTGAATTTTTTGGTAAGATTAGTTATTTTTATCACGGCAAAATTATACTACTTTAGAAAAGGAATGTCAAACCCAATCAATAAAAGGGTTATATAGTAAATATATTTCTCTGAATATATTTTTCTTGATTTTTTTGTTGCATTTTGTTATTATTTTATAAAATTGTACTTTTTAAGGAGGTTGTAATGATTGCGTTTGTTGTGATTGGGTCTGCACTTATACTGCTGGCAGGTTATATTTTTTATGGAAAATTCTTAATGAAAAGATTTATGTTAGATGCTTCTTGCAAAACTCCTGCTTGCGAGATAAACGACGGCGTTGACTATGTTCCGGCAAAACCTGTTTTGCTTCTGGGACAGCATTTTTCCGCTATCGCTGCTGCGGGTCCGATTGTCGGTCCTATTCTTGCTGCAATATTGTTCGGCTGGCTGCCGACATTACTATGGATATTATTAGGGTCAATATTTATCGGCGGTGTCCATGATTTTTCCAGTTTAGTCGCCTCATTAAGACATAAAGCTTCGTCTATAGGTGAGATAATTAAAGAAAATATGTCGGAAACTTCCCGTTTATTATTCTTAATTTTTGTCTGGTTCTGTCTTGTTTACGTAATAATCGCTTTTACCGATATTACAGCCCAGACATTCAAAACAGTTTCGGCAGGAGAAGCATACGGACCCGGAGTTGCCGCATCATCCATATTATATATATTTATAGGTATGCTGATGGGTATCTGTTTATATAAATTTAATCTTAAGGTCGGTTTAGCAACAATGATATTCCTGCCGATAGTTTTATTCATAATCTGGCTAGGTCCAAGACTGCCGCAGTCAATTCTTTATTACTTTACAGATGTACCTACCAAAAAATGGGACGTGTTTCTCCTTATATACTGTTTTATCGCTTCTATAATCCCCATGTGGTTACTGCTTCAGCCAAGAGGATATCTCGGAGGATGGTTATTATATCTTGTTATCGCTATAGGTTTAATCGGTGCTTTGTTTGGAGGTTTTCAAGTTCAATATCCTGCTATAAATACTTTGGGTTTGAAAAGTATTATTAACGGAAAATTAATTTTCCCTTTTCTTTTCATTACGGTAGCCTGCGGTGCATGTTCTGGTTTTCACGGGATTGTCAGTTCCGGTACTACATCAAAACAAATATCCAGTGAAACAGATGCAAAAATTGTCGGTTACGGAGCAATGCTTCTTGAGGCGCTGGTAGCAGTTCTGGCACTGGCAACAGTAATGATGTTACCTAAAGGTTCGGAAATGCTTAAAATGGACCCTAATCTGATATATGCTAACGGAATCGCCAACTATTTAGGTTTGGTCGGAGTAGGGTTCAGCGTAGCTTTCCCGTTTGCCCTGCTTGCATTTTCAACATTTGTTTATGACACGCTTGACGTCTGCACAAGGTTAGCAAGATATATTTTCCAGGAAATTTTTGGAATAACAAGTATTTTCGGTGGCATTGTAGCAACATTGCTTACTCTTACTGTTCCAATGATTTTCCTTCTACTGACACAAGAAAAAGGTTATCTTGTTGCATGGCCTATTTTCGGGACGAGCAACCAATTGCTGGCAAGTTTAATACTGCTTGCAATATCTGTCTGGATGATAAAAAACGGTAAGAAAGCCGTATTTGTAATAATACCGATGTTCTTTATGTTGATAACAGCACTGTTTGCTTTAATATTGCAGATTTTACCGTTTATAAACATTGTTTTGGGACGGACTGACTCTAAAACAGCAACACCCGATACTATAATATCAGGTGTTTGCGGGATAATACTGCTTATTCTGAGCCTGTGGCTGATTGTTGAATCTGTCAATGTTTTGTTCTTAAAGAAAAAAATTAGGGAAGTACATATATAGCACGCCAAGGGCGTGCAACTACAATTATATAAATTTGGCTATAAATTGTTTAGATAGTACAGCTGTCCGCTAAAAATCTTATAATCTCCTACTCTTCCGTAACTTTATAAATTCCTGCAATTGTTGTATTTCTTTTACTCTAAAAATAAAGCAGAAAATACCGTATGATAATATTCCCACAGAAATTACCAGAAACAAATTAAATGACTTGAAAAAATAAATCACAGCACCCATACAAATACTTGCTAAAAGAATATGCAGGAAAGATGAATTTATTTCTTTAGTATCAAACGGGTGGATTTTCTTTTTGAGTCTCGAGAACAGCACAAGAAAACTGATAATACCCGATACAGATGTAGCTAACGCTATTCCTCTCAGCTTCATCGGGTAAATGAGCAGAGAATTTAAAATTATATTCAGGATTAAAGTCAAAATAGCGTTTTTTGTAGGAGTTACCGTATCTTTCAAAGCAAAAAAACACGCCTGTAATATTCTTGACGCTCCGTAAGCGAACAAACCGATACTATAATAAAATAAAATATCTGCGGTCATATTAGAGGCATAGGCATCGAACTTCCCGCCTCTAAATATAGTGGTAATTATACGGTTAGCCAAAACCATAAAACCAACTGATGCCGGCAACATAACAAAATATGTCGCACGGATACCGAAAGAGAGCGTATGTTTCAGGTTATCATGATTATCCTCCAAGACCTGAGTGGAAAACGTCGGCAGTATAGCCTGCGACAGCGCGGTACTGAAAATACCCAGCGGGAAAAGAATCAGCCTGTAAGCAAAATATAATCCTGCAACCCCGCCCTCCCCTACTATGAAGAACAAAGACCCGAATATGGAATCTATAAAATTATTTAACTGGTAAACAGAAGAACTCAAAATCCTTGGCAACATCAGTTTACCTATTATATTTGCCGCCGGATGTTTAAAACTCCTGAACAAATGAAGCCGGAATCCTTTTTTATAAAGAATAGGTATTTGGATTAGAAGTTGAAGAATCCCTCCTACGAGAACTCCAAGCGATAAACCTTTAATACCTTCCCCAAAGATAAGAGCGAATATAATTATTGAAATATTCAAAAAACATGGACCAAAAGCCGGAATAGTAAAATGTTTCAGCGAATTAAGAATTGCCATGGCATATGCGGCAAGACCTATTAAAATAATATACGGAAATATTATCCGGTTTAATGTTATTGTGGTTTGCAGTTTAAAGGGGTCAGCGGTAAAACCCGGTGCAACTAACCGAACAATTATCGGGGAAAATATTATACCAAGAACCGTAATTGCTGTCAGAACCACAAGAAGCAGGTTCAAAACAACATTTGCCAATTCCCAGAACTCTTCTTTGGTATGTTTTGTGGTATACTCGCTAAACACGGGAACAATTGCAGCATTTGCCGCTCCCTCGCCGATAAAATCCCGGAACAGATTGGGTATTTTAAATGCAATAACAAAAGCCTGGGCATAAACATAAACCCCGAATAAACGCGCTATAATAATATCACGGATAAATCCCAGAATACGCGAAATCAATGTTGCAATACTTATAATTCCGGCTGATTTGGTAACAGTTTTGTTTGTTGACATATATATTTTGTTGACTTATGTCCTTTATCTTTTTTTTACACTTTTTTAGAAAATTTTCAAGTTATCTACTTTCGGGGTTCAATATGCGGGTTTTTGTCATAAATGATTTTTATGGTTTCACCATCGCCTAATATTGACATTCTGGCTGCTTCGACAACCAATTCATTTATATAACTGTTTGCAGGTGTGGCAATTATTCCTTTCTTATCAATTTCTTTAATTATCTCTTTTCTTTTATTCATTGCTTTATCTTCAGTCAAAGACGTAACTTCATTTTCAATTCTATTAATTGTATTTAACGTTGCTGCGACAGAATCAAAACCGTATCCTACCGGCTTATATCCGATACCTTCCCACGGAACCAATTTATAAAAATCAGGACTGACAAAATTGAAATGCGAACCCGCACAGCCTATACCTTCAAGATAACAATGGCTTACTCCCCTAAACTGGTCGTCATGCTTGACCAGACCGCTCTTTCCATTACCTTCAAAAAACATAGACAAGCATTGTTCGTTGCTGCCGGCAGCTTCATCCGGATAACCTAACCCGTCAGTTACAGACAATAAAGCGCCGTTCTCATACTTTACCCGCCCGTTAGCCCACATATAGCCTTCATTACCGTTAGGAAATTTACCTTTGATGCCGGATACTGAAACTTCAACCGGTTTAAGTCCTGTAATAAAATAGACAAGGTCTACATAATGACATCCTACATAAACAAAAGGGTCGGTGTTTTTTGTTGTAAACCAGTTTTGGAAATTAGAAGACCTGTAATAATATGGTTCTATCATTTTAGCTTCACCCATGACAAATTCTCCGAAATGACCTAATTCATAACTGCGTTTTGCCATAAGCGACCTGCGGTCGAACCGTTTATGATATTCTACACCTACAAATAGTCCTTTACTCAAAGCAAGTTTCTCTATTTCTAATGTTTGTTCGTATTTTAATACTAAAGGTTTAACGCAAAGTACATGCTGGTTGTTACGCAATGCTTCCATAACTACTTCATAGTGAAGCTGGTCGGGCATTGCAACTATAACTGCCTGATAAGGCATCATTTTAGATATCACTTCTTTGTATAAATCAGGCAAATTTTTAGCCGGTGATTCGGATAGTGACGGATTAGCGGTAAAATCCTGTCCTGGGAAAGCTTCTTTGATTTCTTTATTTTCTTTAAGTGCTTTAAGGGGTCCGTTATTCAAAGCACAAATGTTTATATCCCCAACTATCCCGGTCCTTTGTAAATGATAAACTGAAGGCAATATTAAATCGTTGGTAATCATACCCCCGCCAACTATAGTCACATCAACAGCTTTAAATGAATTAGAATTTTTCATAATTTTATTTCCCTAAAACCTCATCACACGCTTCTTCAAGAACTTTTATGCCTTCTATCAGCGCTTCTCTGTTTATTATAAGAGGCGGACATATTTTTATACATTCACCGTTTACTCCTACAGGTGAAAACATTAAAAGTCCTTTTTGAAAACATTTTTCATTGATTTTTGTAGCAGTATCGGGGTCCGGTTCTTTGGTACCTTTCTTAACTACCTGGATACCTCCGACAAGCCCTTTACCCTGAACACAACCAAGAACATGCGGATATTTTTCTCTTATCCTTCTAAGCTCAGGTATAAGTATTTCACCGAGTTTTTTTGATTTCTCAGCAAGTTTCTCTTTTTTAAGTATTTTAAGGTTTGCCAAAGACGCAGCAACCGGCAGCGGACTTGCTGAATGTGTTGAAGTCATAGACCCGGGTGAATAAAGTCCCAATATGTCTTTTCTGCCGATAACGGCAGAAATCGGTAATGAAGACGATATGCCCTTACCACAAACGATTAGGTCCGGTTTTATGTCATAATGTTCGAAAGTAAACATTTTGCCTGTCCTGCAAAACCCGGCCTGGACTTCATCACAAATCAACACGATATCATTGTCTTTACAAAACTTTGCTAAACGTTGCGCGTATTCATACGGCAGAAAATCCGGACCTACGCCCTGATACGATTCTACAAGAACACCGGCTATTTCGTCAGGTTTCACATTTTTTTCAATTAAAGTTTTTACAAAAAGCTCAAAAGAGATATCTTCATTTTTATAGCCGTCAGGAAACGGTACTTGTATAAAAGTTTTATCGCCGTCCACTATCCATTTTTTTGATTTTTCCATCCCGCCTGCAAGTTGCGAACCGAGCGTCCTGCCGTGAAAAGCGTTTTTAAATGACACTAGATATTTTCTTTTCGGCCCATATTTTTCAACAGCATACGTCTTCGCAAGTTTAATGGCGTTTTCAACAGCTTCGCTGCCGGTAGTCAATAAAAACACATGGTAATTTGAAGGATCCGGTGAAAGTTCCTGGAGCGCTTTAACTAATTCGGCTCTTTGTTCATGTACAAATACGTAAGTTGCAAGAAGTTTTTGATCTAAAATCTTCCGCACTGCTTTTATAATTTCTTTTCTTCCATGACCGGCATTGGTTATAAGCACACCCGAAGACCAGTCAATCCATTTATTTCCCCATTTGTCGTATACCTGAAATCCTTCGGCTTTATGCCATATCACAGGCGGCTGACCCATCATGGATTTAGGCTCGGACTCCATCAGGGATTTAAATATTTTCAGGGATTGCGGGACAGGAAGTTTGGTTTTTATACACCTGTATTTTGTTTTAATTTTAGGTACATCAACGGGTTCTAAATTATACTTTGCCATTTAAATCATCAACTCCTTTATGATATATTTTAACTTTTTAAACTGTGCGACTGTGTGCACTCTGTGCACCCCGTGAGCTGCGTACACGCAGCTCATATTTTACCTAACCAGAAATATTTGTCAAGAAAAATTGAGACTGTTCTCCTTACTATTCATCCCCGCAGGTATTATGGCAAAGGAGAATATTTTAATTGAAAAATAGTAAAAAATATATAAAATGTAAGTATAGGAGCATTTATGAAAATAGGTTTTACCGGTATTGATGTACCAGAAGGCAAAATAAAATACAATGACGAAATCTTAATCGCACTTGAGAAAAAATGTGAACCAAAAAAAGTATCTCCGTTTTTCGCCGAATTTATCCGTGATGAGTTCATACAAGTAGAAGCAATTGTCTTGCCCCGTGCTAAAATACTTGATTTGCTTATCCACGATATTGAGAAATTTGAATCGCGTTTACAAAACACTAATGATACCGCTGAAAAAGAATTCATCGGGAAATGCATATCTTATCTTGAAAAAGAAGTACCTTTATGCGAAGTAGAATTTAATGAAACTGAACAAAAATTTATTAATATGATGTCGCCGTTCAGCATGAAACCGGTAGTAGTCCTCGAAAACGAAACAGAAACTAATGAAATAATTAAAAAAACTCTTGAAAAATCAAATTTTATATTTTTCTATACTGCCGGTAAACAGGAAGTCCATGCCTGGCAGGTAAAAAAGGGTTCGGATATTGTTACCTGTGCCGGTAAAATTCACACTGACCTCGCACGAGGATTCATAAAAGCGGATATTGTAAGTTTTGAGGATTTCATGAAATGTCATAATATTAATGATGCAAGAAGCAAAGGATTGGTCAAATTAGTAGACAGGGATTATATTATAAAGGAAGCCGACATAATAGAAATAAGATTTAATGTGTGATTATTAAAAACCAACAATCTCTATACAAATTAGGCTTGCCAAGGGTCTGGCGACAACTACAAAACTATAATTAAATTGTAGTTTCACGCCCTCGGCGTGATAACATTGAAATTCTTATACATCAAGTTAATGCCGACTCCGCCACAAAACGTTGGCGGACAAGCAAGGTCGGCAACTACATCAACATTGTAGTGGCAGAGCTTGCTCTGCCTACATCTTTCAAATTCTTATACTATAAAATAGTTTAAAGGAGCAGTTATGTATAAACTTAGAATTTATTACGAAGATACGGATGCAGGTGAGGTTGTATATTATGCAAATTATTTAAAATATTTTGAAAGAGCGCGCACGGAATTATTCAGAGAAAACGGTATTGAACTACTGGAACTGATTAAACGCGGGGTTCATTTTGTGGTCAGTGAGGTGGAAGCAAAGTTTATTGTTTCGGCTGTACTCGGCGATATGCTTTCAATAGAAACAAAAATAAAAGAGATTGGCAAAGTATCGTTAACTATAGAATACATTATAAAGAGAGACTCGACTGTTCTTGTAACCGGTAAGACAAAGATGGGCTGTATAAACGATAATTTTAAATTAACTAAAATCCCGCCGGATGTTTTAGAAAAACTAAAAACAACAATGAATCACCCTTGATGACGATTTATTATTTCTTCGGATAACCTACCGTTTGTGAAAGTGTTACTTTCTGGTCTTTTCTCAATTTCATTGCTTTTTCAAGCGCAGGTTTATCTACAAAAGCCCGCACCACTGTAGTCAGACCTTCTGAAGCACAGTACAAATAAACATTCTGACTGATGAACGCCGTGTCTGCACCTGAATAAAAATCAATATCTGCAGGTCCGATTTTACTCATCTTAGCGCGGTCTGCAACATAAATAAGATTGAGAGGCGGCTTCCTTAACAAACGGTTGTTTCCCCGTTAAAGCACGAATATCTTCTGTTAAAACACTTTGTAATAAATTTTGTTTCGCATTATACAGATAAAGTCCTTCCGGTATCGCGACATAGACATCTATTTCCTGCATATTAATTGCAGACGGCGCAGTACGGCCGTTTGAATCCGGTCTATTTATACCAAATGCTGCCCAAAGCAGATTTGAAATTGTTTGTAATGATAATTTTTCGTTACTAAATTCCCTTCCGGATTGCCTCTTTTTTAACACCTGCATTAGAGGTTTCCCGATTTCCATCTGAGGCTTAGGAAGTTTTATTTCTTTCTCCGCCTGCCCGAAAACACAAACAGACATTAAAAACACAACGACTAACAAACCAAAAATCTTTTTCATGATTCCCCTGATATAATTAAAATTATATCTGTGTAATCTGCCGTTTAATCAGTGTAATCAGACATCCTTCTTTTTATAGGATGTCTATATCCAACCTAATATTTTATATGCTAATATACCGTAGTATTCATGTAATACTGTGGTGTTTATTACAAGCGCCCCCGAATCAGGTAAACACGTGTAGATTTTTAATTGAAAATCCTTGTCTGCATAATAATCAGTCGGCGCCGGGTAAACAGTGAATCCCTGTTTTTCAAATATAAGCACTGACCGTGGCATGTGATACGCGCTGGTAACAAGAATAATGGTTGGTTTAAGTTTGTATTTCTCCAATAGTTCCTTTACATTAACAGCATTGTCGTGTGTATTCTTGGATTTAGTATCCATCAATATTTTTGCTGAATTTATTCCAAAAAGTTCAGTCAGAAGAGAACAACTTATTTCCGCTTCTGAACCTGGAAATTCTTTTATAAATGTTATCTGCCCTCCTGTCGTAATGAGATATGGTGCGTAACCTTTTTTAAACAGTCGGGCGGCATGCATTATTCTATCTGCATTTTGGTTAGTTTCATAGTAAATACGCGGAGGCAGTTTTGGCATTTCAGAACCGCCTAAAAGTACAACTGCAGAAACTTTAGGGTAGGTATATGCCGGTGAATATTGACTTTCCAAACTCCGCATGAGTTTATGCGCTACTATAGGAGACGAAAAAAAGATAAAACCAAATATTGATAAAAAAAATGCTATATACCCCATTTTTCTTTTATTAAAAGCAAGCAGTATTAAAGCAAGCAGCCCGAATGTTGCTATAAACCCTGCCGGGTATAATGGAATAACAAAAAATTTTGAAATAATATGAATCATAAAATATGAAGCACTAACTGCAGGAGCAATAGATCTGAGCTCCTAGCATTAATCTGCGAATAGATTATAGTGGCAGCCTAATTTGTTTTTTTTCTTTTGCTGACTTATATATTGCAAGCACCAATTCCACAGCTTTTCTTCCCTCATAGCCGTCAACCATAGGGGTTTTATTGTTATTTATTGCGTCCACCATATCTTGTATCTGAATCATATGCCCCTCAGAGGTTATTGATTTTACCGGATCGGAAGCACCGCTTGAAGTTTTCTTTTTAGCTGCTTTAATTTGCTCGTCTTCTTCTATTTTATCTATAAATTCCCAAGCTTCAACATTAGTACCTACCAGCACGACACTACCTTTTTCCCCGTAAATTTCCAGCCTGTTATCAAAACCGGGGTAGACAGCAGTAGTTCCTTCTATAACCCCGAAAGCGTTATTTTTAAATTTAAGCAGTGCTACCGCTGTATCTTCAACTTTTATTTTTCTCAGCAGCGTACCTGCATAAGCCGTAACCTCATCAACAGGTCCCATCATCCATTGAAGAATATCAATTGTATGGATTGACTGGTTCATAAGCGCACCGCCGCCATCCATTTCCCATGTGCCGCGCCATTTTCCGGTATCATAATATTCCTGGGAACGGTACCACTTTATATAAGCATCTCCAATTACAATTTTCCCAAACCTGTCTTTTTCAATCGCTTCCTTAAGTTTCCTGACGCCGAAACTAAACCTGGACGGGAAAATAACACATAGTTTAACCTTATTATCATTTGCAGCTTTTATTATTTTATCGCATTTTTCCAAAGTAATTTCAAGTGGTTTTTCAACTATCAGATGCTTGCCGGCTTTTGCTGCAGCCAAAGCGGATTCTATATGTAATCCGCTGGGTGTACAGATATTAACCACATCAATATCTTTTCTTTCAAGCATCTTATTATAATCCAGATATCCTTCAACATTATATTTTTTTGCCAGCTCTTTGACTCTTGGTTCAACAACATCTGAAATAGCTACAAGTTTTGCTCCTTTTATTTGTGTTATTGCATCCATATGGAATGGACCTATATTCCCGCAGCCGATTACCCCGAACCCAAGAACTTTGCTCATTTTCAACAACCTCCATAAAAAATAGAATTAAGAATTAAGATTTAAGAACTAAGAACTTTGAACTATGAACTACTAACTATTCATTAGAATTAATCCCACTTTGATTTTAAAACAGTTTTAAAATATTCAATATCTCTTCTTGCAGCTGAGAAATGGTCCCCTAAAGCAGGGAATTCCAGACAATAAACACCCTTATATCCTATTTTTTTTAATAAATTCACAAACTGGAAATTATCAATCATACCCTCAGCAAGAGTAGTACAGTAAAGATCGTTTGCTACCACAATAACATTTTTCATGTGAGCATAAAAAATCCTGTCTTTTAATTTTTCGATGGCATTTTCGAGTGAACCCCCGTATTTATGTACCATAATATTCCCGTAATCTATATTTACCCCGACATTATCTGTTTTCATCATCCCGAAGAGTTTATTGATAGAATCAGGTAAATCATGTATGAAACAGTTATGACTTTCCAATGCTAATTTTATACCTTTGCTTTTTACTGCCATTCCGACAGCATCAAGATGAGTCGCAGCCCATTTATAATGGTTCTCTGTCGCCATTGCAGAACCGTTAACTTCAAATTTCCGGTATTCCGCGCAAGTTAATGTACCTGTCATGGCATTAAACGTCTTCGTGCCGAATTCTTTTTCCGCCCAGAGAAAAAAAGCTATCGCTTGCTCCTCCTCGCTTTTCCTTACAGATTCATTTTCGTTCATAAACTCCATGGGACAGCCGAAAGTTATTTCTATTTTTGGGTATTTATCCCTTAACCTGCAGACTTCTTCTTTGTATGCTTCATCTGCCAACCCGGCAGATTTGCCATACCTTCTTAATTCAACCCCGTTATAACCGTTCATCTTTGCAAGTTTAAAAAGATTTTCCAGTTCACCATTTCTTTCCCAATAGTTAATATGTAAATAAATTTTTTCCTTCATTATAATTTTCTTCCTTATAAATTTTATGATATGCTATTTAAAGTTATAGAGTTATTGGGTTATAGGTTCATAGGGTTTTAACTCTAAAACCCTATGAACTCTACGAACTCTATAACTCTTCCTTTTCGACTTCGAATACCTTTCTTAATCTTTTAATCTTTCAATCTATGTTTCCAGTCAAATATCTTCAAAACACATTCTATTTTTTAACAGGCTGTTGGAGTTCTTTTTTTACAGACATGTCTTTCTTCATCATCGGGCGGACTTTATTCATATCTTTTCCCGGTATGCAGCTACTTTCTTTTTCAATGCCGGCGGCATTATCGCAAGGCATCATTGGACAACGATTCTTACAACAAACAAATATTCCGGCCGATATGCATATCGCGACTGCAATCCATAATAATACCGCGATTATCCTGCCGTACATTTTTAATCCTTTGCTTTCTGTTTTTCCTACAGCAAACAAAACAAAAAAACTTGCCACCAGCATCATCACTGACGGAACAATACACAAAAATCCTGCAAACCTGGAAAAACCCATGATACCCTCCCATTTAAATATTGTGGTTCGACAAGCTCACTATTAGATTATACAGATCTTCTTGACGGCAGGTAGATTAGAATCCAAAATTTTATCTATGTAATCTATTTCAAAATCTGTGTAACCAGTGCCTGTTGAGTACTTTCTCAACAGGCACATTATACAAATTTTTCCAACTATTTCAAGGTATTTGCACTGACACTTTATGACAACTTTTTGCCTTCTTAAAATAAGTATTTACCAAGTCAATTAATTCCTTAATTTCAAACGGTTTTTCAATCCAAGCAACAAATTTAGCTGACTTGGTTTTATCAAATAACTTTTTTGTATCAGACCGGCCAGTAATAACGATAACCGGAATTTTAGCAGTTTCTTCCTCATCGTTGAGTTCTAAATCTAATGTATACCCGTCAATTTTGGGCATCATTACATCAAGGATAAGCAAGTCCGGTTTCTCCTCATTAATTTTCCTAAGCGCTACCTCACCGTTATTACAAGTGATAACTTCATAATCTGCCGCTGTTAAATTGGTTCTTACCAACTCGAGAATATTCGGGTCGTCATCAGCAACCAATATCTTTTTTTTAATCATGGCTAATCCCTCCTTTTTAATTTTTTATTTTTGAACAACTCTTCTATTCTATTTATGAGTATTTCTATTTCTATCGGCTTGGGAAGAAACGCGTCAATACACAATAACTTCGCTCTTTCTTTTGTATTCCGCTGGTCGGATGCAGATACAATAACTATAATAATGTCTTTATAAGTATCGTCTCCTTTAATTTTTTCACATATCTCCCAGCCGCTTATCTTTGGCAATCTTAAATCAACTATTATGAGATCGGGTTTGAATGAATTGATTTTTCTCAGTCCTTCTTCACCGTCAATAGCATTATCCACATTATACCCGCAAGCGACAAGGTTGACTTTTAGCAACATGGTAATATTTGGTTCATCTTCAATTATTAATATTTTTTCTTGCATAAATTTAATCCTTTATGGGCAAAGTAAATATAAAACAACTTCCGGAAAAACCGGGATTATCTTCAACCCATATTTTCCCGCCATGCATTTCAACAATTGACTTTGCAATTGACAATCCAAGCCCCGTGCCCCGCTCCTTTCTCGATACGTCGTCATCCACACGATAAAATTTCTCAAATATAATTTTCTTTTTATCATCAGCTATTCCAGGTCCGTGGTCTATTATAGCTATCCTGACTTCATTGGAAGACTTACCGGCAGTAAGTTTTATAACTGAATCCCTGGGTGAATATTTTAATGCATTCCCGATTATATTTTGAAAAACTTGTCTAATCCTGTCACTATCTAAATATATTTCCGGCAGATCCTTTTCAATTTCCACATCAATACCAACTCCATAAGTTTTAGTGTCAATTGACCTTACGGTTCTCCTGATAACCCCTTCTATGCTTATTTTTTTTAAATTTAACTCTAATCTACCTTCTTCAATCTTCGATATATCGAGAAAATCAGAAATCAACCTGCCAAGCCGGCGAGCTTCTATTCCTATAATATTAACATATTCGTCTTTATCTTTTTCAGAGAGTTTCAGATTTTTATTCAAAACAGTATCAGCAAAACCCAAAATTGAAGTAAGCGGCGTCCTCAGATCGTGGGAAACAATTTCAACAAATTCGGATTTTTTTTCATTTATCTCCTTTAACCGGGTATTTGCTTCCACTAAGCCGATAGTTGCTTCTTTGACTTTTCTCTCAAGGTCTTCATAAAAACTTTCCAATTCGCCCGCCATAACGTTGAACTGTAAAGATATTTTACCGATTTCATCTTCATTTCTAACCGGTATTCTGCAGCAAAATTCCTTGTTTGCAATACGTACCGAACCTTCATAGAGTAACTTTATCGGTTTAAGAAAATAATTTAAACTTACAAAATTTAAAATAATTATTATTATACCTGCAGTCACCCACACAATAATACCTATCATCAGATTTTTATGTACTGCATTTTTTAAACTCTGCACCGGAAAACCTATAATAACAGAACCTATTTTCCTGCCGTCATCTCCTTTTATTTCTTTATATACATCATAAACATTATCAACCATATTAAAAATATTCTCTGTTTCAAATTTAATCTTATTTTTATTAAAATTACCTGCTGTTGCAATAAGCTTATCCTGATTACTAAAGAAAGCTACATACTCTATTTCAGGCTCTTTTACAATTAAATCCCTATATCTCTCTACTCTTACCAGATGATCTAATTTTATTTCATCAGAAATACTATCAGCAATAACATTAGCAATTATCTGGGTTCTAAAAGCCATGCTTTCTTTAAAAGTTGTTTCAAAATGTTTTGACCTTAAATATAAACTACAAGATATAACAACGACATTAATTATACAAGTAACTAAAATCAATTTAGACTTAAATGACATTTTATTAAAAATAGACATCTTAAATTCTCCTCTTACTTTACGCTAACAACAAACTCCTTCTTTACCTGCATATCGGCAGGCACTACTTATTATGCTTTTTCAACAGCCTGATTATTATATACGGTCAATTTCTCTATTTTTCCTAATAAATCTTTGATTTCAAACGGCTTAGTTACATATTCGTCAGCTTTAAGAAAAACTGTTCCGATATATTTATCCCTGTATTCTTTTTTAGCCGTAAGCATTATAACCGGAATATTGGCAGTAACCGGATTTCTCTTTAACATGGAACAGACTTCATATCCTGTTTTTTTAGGCATAACTAAATCCAATATCACAAGGTCAGGTCTTTCTAATTCTATCATTTCCAAACCTTCCTCTCCATTTGAGGCATACGTAGCTTTGTATTTTTCCAAAGGTAAATTCGCTTTGATTATTTTTTCAACATTAGGGTCATCATCTATTATCATAATTTTTTTCTGTTCGATTATTGCCTTACCACTCAACAATTCAGTAACTTTATCAACTAAATATCTCACATCAAACGGCTTAGTAATATATGCGTCAACGCCGATTTTATCAGAAATACCCCTGTCTAATTTTTTGTCCCTACCTGTAAGCACAATAATCTTAGGTGCCGGAAAAGTATAAAGCCCGTCTTCAAATATCACATCCCAGCAAAAATGATAACCGTCCATCCCGGGCATTACTATATCAACAATAAGCAAATCGGGTTTTATTGCCTCGAATTTTTGCAACCCCTCATTACCATTAGATGCAACATATACTTCATAACCGGATTTTTCAAGGTTAACTTTTAACAGTCTTTGTATATTCTCATCATCATCAACAACCAAAATCTTTCTGCTCATAAAACAAATCCTCCTTCCCCTGCCTGCACAACCTAATTAAAAGCACTTAACCTTTTCTTTCTACTATAAGTATAACATCGCAGTGCAACTTTGGCAAGTATTTGATTGCAACTTTTATGCAACATAAAAAAGTTGATAAATTAGATAAAATATTGTAAAATCTTTTTGTTATGTATAGACCGAAAATACTATTGATTGAGGACGACAAGAATATAAAAACCCTATTAGAAATAAATCTGGAAGGCAGGAAATATAACGTTCATACTGCTGAAAGTTTAGCAAAAGCCAGGGAAGAGCTTAACGGATTTACACCTGATATAATGATTCTTGACAGAAAGCTGCCTGACGGCGACGGCATAGATTTCTGCAGGGAAATCCGTTCATACGAAAAAACAAAACACATTCCCATACTTTTCCTTACAGCTATGTCCAAGATGTCTGACAAGCTTTTAGGACTTAGAATCGGCGGCGACGATTATTTAACAAAACCTTTTGATATTGAAGAACTAGTCGCCCGAGTAGAAGCAATATTCCGCAGGTTAAGAAAAACAGAAGAAACATTACCCAAGATACTTAAAACCAAAGGAATCGAGCTTAATCTTAACAGCCACGAATGTTTTGTTAAAAATACTAAAATAAAACTCTGGCCGAAAGAATTTGAAACATTAAAAATATTTCTTGAAAAGAAAAATAAACTTATGACTAAAGATTATTTATCTGAAAACATATGGGGCTGGGAACATTCAACTTATTCCAGAAATATTGATATTACTATACAGAGGTTACGGAAAAAACTCGGCAAACAGGGTAGTGTTATAGAGACTGTCAAAGGTTACGGTTATATATTAAGGGAAGATTAATCTGTTTTTTATTTGAATGACTCACATAAATATTTTTTGAATGTATCTATCTGAGTCAAGTTTATATTAGTTAAAAATTCCCCGTGAGACCGGTTACTGCGGTAATCCGGTTGTTTTTTAGGCTGTTTAAGATATTTTGATATTAAACTGAGGTTGAAATTGTAAAGCAGTGTCCCGTGATGCAAAAAATAATTCCGTTTCCTGATTTGTGCATTTCCCGATATTTTCCTGTCACCAAGCGTTATATCTGAAATCCCCTTTATATCAACATCATTTTTAGTAAGCGTTTTCAAAACATTGCATACTTTTGTAAGAATATAATTGTAAGATTTTCTAACATCAAACAATTCACTGTTACAAGCAAGTATTATAGAATAATTTAAACATCCCGGACCCAAAAGAACCGTCCCGCCGCCTGAATTTCTTTTTACAACAGGGATATTATCCCCCTTACAACTTTCTTCATAAATACTGTCTAGACCGGAATCACGTCCCAGTGAAACAAAAAAAGATTTTGGTTCCCAAAATCTCACAGCTTCTTCCTTATTATTTTGTGAAAGTTTTAAAAGTTCTTCGTCGTATTCAATATTTTTTACAGGATTGTTAAATGTTATATCTATTATATGCACAGTTTAAGTTCTTTCACCGCTTTTACTTCATCCAACCTTCCTACCGGGGTCTTTTGGGGAGCGTCGTGCAGTTCTTTGGGGTTTTCTTCCGCTAACTTTGCTATTTCAATCATCGCTTCTATAAAAGCGTCTATCGTTTCTTTTGATTCGGTTTCTGTCGGTTCTATCATTATCGCTTCTTTAACATTCAAAGGGAAATATATAGTCGGCGGGTGAAAACCTCTGTCTATTAAAGATTTGGCGATGTCCACCGCACTAACCCCTTTTTCCGCCTGTTTTTTTGCCGAAAACACACATTCATGCATGCATGGTTTATCATACGGCAGGTGATAATATTTTTTAAGTTTTTCTTTTATATAATTTGCATTCAAAACAGCGTTTTCGGATACCCTTATCAACCCTTCCTTTCCTAATGTAAGTATGTATGAATATGCTTTTAGTATTACTCCAAAATTACCATAGAACGGCGCAATATATCCTATTGAAGACGGTTTGTCATATTCTAATGAAAATGTGCTGTCGCTCCTTTTAACCACTGCCGATATAGGTAAAAATTTCTTTAGTTTCTCAACTACACCGACAGGACCGGCACCGGGACCGCCGCCGCCGTGCGGGGTTGCGAACGTCTTATGCAGGTTGATGTGAACGATATCAAATCCCACATCTCCGGACCTGCATTTACCAAGTATTGCGTTCAAGTTAGCACCGTCATAATACATAAGCCCGTCTATCTCATGCACTTTGTCCGCAACCTTCTTAATATCTGTTTCAAAAATACCCAAAGTGTTCGGGCAGGTCATCATAACACCTGCCACTTCGTTGTCCAGCTGTTTTTCAAATTCTGTAAAATCTATAGTCCCCTGTTCATTGGTCGGGATTGATACTATTTTATATCCGCCTATAGCGGCGCTTGCCGGATTAGTCCCGTGACTGGAATTCGGCACTATTATTTTTGTCTTTTTATTCCCTTTTGATTTGTGGTACGCCGCTATTATCATTATCCCTGTTAATTCACCATGCGCACCTGCAAACGGCTGCATTGTAAATTCCGCCATACCTGTAATCTCGGAAAGCAGCCTTTCCGTCTCATATATTACCTGTAAAGCTCCCTGGGTCAGCAACCCGCCTCTCCTTAACTGCGGCAATAGCGGGTGTATATCGGAAAATCCCCTGTAAGATGCAACTTCCTCACCCAGTTTCGGATTATATTTCATAGTGCAGGAACCTAACGGGTAGAAATTAGTATCAACGCCGAAATTGTTTCTCGATGCATCAGTAAAATGTCTTACACAATCCAATTCTGAAACTTCGGACAGGTTAGCATCGTTTTTCCTGCATAATTTTTTAGGAATAGCAACATCGGTAGGAACATCCGGCTTGTTAAACCTGATTGCCCTCCTGCCCTTTTTGCTTTTCTCAAAAATTGTTTCGTTATTCATATTAATCCCACTTTTTGTATTTTAGAGATATAAATCTTGCGTAATATTTCAGTATTTCTTAAAATAAGTTTTGAACGATTTAGATGTTTTTAGCTTAAAAAATCGTTAAAAAATTGCTATGTCTGACGAGCAAAGCGAGGAGTTTAGCAATTTTAGATTTTTTAAGCGTTAAAAAAACATCGTCAAGTGAAAAACTAATTTTAATGAATGCCAGTATAACCTATATACTTGCTTCTAACGCTTCCGCAAAACATCCTATTTCTTCTTTTGTCCGCTTTTCAGTAAGCGCTACCAACAGGCACTTTTCCATACCTTTATAATACCTGCCGAGCGGGAACCCTGCAGCAAAACCTTTTTCTATCAGCGTGCTTATTAAATCTGCCGCGTCTTTCGGTAATTCAATCACAAACTCGTTGAAGGTCGGGGTGCTAAATTTTATTTTTAAATTTTTAATCTGCATCAGCCTGTTTTTTGTATATTCTGATTTTGCGAGACATAAATTTGCAGCTTCTTTTATACCCTCTTTGCCTATTAGCGTACAATAAACCAGCGCGCGGATAGCACAAAGCGTTTCATTTGAACATATATTGGATGTAGCTCTTTCTCTCCTTATATGCTGCTCCCTGGTCTGCAAAGTCAGCACGTAACCGCGCCTGCCTTTATTATCAACGGTACTGCCGACAATCCTGCCCGGCATTTCCCTTACATATTTTAATTTTGTCGCTATAACGCCTAAATAAGGACCGCCGAAAGAAAGCGGGATTCCCAGACTCTGCCCTTCAGCTACCGCTATATCCGCACCCATTTCGCCGGGCGTCTTTAATATACCTAGCGATAACGGGTAAAACGACAATATCCCGATACCTTTAAATTTGTGTACCTGCTCAAATATATCGGTATAATCGTCTATACCGCCGAAAAAATTCGGGTTTTGTAAAACAACTGCCGAAACGCTGTCGTTAATTTCAGACAGAATTTTCTTCCTGTCTACAACACCGTCTAAAGCAGGTATTTCTACTAATTCCAAAGAAAGATTGCTTGTATAAGTCCTCAGCATTTTCCTGTATATCGGGTTAACACCCTCATCAACTATAATTTTTTTCCTGCCTGTTATACGGGTTGACATCATCGCAGCTTCGTATAATGCCGTGCCCCCGTCATATAAAGAAGAGTTCGAAACATCCATCTCCGTCAACCGGCATACAGCCGACTGGTATTCAAATATAGAACGCAAAACACCCTGTGACGCCTCCGGCTGATACGGCGTATATGATGTGTAAAACTCGCTCCTGCCGGTTATCGCGTCAACCGCAACAGGTATATAATGGTCATAAAACCCGCCGCCCAAAAAGGATATCAAATGCGTGGAATTTTTCCCAGACAATTCATAGAGATATTTTCTTACTTCAAATTCGGATTTACCTTCCGGGATATTGAAAGATTTCGGTTTTAATTCTTTTGGAATGCATGAAAACAGCTCTTTAATATCTTTTATATTGATAACTTTTAACATCTCTTTCTGGTCGTCTATTGTATTAGAAATATAATCCATATATTATCCTAACGTCTTTAAAAATTCCTCGTATTCTTTTGAACTTAAAAGCTTGTCAAATTCCGCTTGTTTTATATCCTGCAATTTGTAAATCCAGCCTTCACTATAAGCTGACTTATTAATCTTTTCCGGCGCGGATTCAAGCGTTTTATTTATATCACTTACTTTTCCACTCAAAGGACTATATATATTGCTTACTGATTTTATTGATTCCAAGCAACCTACTTCCTGAAACTGAGTGATACTATCCCCTAAATTAGGCAATTTGATAAACGTTATATCGCCAAGCGCATCCTGTGCAAAATCCGTAATGCCTACCGTAGCCTTGTTCCCCTCTAATTTAACCCATTCATGTTCTTTAGTATACTTCAATTCAGCCGGTACCATAAAATCTCCTTTCTAAGACAGTGATGAAGTTGTAGGGTTGTAGGGTTATAGGGTTTTAGGGTTTTAGGGTTTAAACTCTATGAACTCTACGAACTCTATAACTCTACAAACTCTATAACTCTATGAACTCTATGAACTCTACAAACTCTACAAACTCTACAAACTCTATAACTCTACAAACTCTATAACTCTATAACCCTTTTAAATCAGTTTATGCAGCTTTTCTATTATTATATCAAATTCTTTGCCGGAAAAACAGAAATTCACATTAACAAAATTTTTTCTAAACTCTTTAACTTTATCTTTGACCGGTTTACCGCCTACTGTAACATCATATATAAGCTGTGCCACCGTTTTAAAATCTTCTTCTTTCATACCAAACCTTGTCATTTCCGAAACACCTAATCTAATGGAACCTGCAGCAGTAAAACCTTCTTCTTCCAAAGTCGCCTGGTAATTTACTATTATATTATTCTCTTCCAGTTTCTTTGCAAACTCCACGCCTTTTGCATAACCGACATTTATAATAACCTGGTGTGTTTCGGTAAAACTGACTTTCGGGTCACCGATTACGTTCATACCGCAATCCTTAAGCGCCCTGGCAAACGCTTTTGCATTTGACAAAACCTTCTTCTGATATTCGTCTTTAAAATAATTCATTTCGTAAGCCGACATCAGCAACCCCAAAAGCGTCCCGAGATGATGATTACTCACGCTTCCCGGAAACGTCCTCTTTTTTATTGTCTCCCAAAACTCGTAAAGCATATCCTGTTTTTTATAATTTGCACCTATAATCCCTCTTTGTGTACCAAAAAAAGTTTTATGCGTAGAACCGGTAACAATATCAGCGCCTTCTTTAAACGGTTCCTGGAAATGAGGTCCGACAAGTCCCAGCACATGTGCCATATCGTACATAATAATACAATTTAATGAAAGGTCTTTGACAAATTCCCGTATTTCTTTAACCGGCTCCGGGTGAAGAACCATACTTTTACCGAAAATAATAAGTTCAGGTTTATTTTCAGCAATAAGTTCCCTGCATGCAGGAACATCTATCTTATACGGGTTCTCTGCAAGTACCGGAAAATTTACAACTGCCGGTTTTTCCGTCCTCGGATCGCTTGCAACAAAATCATGTAACCCGCCCATCGGCTGAGCGCTAAGATGGCCACCTTTAATAATATGGTTGTTCAGGACACTACGCATTCTTCGCTGTTCCGAACCACGGTCCAGCCTGTTAATATAGTCAACCACAGCACTGAACACTACAACATTTGACATCTGTCCGCTGACAGGACGTGTTTCCACCTCGCTACATCCCAAAAAACTGCACATTTCTTTTTGAAGAAGATTCTCTACTTTGCTGATAAAATCCGTGCCCTGGTAATAAAATATTTCTACATCGTAGAAAGCCTTGACAGGTTTATATTCCGCATACCGGAATGCCGGGTCCATAACTGAAAGCAAACGCGTCATCCGGGACTGTGTCTGTTCGGACGGGATAAGATTTATACATTCTTTCTGTCTCCAGATAGTATTTTCTACTGTTTCATCAAGAAGACTTTTCACTTTATCTATATATTTCGTTTTATCAGTTACCGATTTATCTTTTTTCAAAACATAGTCAAATAAAACAGGCCTGGCATACGGCGGTGTCTCTGATTTTAAATGGTACGGCACAATAACTGCTTTTTTCTTTTCACCCCTGATTTCTACATCAAGATTATTACCTTCCTGAAGATTGCTGTCAATTAAAGCAAGACAAATTGAACGCATATCGTTTTCATTTGTAATCTTACTTAAAAGTCCTTCACCTTCAAATTTCCAGTAAGGCACTGTCGTCCCACTGGTTATATACCCGACATGTTTCTCTCCGGAAAAAACTTTACAGCCCGCTCTGGCGACACCTCTTTCAGTAAGTGCTACCGGCATAATTAATCTCGGCAAATCCTTTATTAGCGAGTAATCCCTGTTGATGATTTTCTTTAATGCTTCAAATTGTTTAAGTAAAGCGCTCTTCCCGGTAAAATCACCTTTTAAAGGAGAAAAACTTACCGCAAACCTTGATAATGAACATGCAAAAATAGGTATCTCTTTACCTTCAGAATCAAGCCCCAGCTCGTGACCGTATAGAGGAAGCCCGGCTTCAAGACGCAATGTATCCCTGGCACCTAATCCTACAGAAGTCGCCCCGTTAGCTATTAAAAAATCCCAGATTTTAACAACACTATTTTTATCTATGAAAAGTTCAAAACAAAGCGGCTCGCCGGTATATCCTGTCCTGGCAATCAGCACCTTGACATTATCTATCAAAACAACGCTTAACCGGTTCCTGAACGGTTCCGGAAGTGTACCATAACTTATCACATCATTAAGTATTTTTTTTGATAACGGACCTTGCAGTGAAATCATAGCCAGGTTTTCGGAATCGTCAACCATTTCCACATCGTTAAAATTTTTAATCGCTTCTTTGAAATAGTCCCAGTCTTTCTGCTTGTTACCTGCATTTACGACAAGAATATATTCCTCTTTAAAAAACCGGTAGAGATATGCGTCGTCAATAGCCCCGCCGTTAGAATTAGGTATAATCGTATATTGTGATTGGCCTATATCAAGAGCAGCTGCATTATTGGTAAGTACATGCTGGAGGAACGGAACCGCGTTTTTGCCTTTAAACACAAACCTGCCCATATGCGAAACATCAAAAAGACCGGCTGACTTTCTTGTCGCCAGATGCTCGTCTTTGATGCCTGCATACTGGATAGGCATATTCCAGCCGGCAAATTCCATAAATTTCGCACCCAACTTCTTGTGAACTTCCTTAAGAATAGTTTCTTTCATAAATATTTATCCCTGTTTGAAATGTAGTCGCAACCCCTTGGGTTGCTGCCTCTGTTACAACAACATGCGGCATACCAGGCAGACCAAGGGTCTGCCACTACAACTGATTATCCAACAACTTTTCAGCGTTATATGAACTTCTCACAAATGGACCTGATGCAACTGAATGAAACCCTAATTTATATGCAACCTTTTCGTATTCTTTATATTCTTCAGGAGTAACGTATCTATCTACAGGAACACAATTTTTATCAGGTTTAAGATACTGCCCTATTGTTAGTAAATCACAATTGACTTTCCTGAGGTTTTTCATCACATCAATAACATCTTCGTATTTTTCTCCCAAACCCAGCATTAGTCCCGATTTGGTATAAATGTTTTTGTCCATATTTTTTATTATTTCTAATACATGCAGCGAACGTTCGTACACTGCCTGCGGCCTGATTCTATTATAAAGTGACGGCACCATTTCCACATTATGCCCGATAACTGCCGGCTTTGAATCCACTACTTTTTTTATTGATTTTTCATTCCCCTGGAAATCAGGTATCAGGACTTCTACTTTTATTTTAGGATTTATACTATATATTGCCTCTACAGTATCTGCAAAAAATTGTGCCCCGCCGTCTTCAAGGTCATCACGGGTAACCGAAGTTATTACCGCATACAATAAACCTAATTCCTTAACAGCTTCAGCAATCCGTTCAGGCTCTGCCGGGTCCGTTAATTCAGGTTTCCCTTTTTTTACAGCACAAAACATACAGCTGCGGGTACAGACGTCGCCTAATATCATAAAAGTAGCAGTTCCGCGATTAAAACACTCGTTGATATTCGGGCACACGGCAGACTGGCAAACAGTATTAATTTTTTTCCCTGCAAGACTTTTGCTGACTCTACTGGTTTTATTTTCAGCAGAAACTCTTTTTTTCAGCCAAGAGGGAACAACAGCAACCATATCTTTTCTCCAAATAAGTCACCGACCAAGGTCGGCAACTACATCAACCCTGTAGGTGTCATTCTGGACATCAAAGGATTTTCAACATCTAACATATTTCCTTTGTAGTGGCAGAGCTTGCTCTGCCTGCATTTTCCAAATCAAATACGTTTAAAAAAGAATTTATAATATCAGATTTAACTTTTTTTACATCAATTTTCTTACCTAATAATTTTTCCAAAGAAACCATTTCAACGCCGTTAATACCGCAGGGAACAATTGTATTAAAATAAGACAAATCGGGATTTACATTAAAAGCAAACCCGTGGTAAGTAATCCAATGTTTTACCCCGACACCTAAAGATACTATTTTTTTATTTTCTCCGACCCAAACACCGGTGTAACCTTTACGGCGACCGGCATCTATATCATACTTTTTCAATAATTGAATGAATACTTCTTCCAAATCCCTCAAGTATTTATGTATATCTTTGCCCCGTTCTTTTAAATCAAATATCGGATAACCTACAATCTGGCCCGGACAATGGCAGGTAACGTCTCCTCCGCGGTCTGTTTCTATTATCTCTATTTTTTCACTAAATTCAAGTATATTTTTTTTGGTTCCAAGCTTACCTATTGTGACTACCGGCGGGTGTTCCAAAATAACCAGCGTGTCCGGTATTAGTTTTTTATCTCTTTTCTCAACCAGTTCTTTTTGAATCTTATATGCTTCCTTATATTCAATTAAACCCAAATCCAGTATTTTCATTATAGTATCACTTCTCGAGCAAATCCACTGGCCTCATTAGATTCGATGAATAGGCGCGGGCGTTATTGCGGACGTAATTATCGTCAGACACAACAACTACTGTCCCTTTGTTTGACACTCTCCTGATTGTTTCTATAATTTTCCTGTCACCCTCGCCTGAATCTGAAAATATATGCTCTTTCCTGCGAGGTATATCTAAATCTTTATATTGATTTTGCCCGTCAAAAACAACATATACTTCCGATATACCCCCGTCTCTCTTTTTATATTCGTTTGCAAGCTCAGTAACTGCGTCCCGGGCGTCTTTTAAATCCCTGTCCGCAATTTCCGCCAAATATTCAATCCTATTAATCACATTATAGCCGTCAACAACAAGTATTTTCATAATGTCAAATATCAAGATTTGACCCCAATTTTTCAATTTAGTTCTTTTTTGGCAAATCTATCGCTTGTTTATGTACATCGTGAACTGCTTCAAGTATTGTTTCGCTTAGCGAAGGGTGACCGAAACAAATTCTTTCGAATTCTTTTGTCGTGGATTCCAGTTTAATCGCCATGGCAGGTAAATGGATAAGCTCTGTCGCCTCGTTTCCTATTATATGCACGCCAAGTATCTTATCTGTTTTTTCATCTACAATTACTTTCACTAACCCTTTTGTCTCATTCAATATAACCGCCCTGCCGCTCGCCATTAAAGGAAACTTGCCAACCTTAACTAAATATCCTCTCTTTTTAGCTTCCGCTTCCGTAAGCCCGACACTGCCTATTTCCGGTGAAGAAAAAATACAACTTGGTATGACCCTGTAATCTATCTCTGATTCTTTACCCGTAGCATTTTCAGCAGCGACAATGCCTTCTGCAGACGCCGTGTATGCCAAAAGATATTTTCCTGCAGCATCACCTACCGCATAAACATTTTTAGCACTTGTTTCCATCCTGCTATTAACTTTAATAAATCCCTTCTCAACTTCTATATTAATTTTTTCCAATCCTAACCCGGCGGTATTGGGCTTCCTGCCGATGCAAAGCAAGACCTTGTCAGCATTTATTTCCGATTTTACTCCCGCACTTTCTATTTCCAATTTATTCCCTTCAACTTTCAATACTTTAGAATTTGTTTTAATTTCCACACCTTTACCCGCAAGTATTCTCGTCATCGTTGTTGAAATTTCTTCATCTTCATTTATCAATATTCTCGGCAACATCTCTACTATAGTTACCTTCACACCCAGGCTGTTAAAAAGCGACGCGAATTCAATACCTATAACCCCGCCGCCTATTATAACCAGCGACTGAGGTATTTCCCTGTTAATTAAAATATCTGTACTTGTAAGTATTGTTTTGCCGTCAGGCACAAGACCGGGCAGGACCATAGGTGACGAACCTGTTGCTATTATTATTTTGGACGACTCTATAGTTTTGCCGTTGACTTCCACTTTATTTTGCCCGGTGATTTTAGCTTCACCTTTGATAAATTCAATCTTGTGACTGCGGAACAGTGAGGAAATTCCACCCTGCAATTTCTTTATTATTTTTTCTTTCCTATCTATAACAGCAGGAAAATCTACTTTTGGATTTTCAATATTTATCCCGAATTCTTTCGAGTTTTTTATTTTGCTGAAAAGTTCGGCAGTCGCTATCAGTGTTTTAGTAGGAATACACCCGCAGTTAAGGCAGACACCGCCTACCTCGCCCTTATCCACCACCGCGACTTTTGCACCTAACTGCGCAGCCCGGATTGCCGCCACATACCCCCCGGGACCGGAACCTATAACAATAATATCGTAATCCATATTAATACCACCTTCTAATTAAACTTATGCCGACCAAGGTCGGCAACTACATCAACTTTGTATGTGTCATTCTGACATCAAGAGATTTTAAACTACTAACTTATTACCTTTGTAGTGGCTTTGTAGTGGCAGAGCTTGCTCTGCCTGCTTTTTTAAATTTCTATATGTTAATTTAGGGCGACTCCACCACCAATGCTTCGCATGCCCGTAGTGGTGGGGCGGACATGCAAGGTCGCCCCTACACGGACAACGCAGATATCAAACTATATCTTTTCGTTTTTTGTTTTGGTTATATACGCTATTGTTTTATTTATCGCTATTTTTTTTTCAGTGTTTACCGGGAAAAGTATCTTTCTTAAATAACCGGTTGCGGTCGATTCAACTTCAAACGCCGCCTTGTCTGTGGTGATTTCAAAAAGCGGTTCTCCTTTTTTCACTTTTTCACCTTCTTTTTTCAGCCAGCCGGTTATTATCCCTTCTTCCATTGTCTCGCTAAGTTTCGGCATCAATATTTTTGTAATCATTTTAAAATCCTATAATCGCCCCTCATCTTTCATCTTCTCCCCACAGGGGAGAAGAAATATCACTTTTCATCCTCTACCTGTATGGGAGAGGAAATACCTCTTTTCATCCTCTCCCCTGCGGGGAGAGGAAAGAGGTGAGGGGTAAAGCAGTGTTATAATACACCGTTTTCGCCGATTGATTTATCTTCAAACAAATTATCGTTCGGCTGACATGGTTTTGAAACTTCAAGAAGCAAAGCATTCCCGATACCGGTAAACGAATGGTCAACACCGGGAGGCATTACAACTATCCCGCCTTGTTTTTTCGTAGTTTTTTTGCCGTTTACTTTCATACTGACAGACCCTTTGAGTATAAAAAACGTCTCGTGTTTGAAATCGTGGTGATGATAAGGACAAGTCTGCCCACCAAACACAAAAAGAAATTTACCGCAATATCCTTCCTTATCCTCATTAGCTACCCAGTATTCAATTAAACCTGTTTTATAAAATTTCCCAGACCCGAAATCCAACAACTGCGGTTTTACAGCAGGCATAGTCAACCCGAATTTTTTCATAGCCAATTTAAATTTTTTTAACGCCTCGTTCCTCTGCTTACCCCAAATCTGGTAATTCTTCCTCTCTAATTCCGCCATTTGTTTAACCTCCGAAATTATGAAACATATAATGTGTTAATGTAAAGTTATAGAGTTATTGGGTTTTAGGGTTATAGGGTTTTAACTCTACAAACTCTATAACTCCACGAACTCTATAACTCTTTCTTATTGACATCGGACATCGGACGCCCTTTTATCCTCCCTTCCCATCGTTCGTCCCTGTCCATATACTATCTCTTTTTTCCCATTCTTTATTAAGCTTTCCTTTTCTTATAGGATTAACTTTAGTGTTTTTATTTCTAACCATTTTTTGAATGTCGCTCCAGCTTCCAATCCCGCTAAGAGTGTCATATGCCCGCAGGTTTTGGGCGCCGGCTGCATTCGCGCATTTTATTGTTTCTTCTATAGTTTTATTTTCCAGAAACCCCATTAAAAATCCTGCTATGGACGCGTCACCCGAACCGGTTGCACTTGCTATTTTATCCACAACATAACTTGACATCAATAATTCCCGGTCAGACCAATTATCCATGTCAGCAGGTTTCGCTTTACCTGTCTTATTTAGTATTTCTCTCATACATGTCCTGACATAAAGCCCCTCGTTCGAACATTTTAAAACTATTACTTTCCCGCCATATTTTAAAAGAATTGAAGACAGTTTCTGCAAATCTTCTATTGTAGAAAAATCCACGATACTGCTTTTAGTAGCCCGTTTTTTTAATACGCTGTACCTGGGACGGTCTAACATAAAGAGTATTTCTTCAAAACTCGGTAAGAAAATATCCACATACGGCATAATTTTCCTGATAATATTTTTCCAGTCAACCTTACCCGATTCGCTGTTAGGGTCAGGTAATGCCATATCAAGAGAAGTTGTAACTCCCAGAGATTTTACTTTTTTAAATATTTTCACTAACTCGCTCCCGTTATTGCAATACAATCTTTTCATTAACGGCGGGTATCCAAGATGAAATAGTTTTGCTTTTTTTACAATCCCAAAATCTATGTCATTGTACCCGAATGTATCATTTGTCCCGGGGTTATGTAAAAAAATACGGTCTATACCGGCAACGGATATAACAACAGTATACGAACTGCTCCCTTCATTAACTTTTTTTATACCCCGGACATCGACATCATATTTTTCTAAAATATCTATAATACCTTTCCCGAATAAATCAGTACCGACCTTGCTTACCAGTGATACTTTCGCACCTAATTTAGATAAAACCAATCCTGTATTTGAAACTGCGCCCCCTGTTGAAGTCACTGCTTTACCGACATTTATAAGCTGACCGGGAACTAAAATTTCACCGATACTTTTACCCGTCAGTTTCTCGCTGAATACCGGTGTTATATCAATACAAATATGACCAGCAACAACAACATTCATTTTATCTCCGATTTACCATCTAATTCCCCCTCATCTTTCATCTTCTCCCCTATGGGGAGAAGAAACTTCACTTTTCTTCCTCTTCCTATATGGGAGAAGAAATACCTCTTTTCATCCTCTCCCCTGTGGGGAGAGGAAAGAGGTGAGGGGTAATTATTCATTTTCCAAAACTAAACCGGCGGCACCCAGCAAAGCTGCTTTTTCTTTTAGTTTTGTTTTTATTATTTTAAGATGTGCTCTGGGCATAGAATATATCTTACCGCGAACTGTCCTTTCTAACTCTTCAGAAAATAAATCATATTGATTACTCAACGAACCGCCTATTACTATCACGTCAGGGTCAAGAACATCAATCACATAAATCAGCGCCATACCAAGATGTCTTCCAAACTCTTCCCAGCTGCTTTTAGCTTCCGAATCACCCCGCCTTGCTGAATCTGCTATCATAACAGGTTCCAACTCTTTTCCTGTTCTATCCTTGTACATCCTCTTTAATCCCCGTCCCGAAACATAATCTTCCATTATCCCTTCTTTATAAGGGAAACCCCATATTTCTGTTGCTGTACCTGTTGCTCCGTTATAAATTTTCTTATTTATTACTAACCCGCTGCCTAACCCCGTGCCTAATGTTACCCCGAATACTATGTTGTATTTTGCTCCTGCCCCGAAAAAACTTTCACCTAACACATATACGTTAGCGTCATTATTTAAATAAACAGGCAGCTTGAATTCTTTCTCTATCGCTTTTTTTAAATTAAAACCGTGTAAAGAAGGTAAATTGCGCGGGGTTAATATGATTCCTTTTTTTATATCCAGCGGTCCCGGAGAACCTATTCCAATACCCAATATTTTATTATTGCTGACACCTGCCGATTTTATCGCACTACTTATCGCTCTTACAATATTTTCTAATATTATTTTACTTGGTTTCTCTGATTCGGTAGGTAATTTTATTATATCACTTTTTATCTTGCCATCTGTAGTAACTATACCCGCACATATCTTAGTCCCGCCTAAATCAACTGAAACAATATAATTCTTCATTTTTTTATCAGTTCTGTCAAAACTAATATATTGAAAATAATGTTTTTAACGATATAGATGTTTTTAGCTTAAAAAATCGTTAAGTCCGCCATTGATTCAGTGGCGGATAGATTTTTTAAGCGTTAAGAAAACATCGTTTAGTAAAAACATTATTTTCTATAATATTTAAAATATCTTTTTATTTACCAAACAAACCTTTTAAAAGTTTTGCGCCTTCTTTCATTAATATCTCTTTACCCTGGTTTTGAATAGCCGTCTTCGCTATGCTATTCCAATCAAGCGTAACCTTCGGGTCATCAAACGTCCCTTTAACAGTAAAAGGAACCGTTACTCTCCCTTCCACATCTGCAGTATATTTTGCCATATCACCGCGGGAATATTCTTTTGTAAATTTTACTTTCCCACCAATATCCTGTCTTAAAGCTACCAAATTTACATTTCCGGATAAATAAGCATCCAGCTTATCACCGCCATCTGTTTTTGTATTAGTAATTTCAATTATCCCGCTTTTTATATTAAACCCGCCTGTTGCCGATTTAAAACTCGTCTCTTTTACCTGCGGCATTTGAGAAACAGCTGCAAGCTGGTCAAGTATTTTAGAATTGTTAACTTTTACATTTTTTATAACAAGCGACCCGTTACCGTTCAAACCTGTCATATTGCTACCGGTCCCTGAAATCTTAACTTTCCCTTCCGCAACACCCCAGAACTGAGCTTTTATCTGCACCCCGCTTTCCAATACCAACTCGTGAAGGTCATAATTACTGACATCAGTTGCAAAATTAAATTTTAGCCGTGTCGGTTCTAAATCCGATAAATCAGCATAAATACTCCCCGAAATACTTCCCTTACACATAGCCATATAAAACGGCCTTATATTCAGCTCGGCATTTAATAAGGACACCTTTGCCGAACAATCAGTAATTTGGAAATTCTGGAATATAAATTTCTTGAGCTTTAAGTCGCCGGTTATGGAAATATCCTTCGGAACACCGACTTTCGCTGAAGCGACAGATTGAGACTGCCCGCCACTGGAAGGCTGATTTGTAGCCGCAGAGCGAAGCTCTGCTGGTTGTGACGTCCCTTGTCCCTGGTCCTTGGTCACAGAAGAAGAAGGTTGTGACTTAGCTCCCTTCCCGCTTTGTGCGGCAGCTTGTTTCGGTTGTTCAGGCATTTTTATATCTATTGTATCACCTGAAAGTGTAAAAGATATATCTTTCTTTAAATTGGAAATCCTTGCAGAAAAATCCAAATTACCTTTACTCACTTTAGCAGTCAAATCTTTTTTTATTGACTGGATATCCTGTATATTTACTTTTCCTGAAATTGACAGTATTTTCAAATCGCCTGATACTAAGACATTCCCGTCAACCAATCCTGAAACCCCAAAATCTTTCATCATAGGAATAATCTGCACCAAAGTTTTTAAATCAAATTTTTCCAGTAAAACATTTAAGTCCATTGCAATTTGATTTTTTTTAAACCCGGTAACCTTTCCGGAAAGCGAATTTTTTACCGCGCCAAGGGCAACAGATACATTATTTATCTTCAAAACATCCATATTCTCAAAAACAATGTCAGTCATTAAAGACATTTCCGCATCTTTCGGCTTAGAAAACATATCACCGAAAGCTATGCTGACCTTTTTCATATCTATTCCGCCTTTAACCTGTATCTTGTTCATATTACCTGATACATCAACGTTTATATTAGGTTCGCCTGTTATAGAAAGCTCTTTAGGCAGCGGCGCTATTTTTGTTATTTTCTCAAGTGCAAATTTTTCACCTTTTACATTTACTGCAAATGTTAATTTATCCGGGTCCATAAACTTATCAACATTCCCGGAAACCTTTATACCGGCATCGTTAATTTTAACAACCGCTTGCTTTATCTTTAAGTTCTGCTGCTTCATATTTACAACCCCGCTGAAATTAAACGAAAGCGAAGCATTGACTTTCTTCTGTAAAACATCAACCGACATATCAACCAAAAACGGCGAAACAAGCGAAATCCCGCTCAAAGACAGATTTATATTCTTTAATTCAACAGACATATCCTGCGCCGACCTGTCCGTAAATTTCACCGTCCCGTTAGACAGTGATAACTTGGATACAATAAAAGCAATAGGCAACTCCGCAGTCGCCGATTTTTTCTCAACCTTAGTTTCTTTAACCTTGTGGACCTCGCCCTCCACTGAACCGTTGGCGGGCAGGGACCTCGTACTATTTACATCCGTTGTCTTAGTCATTAAATCACTGAAATTGAAACTATTATCCTTATTCCGGATAATATTTATTTTAGGTTCATCAAGTATTATTTTACTGATTGATATTTTCCCCTGAAGAAGCGCAAATAAATCAGGCCTGATGATGAACTTACCCGCCTCCACAAAAACACCCTGTTTAAATGCCGGTTTTTCAGAAATCCTGAACCCCTCGACATCCAGCCCGCCAAACCCGATAGACACATCTTTTATTTCAACTTCACGATGCAGGAATTCCGACATCTTAGTTATCAATATCCCTTTCACCTTAGCAGGCGGATAAGCAATCCTGAGAGCAATCACCCCACCCACTAAAACAACAATCACGCAAACCACAAAAATCAGCAAAAACTTCTTAAACTTTTTCATACATAACCTCTCTCAACTATTATAAAAACAACGGAGGCAGAAGGATTCGAACCCTCGATACCGGAAACCGATATACTGGTTTTCAAGACCAGCGCCATCAACCACTCGGCCATGCCTCCCCGCTCATATACTATCTTATTTTATATCTTCGAACTTGTATTTCTTTAATCTTTCCATTTTCCCATACTACTAACGGTATTTTCCTTATTGCATGCTCTTCAATAACCTTTCTAACAGCATCTTTTAGTGCTTTTTCCGCTTTTTTCCCAAAAGCAGATAATTTACCGTTTTTTTTACTTTTCATAATTGTTTTCAACTGTTTTATTATAACAAGGTTAGGTGAAAAAATCAAGGAATTTTTGGCAAGTAAAATGATAAAATGAAGGTTTGACCTTTTTAGAACTGAGAGGCATCCACAATTATTTAAAAAAATTAAATTTTAATTCTAACTGCGGATTTTGAGATTTTACTTCTTCCAATATACTTTTAACTAAAGATATTGCATCGTTAAAAGCACTCCGCGATTCAGATAAAGACACTAATGCTCCTGCCTCATATGTAATTTCGTTTCTTTTCCTGCGCATTGTCTCAAAATGTTCAGTTAAATTTTTATATTTATCGCCCAAAATTGAACTTGTTATTTCCACAACTGTTTTATGTTGAGCACCATTATCCGGAACATATCCTTTTAATAATAACAATGCCCTTCCTGCTTTCAACATTGCCATGTATGCTAAAACATAAGTTGCCCTTTCTGCAATATCCACTATTTTCTTTGCCTCTTCCAAATCAAGTATCGCCTGTTTAAGTAATGCTTCAACCTGAACAATACCGGCCCTTTGCTGTCTTAACTTTCCTTCGGTTTTAAGCTTTTTTATAAGAGTGTTAATATCTATCATTTAAAATGCCCTTTAAAACTATTATTTTATCATCAAGAACTAAATTAAGGAACCCACCTTTTTTACTTTTTTCTTTATTAAACTCTTCTTTTGTATAAACGTTGAAATTTATTTCTCTATTTAGTTTTGTTTCCAAGTCACGGATCTTTCTTGTAAAATCACTCTTAGATAAATCACCAACCAGTATTAAATCAACATCCGATGTCTTCCTTTCTTTATCCTTTGCATATGACCCGAAAATAAAAGCCAATTCAATATTTTTAAATTCACTAACAATCTCCTTTATAGAACCTTCTACCCCTTCAGTTTTAAACACTATTTGTTTTATTTCTTTATATAAAGAATATTTTTTGTTTAATGAATATATCTTTAATTTGCCTCTTATATAAGATTTGTAAATTCCTTCTTCTGCTAACTTTCTTAATTCCCTGGAAAGATTTCCGACATCTTCATTAATAAGTAATGCTAATTCTCTTACATAATAATTTTCATCGGGATGAGTAAATGAATATGTAAGCAGTTTTTTTACCAATTTTGTCTTGAATGTTAACATTGACATAGCGCATACCTTCCTTGTTGTTATATTTACATCATTTGTTGTAAATTATACAACAATAGTATTTATTTGTCAAGAGAATTGATTTTACAAATATATGCTTTCTACTGCAAGTGAACAAGTGAAATGTTAAAATGCAAAACCTGACCCTTTTATTTTTTTAACCAATTCCGGACATTGTAGAAACAAATATCAGAATTAAATTTACCGTGTTCTCCGCTGTTTACTACGATTCCGCTATTTGTTGATTTGTTATAATTGCTGATAAAACTTTTCAACCCGGATATCCAGTTCGATTTAAATGTCTGTGATAATTTAATTTCCATAGGTGTAAGACGTCCTTTATTATCATATATTAAATCAACTTCAGTATTGTTTACAGTACGCCAATACCAAAAATTACCGCTGTTTATTTCTGTTTCATCAGACTTCATCAATTCAAGCAAAATCCAGTTCTCAAATATATTCCCCAGATACGGGCTTCGGCTCAGTTCGTCAACAGAACGGATACCAAGCAGGGAACAAAGCAATCCGGTATCCCCAAAGTACAGTTTCGGTGATTTAATTACCCTTTTTCCGAGATTGTTATAATATGGTTCCATCAATAAAACTTGATATCCGGCACATAAGGATGAAACCCACTCTTTTGCGGTTGAAACGGCTATACCGATATCTCTTGCCAGGTCACTGTACGATAACAACTGCCCGGCACGAATAGCAAGGACACGCATAAACCTTTCAAAATCACGTAGATTTCCCACCTTCAGATAAACCCTGAGGTCACGCTCTAAATAAGTAGAAATATAGCTTGCAAACCAATTGTTCAAATCAACGGATGCATTTCCCAGTATTTCCGGATAACCGCCCGTAAGCATTGACTTATAGATTTCCTTAATCGGAACACCCTTGTTTTTTTTGCAAGCAACCTCAATTAGTTTGTCAATGCCTATTTTGTTATATTTCATCCATTCCCTTGTCGAAAATGGCCTTAAGTTAAGTATACCGACACGACCTGCTAAAGATTCCGATAACCCTTTAAGAAGAGTATATTGCTGAGAGCCCGTTAATATATACATACCCGGCTTTCGCCGATTGTCAACATTCATTTTTATATATATCATAAGTTCCGGGACATACTGAATTTCATCAAGTATTACCGGAGTAGATACTGCTTCAAGAAAGCCTTTCGGGTCTTCCAAAGCGCGGATACGCTCGGTTGGACTGTCAAACGAAATATAACGTATTTTCGGGAAAGTATGCTTTAAAATGGATGTCTTTCCTGTCTGGCGAGCACCCCCGATATAAACCACGGGGCGCGTCTTTACAAGTTTAATTAGTTTTTTTTCAAGCCATCTTTTCCTGTACATGTGTTCACCTCATATAAGTATATTTTACGATTACTTCGTAAATTATCATACTTAATAATTTGCCTTTTGTCAACTCCAAAAAGAAAAAGATATAATAAAAAAACCACTTGTTGTTATTAGTGGTTTTTAAGTCCAAATCCGGGGACACAATACCTATTTCTATTTTTTCTGCGACCTGCTTTTTTATTTTTAAGTTTTATATTTAACGCTATACTCTTTGCTATCCTTTCATAAATATATTTTAGTAACTCTACATTTTTCGTCAAAACAATCAGTATTGTGCCTGCCCGCCAAAGTTTTAGTGGAGGGTCCCCCGATTCCCTATCGCACAATCCCACAATCCCACTCCTATTCCTTATTATATTTTGTAAGTAACGGGTCACTCCGGTCAAGTACATTGTTTAAGTCATTCTTTCCTGCAACGTATTTCTCTAAAAAGGCAATTGAATATCTACGGATAACTTCAAACTGTTTCTCAGTACCACTCAACAGTTTCGCCCTGCGATTGTCCGAGAAGCAATTGTTGAACGAAAAATGGCTTGCACCCTTAACCACAAGAAAATACTTCGGTGACGATACATTTTTATATATTCTGTCTGAAAGATTGGACATCTTTTCGGAACCGCGCACCTGGTTTTCTTCCCGTTCTCCAATGAACAACATTGATGGAACCCGCACAGCAGCAAGCTCGTCATCCCTGAACAGATAGCTACCTGCACCTGTTGAAAATAACAATACTGCTTTTATCCGAGAATCCTGTCGCTCCTTGATAGTCCCGCTTAACCCCAATGCCGTGAACCCTCCAAAAGAATGTCCCCCAACAGCGACACGGTCTTTGTCAATCAGTTTCCCGAACACACCGGAAGTCAGCATACCGTCCAGGACGAGTTTCATCTCGTCTAACCGGTATAGATACTTATCGCGGTCACCGGGACCCGAAACCGTTATCTCCTTGGCATTTTGCAAAAAACCAAGACGGTCAAAATCCTTATCCTGTCCGGTTCGTATGCGAACAGCCGAATCCGTGTCATGGTGGTCCGGACATGCTACAACCCAACCCTGGGCGGCGAGAGCTTCAGTAAGAAACACCGAGCTGATACCGCTACCGCCATACCCGTGTGAAAAGACCAGCAAAGGATAAAGTCCGCCTTCAGCAAGAGGTAATGCATTGAAAGCAACATTGCCGGTTGTCGGTCCCCCATACTTGTATGGTTTCGGCTTCACCGCAGTCGGATACCAAACAGCCACAGTAAGCGTTTGCTCCTGCCCTTCCTTTTGGTACTTCAAATCAATAACCTGATAACCGACATTAAATCCGTGTCCGGCTACTTCAACTTTTGTGTCCAACCCAACTACCGGGGAACAAGTCAGAATACAAAAAATAAGGAGTGTCCTAAACAACCACCCCATCAGCAAACAAACTATTTTAAATTTCAAGATTTTCCCCATTTAAATTCCACGAACTTACCAAGTCAACCAAGACAACTCCGTCCCCTTGGATTTATGTTTTACCTTTACTTGGATCTAGCCACAAAATTAAGTCTGAAGGTATATATTCACTTCCCATTTCAGGATTTTGTAATTGCACCTGCATGCACTTTAAAAATATTTTTGGTATATTCGGTGAAAGGGGCATAAAAATCTTAAATGGTAACTTATCCTTAGAACCATAATCAAAGACATGATGACAAGAATCCATAAAAGGTTCATCTTTCGTCGCTTTAATAATCTGATGTAGATGAGATACAACTATTACGCTATCAATACTTGGAAATTGCAAGATTTTACCTCGCTCATCTTTAGCAAAAGAATTTTCTGTAATAAGTCCACTACCAGGAGCAAGTAATGCTGATATAGGTTCTTGTATAGCTGCACCCCAAACTATTACAAGGATACCTATAAATTCTGGATATTCATTCTTAAATGGCTGAAATTTCTCATTTGCGCTGATAAGAAAATCCTTTACTGGATTATCACGAGGTAAGATTATTTTTTTATCTAATGCTTCTGTTACATTCAAAGGAAGTGACCGCGATAGTATTTGCGTTGAATTGCCACATAAGTTCTCGTAGTGTTGTAATAGCGAAGGTGCTTTGACTTCTACCCCAACAATTTTTCCATCCAAATCAATTGTTAGTTCAGGGTTTTTCTTGCTGAACTTTGTAGTAGGCTCGCATTTAAACTTTGGTTTATTGGGCCAATCAAATGTGAGTATCTGTTTGATAATATGAAGCTCTGCCAAACGTTGAATTAATTGTTCATAATGCTGTGTATCTTTTACTTTTCCAGATATAGAAGCAATATTATTTACCATACCAATTGCAAAATCTGGAATAATTTTTTCGCAAGCTAAACATGCTTCTATAAAAGAATCGGCAAAAGGTTGAGGTTCCCCTTTCAAGGTATGGAGAAAGTGCCAATAGAACCAGTGCCAAGACTTAAAAATATTTGAATCAAAGATATAAGGAAGCAATTCCTCTTTAGTCATAATTGTAGATTATTTGCAATAATTCTGTAAGGTCATAGGGGACATAACACCGCTTCCCAATTCAACAAGTTAAAGACCGTCCCTGAAGTATATTTTAGTAACTCTACATTTTTCTGTCAAAACAATTAGTATTGTGTCCCTTGATTTTAAAATATTTCCCTTATTTAAAGTTCAAAACATCCCCGTTTTCACTAAGTCAACCAAGTCAACTCCGTCCCCTTGGATGTAATAATATTTTTCAAGTTTTCACATTAGAAAATATAAAGCGTCCCGGTTTTCTATACTTATCAAAAAGGAATTGGTTTACAATAGTCTTTAATTTCTTGCATTTCTTTGGCAGCTGGGTTATTCTGGTTATCTTTTAAATATTTAATCCAATCATCAATTCTTTTAATCATTTTATCTTGAACATTTTCTTTCATATTTGAATATTCAGTTGTTAAACATTTTTTAGCAGTATCTTTTAAATTTTCTATTTCAGTATATACAAAAATCACTGATAAAGAATCAACAAAATTAGATATTTCGTTTATTTCTAGATACTCACCTATGCCTTTTATGGATGATAAAAGTGATAAGTCTGCATATTTTTCTTTTTCTTCTTTTTCTAATCGTGAAAGAATATGTTCTTTCGCAATCTTTTTTTCTGACTTAGAAAAATATTTGAAGTATTCTATTCTAAATAATTTATTTTCATAAGTAAATACTATCCCTTCACTTTCCTCTTTAAGAATAGCAATATACTTCCGTGCGACTTTTTTTCTAATATCTTTAGAAGCTGATTTAAATGCCGAATGAAAACAATTTCCAAGAGATGCCAATACTATTTCTGAAGGACAGTCTGAATTCGTTAATGATATATATCTCTCTGGAATTACTCGTAATAAAAGATTTTCTAATTCGTATTTATTTATATCTTTTATTATATGTCCTATAATTGATATCGCAGATGGATCTGATTCTATTTTTGATATAATCTGTTCGGCTGTATACCCATAATTTTTCATTCTTGTAGTAGAAATTTCTTTTATAATAATATCAACCAACGCGCTGGCTACAATTGCACCATTTTTATCAACATTTTCTGAAAGTCTTATCTTTCTTCCAGGATGAATTAAATTTCTATATGATTTTATAGCACTTGATAATTGCTCTGATTTATCTGATAAAACACATTCTTTTTTACACGCTGAAATAGCCTGGGCTAAATCTAATTTTAAAGGATCAACTGAAGCCTTTTTATGATAATCAATTGATACAAGATAATCTGTAAGTATTGCTTCAATAATACTACCAGCCAACACATAAACTGATTTCCACGCACCAGCATCCATACATAATGATAATTCATGGTAGTCTGCTTCCAATGATTTACGAAATTCATCTCCACTGAGAAAGTTAAACTTTTCCATTTATCATCCTCCAATTTAATTTTTTCAAAAATATGAAGAGGCCCCATTTTTTTTATTTTAATTAGGGTTAGGGGACGGTGTTTAAATGGTCAACTTGTCGTTCCCAAATATTTAAATCTGCATATCGAATTCTTCTCTGTTTATTGATCTTTCGCTTAAGCTGTTCAAATTACTTTTTGAACTTCTAATTAATACTAGTTTACGAACAAGATAACTGCCGGATGCCAATAGTTATATCAACCATTTAAACACCATCCCCTAACCTTGTATAGAAAAACCAGCTGGTTTTTCTTTAATTTTCCTTCCGTTACCCTTTTTTATTTCATTTATTCTCAACTCTCTTAAAGCAATATTACTCAATTTAGAACCATGAATATCAAATATTCTTTTATCCCTTACTTCATAATAAGGCGCACGGACAGAAGATCCCCCATAAAATCCAGTATTTAAAACGATTACGTGTGAAAACATTTCATAATTTGAAGATTCTGCAAGATTATCAAACGTATGAACATCCCTATTAAAACTAGGTACGATTAATAAATCTGAATTATTTTTTAATAAAGTTTTTAATTCTACTGAAGTAAAATCATAGCACAGCACTCCACAAATTGTAACATCATTTTTAATTCCTTTAATGTTAATCTTGTAAATAGTTTTAGGATTTGCTTCTTTAATCTTTAAAGACTTTTTTTCAAAAGAAGTGGGATATAACTTATTTTGTTTTATATACATAGAATCCCTATCATCTTTTTTAAATATATTTGGTTCTGGAAAAATCCATAGTAACTCATTTTTATAGTCTTTATTTCTATTAAGAGTTTTTATTTCAGAATACCATAATCCCCCAACTATGATTAAATTATATATTTTAGAATATTTCTTTAGATCACTTATAGCCTCATGCGGTATAAATATTTCTGGGAATACTAAGATATTTGTAAAAGATTTATTTTTGTTTATCATACTAGAATTTAAATAAACCTTATCATTCTCTTGCCATATTTTTAAAAATCTTCTTAATAATATTCTTGTTTTCATTATTATTTGTTTATCAGTTAGAATTTTATTATAATTATCTTCAAACTTTTCTACATCAAAGATTGGCTCAATTTGACATAAACCAACTCTTATTTCATTATCGGCAGATCCTCTTTGTTCGTCTCTTATTTCACTAATGTCAATTGTAGACAATCCCATTTCTGAATTTGATAGTTTACTAATTATCGCTTCTTCTTTTTCTAATTCCTTAATAGCTTTTTTTATATCTGTAATATCAATATCGCCTGCTACTCGAGATTCAAGAGTACCTGTAAGTTGGCATAATCTTGAAACCCATCTAACCAACTTATAATTCAAACAAGCACCTTCATGATACAACATTTCAGGTTTTGTATTGATAAAAAGTCTCTCTGAATCGGGTAATCCTTTTATATATTTTATTTTTCCTGTCATTGCACATAATAGTATTTTACCAACTTTATAAGCCCAATTACCAGATCCATGTTTTCTTAAATACTTAATATCATGTTTAAAACTAATCTGAAATTTATCATCAGCAAATAACTTAAGATATGATGGCAAGTTACGATTAGCATCTAAATTTTTTAATATGTTTAATGCAAGTTTAACAAATTCTGTATTTGAGCGATATTTGCCTTTTAAAACATCGGTCTGAAAAGAACTGAACTGTTTTATTTTAGCATTATATCCTAAAACCAATACTTTATCTTTTATCTTTTCATCAATTGCATCGTCATAATATATTTTTTCATAAAAAATAATATTCTCTTCTCTACTTACTTTTTTTTTATTTAATATCTTTTCATACAAATATGACAATATTTTGTTTTTATCGTGATATAAATTTACATAAAAATTGTAGTAATTATTAATATCATTTATATCAGTAAACAATTCACCATAAGCGACTGAATTGACAAAATAGTTACCTTCATATATTTCAAGCCATATTTTAAATATAGTTTCTTTTTGTCTATAATATGTTGGTATATTTTGAGTATTAATTTTATCTTTAAAATAATTATAGATTGTTTTTACTTTATTGATATAATGATCTTTGATTGTTTTTTGTACCCAATAATTAAAAGAACAACACGAATCCATCAAAAAGGCAATATTATAAAAGAACCAATCCCATTGATTATCATTTATCAATTCTTCTAATCCATTATTTATATCATCTACAACAAGAGTATCTCTCTGCAAAATTAATCCTATCATTAATTGTATTTGTTGATTTTGCTCTAACATCCAGTGTTTAATTAGTTCTTTACCAAAACTATCAATGTTATCTCCAGTACCAAAATTATCATCTATATTCAATTGGTCATTCCAAATATATAACCATTTATGAGCACAAAATCTTTTCTTAGAATCTTCTCTAACCCCTGGTCCATCTAATATATGTTCTTCATTATCATAAATAGTTTTATTTACTTTTGTTACGGTAGGTAATGGAATCTTTGTTGAATATAACATTTCGATATCTTTTTGCAATTCTCTTGCATCTTCTGGAATTAATGGTAAATATGCCCTCTTTCTTATAGTTTCCATTCTTTCAGCAACTCTGCCTTGAACGAGTTTTGTCGTCGGACATTTCACATCAATTATTGTTGATTTTCCCGGGTTGATTTTTAAACTTAATTCACTTAAATATTTTTTGGCTTTATTGAAAACAAAATGTTTCTCTAAAACAATTGCACCACTTCTACTATTATCATGCTTAATTATAACTCTGAAATCATCAACGTACCTAGAATAAAAGACAAGACCTTCCATATTTGATATATTTTCATCGAATTTATTTAAATAAATGTTTGATAGGAAACCTGCAGAAATTAATCCTTGAGGTATTCCAAGTTTTTTTTTATTATTTTGTAACCAATTGTGTTTAATATTGTTGTTTTCTATTTCAAAATTATCCAGCAATAAATTTCTAAGCAATTTAATATAACCTTCTGAACCGGAGTATACACTCAAGGAATCGTTTATTATTTTAAACAGAGTTTCTCTATTTATTGTTGGGTAAAAGTTAGAAATGTCAGATGAAAGTAAACAAATATTGTGATTACTATTTTGACAGTTTTCATTGAACATTTTTTCTGTTTCTATAATGAAGTTATTATAGTCTTCGTAATAATCTCTATATATATTTCTATTTCCGGGAACCATAACTGGTTCTTCATTTCCCAATAATTTTGAATATTCCCAACACAATGACAATCGATTGCCATATATTTTAGATTTAATACTGTTAATATCTGAATTGGGATCACCGTATTTACTATCAAAAATATCTCCAATACACGTTAGTAATGCTGCCCAAATAACCTGTTCCCTGAATTGGATATTCGTTAAATATCTCACTGTATAATCTTGTTTTTTCTTCTTAGATATTGTTTTTCTTTTAGGTATGATAAGGGGAGTATATTGTAATTTATTTATATTGAAATCCTTAAGTTCATCTGCCAATTCCTTGCAACTATTGGAAAGATTACCCATAAATGATGCAACTTCTGCTCTATCACAAAACCAATAATGTTTTTTTACATAGGTCTCTGCTTTCCTTGCACACAACATAATAAATGTATAATTACACATTATTTCGTATTCAAAATTTAATTTATTTGGCATGTTAATCTCCCGGGACGTGATAGGGGACGGTGTTTAAATGGTCAACTTGCCGTTCCCAAATATTTAAATCTGAATATCGAATTCTTCTCTGTTTATTAATCTTTCGCTTGATCTGTTCAAATTACTTATTTAACTTCTAATTAATGCTAGTTTACGAACAAGATAACTGCCGGATGCACATAGTTATATCAACCATTTAAACACTGTCCTCTAACTTCGCCAGTAATTTCCTCTTTTTATTTGCTAGGTTCTTAAAGATAATCAGTTATATTTTTTAAATAGAATCTATACTATTAAGTTTAAAGTATTTTTAGTATTTTGTCAAGTACTTTTTGCATATAATAATGTGCAACCGAATAATGCGAATTTTAAAGCTATCTTTTTAAATAAAAATCCGCTAATCTATTTTTACATAATATTAGCGGATTTTCAAAAATTTGTAAATTATATTTGCCTCTTAATTACTACAGAGTGGGTAGTAAGAGTCAGTCCCTCCATTTTAACATCATTCATTTCAGTTTATTTACCACCTTTTGTTTATTATCTTATTTCTAATTCTTATATAGTTTTTTCAAATTATAATCGTAGATTTCTTGTATAGTAACGGCAGAGAATTTTGTTTCATTCTGAATTTTGTGCCGTGATTATGTCCGGTGCGGGCATCGAAATCTACAAGTATTTTTGCACTCTCAATTGCTTTCAAAAATCCTTCAAAAGTGAATTTCTGTAACATCATTACTTTTGAATATTTATAATATTCTTTCTTTCGTTCGATTTTGACTTCGGCTTGCACATAAAAACAATTTAAAAGTTTTGTCCCTGCTTTATGCTCCAAATCATCAAAACCCCAGTAGGGTTGTGGGTCTAATTCTTTTAATCCTATTCGTTCTTTTACTGTTTTTAGCCAGTCGGAATGCCTAATGTCAACTGCTTTTGCATCAAAAGAAATTAAAACTTTTTTTTCTTTTCTGTCAATTACTACCATAAAACCGCGATCGCTTCTTGATATACCGTGAATTGTTTGTCTAAAACTCATTTCACCGGTGGCATACTTCTTACCAGATTCTTCATGAGCCCAGCCGTATTTTGTTAAAAATATTTGCGGCACAAAACGAACTGCACGAGGAGATGGCTCAGTATGAAATAAAGTTGTTAGAGCAGTGGAATTTAGACGTTGCGTTTTTAATTCCCATTCTGCTGCATTCGGTATTGGTAAATTATTTTCTTTAATTCCGAGCAAATCCTCTAAAGTATTACCTACACCGCCCTGATTTCCTTTGCGGGCATTAGGAATCCATCCCAATGCGGCAATTTCTTTTAATTTATCAATCAATGTTTGTTTTGTATAAATTATCGGTTTTGTCATATCTATAAAAGTACGGTTTGCATAGAATGTTTTTTAATTCTCTCTTCTGCCATCTTACAATAATCCGGAGAAGTATCAATTCCAATATAATTTCGCTTGTAATTAATTGCTGCAATTGCCGTAGTACCCGAACCCATAAAAGGATCTAAAATAATTTTTGCACTCGTTGAAGATATAATCCTATTGATTAAACTAACCGGAAATGCAGCGGGGTGTTCATTATTCATTTCTTGTGTAAATTCCCAAACGTCACCATATGCATTAGCTCTTGGCTCAAGTTTAAATTTTGGTTTGGCTATCAAATAAATAACTTCATAGGTCGGCAAAAAATAGCCTGGATTAAAGTTCAATCCACCTTTCCTTTTCCAAATAATAATTTGTCTGATAGGAAATCCATTAATAATGTCCTGCCTATCTTGTAAAAGCCCTGCTTGAACGCGCCATTTATGGTTGTAAAAAATCGCACCATCTTCAGGAATTATTCTCATCATTTCTTTTAAACAATCTCTTTGCCACTTTACATATTCATCGTGAGGCATACAATCATTATGATGACTGTATCCGTTTTGCAGGGCAGCATTTGCCCACTTACCAGTCCGGCTACCTTTCATTCCGTTGCCGGTAGAATTTTTTAAGTTATACGGAGGTGAAGTAACAATTAAATCAACAGACCCATCAGGGATCTGTTTCATTATTTTTATACTGTCTCCACAAATTATTTTATTTATAAAATTATCGATATTTCTTACAGATTTTTCTGTACTGTAAGTAGCAATATTTTCTTTTATGTGTAGTTTTCTTTTTTTCTTTTTTTTATACATTTTTACCTCATTTATTATAACAAAATTGAGGGACACAATACTTATTTATTTTGGTAATTATTTTTACTCGTAGTTAGGATTCAATTGCTTGATTGTTATTCCAACAGTCTAAACATTGTACTGAAATATTCTACTTAACATGCCTTTTTTCTTATTTTCCTTTTGAGGAATATATGCGAGCATGAGACTTTTCAAGTAGTGTAAGTTGAGCGTGCATATTCTTAGAATCGTATTTCCTCAAATTCAATTTATATTTTTGGTCTATTTGTCCTTTGTCTAATCTGTCAATTATCATTTTATGATATTTTTCATCAAGTTCGGCAGACACATAATACCGCTTAAGATTTTTACATACTTCTATTTCCGAACCACTGCCGCCAAAAAGAATTAAAACAATATCTTCCGGTTGAGTACAAGATTTAACCAACATTTCTGAAAGTTTCTGTGGTATTTGACAAGCATGAAAAGTTTTTTCTTTGCTCACATTTTTTACTAAATCAAAATAAAACCAGTTGTATGGCATCCTTCCTTTTGAACCGTTTGCTAAATTTTGCATAATTCTTTTATCCGTAGGATTTTTATAAGGAACAGCCACATTTTCTTTATAAAATTTATTGTTTTTTGTCTTCCTGCAATGTAAAATACTTCTATGGGCAGTCGTAAAGCGATTCGGTGACTGACCTACGTTCGTATTATAAATCCAGACATAATCTGAAACCTCGTAACACACCTTATCCAAATATTTTACCCGCAAATACGCATTTTGCTTTGGATAATTTATCAAAAACATATTACCTGAATCTTTCAAAACCCTGAATGATTCTCTTATCAATCTAACGTACCATTCAATATATTCGTCAAAACTTGTAGTATACGACTTATCACCATATTTTATTCCAACGTTATAATCCGGATCTCCGTAAATCATATCAATACTTTTATCAGGCAGTTGTTTCAAGATTTTAAAAACATCTTCGTTGAATACTTTGTTTCTGAAATTATTTATTTCCTCAATACTCATACGATTTAACCTCTTAAATATGGAATTAAATCTTTTAACAATTCTTTATTTGAAAGCACACAAATACCTCTTGATTTTACAAGCATTTGAATTGTAGATGTAATTAACTTCACATCTATTATTCCTTTATTTTCTGTTTTATGAATGATGTCCAAAATGAAATTACTAATCATTAACGGTGTGCTAATCACACTAAGTATCGTATTTACTCTGCCAACTTTATTGTTGTATTTTATGAAATCAGGTTTCCCCTCGACAATATGATATTTTACATCTTCATTCCATCCAAGTAAATCCATAAAATGCAAATACTCCAGTAATCCAATTTCTGTGGTTTTGAATTTATCCATAAATCCGTCTTTTAAACCAAACTCAATTTTATCAATATATTCTAATAAATCATTAGAAGGTAAATATCGGAATTTTCCTTCTTCAATTTCTTGATGGTCTATTAGAAAACAATTCCGATAAAGTATTACTAAAATTTTCTTGAAAATAATTTGATTGATAATTGAAATCTTTATGAGATATTCCAAAATTTTTTCAAACGACCACTTTTCAGTTTCACTTACTCCGTTTGTGCCAACGTTGGGTGCCATATCATATAAATTTGGGATTTTTCTTAAAGTCTCTTTCCCAGGTTTAAAAAAGTATGTTTCTTTTCCGTTAGGCAAAGCAGATATTAAATGCTTTATAGGTTTTTCTATTGTTCCACCTTTAAAAGCAATAGCTTCCTCAATCCTTTTTGTTCTTTTAGCAATAAACTCTTTATTGCTCTTAAAGATTTTTGTCGTTATTATATCATGTTCTGTCATATTAATTACACTCTTTACACTCGATTTTTAACACTTTTAGGGGGTGTTGTTTAAATGGTTGAATTACTTCTTTTATAAGTCCACCTATGTTCAACAAGTTAAACTTTGTTCTATTGCTATTAATATTTAAAGATTCCGTTTTCGTAGACAGTTACTATTTTACCGGTTTTCAGTTTGGCGGTTACTTTTTTGGCTTCGGTGTTGACTAAATCCCAGTGAATCGCTGAACTGTTGAAACCGAGTTTTTCTTTCTTTTTATTATCTAATTTTGATACATCGCCTGAATATGTTTCGGAGTAAGAGTCGCCTACTGCTATGTGGCAGTTGCCGTATTTCCCGCCATGGTTTTCATCAAAAAGCGTGTCTGCCATAAATCTATCTATTTTTGAAAATCTTTTATCTGTTAAGGAAAACTCACCGATTTTATTCGCGCCTTTATCCGTATTTAATATTTTCCTGGTAAACTCTTCGCCTGTTTTGGCAGATACTTTGCTCGCTTTGCCGTCTTTAAATTCGAGTTTTACACACTCGATATAATTCCCGCTTCTGTAGGATGGTAAGTTAGAATAATAAACTCCTTTTGTGTACCTGCAATCCGGTGATGTGAATATTTCAAAACTCGGTATATTGTGACCGCTGACTCCGAGAAATCTTCTTGTGTCGCCGAGTTTTATCTGCAAATCCATTGTATCGCTCTCAATTCTAAATGTATCTATGGATAGTGAATTGAGCCATTTTTTTATTTCAAGGGTATTTTTATAGATTTCCTGCCATTTTTTTACGGGGTTTTTTTCGTCAAGAAAACATGCGTTTGCTATTTGTTTGGAATATTCGGCAAGTGAAAGTTTTGATTGTTCGGCAAGCCGCTGGGTCGGGTATGTGCAAAGTGTCCAGCCAAACTGACCATGTTCCTCCCGCTTTGTCATTATGTCCCTTAAGAATTTTCTTGAAATGGCGACTTCGCTGATTCTTTTCGGGTCGATATCCTTTAAATGGGTAAGTGAAGTAGGTGCATTAATATAAATGTTACCGTTTAAATTTTCATACAGTTCTCTTTCGCCGGCTGCGACATATTTTCTTTGATTTTCGTCCGAAAACTTATAAAAGTCCTTTTCGAGTGTCGGGGTGGCGAGTATTCTAAAAATTACGTTGTATTTTTGTTCAACCAGCTTCTTATATAGAATTTCACCAAGGTCAAGACCGGCTAAATCGCATCTGATTAGAATTGAATCGTATTTTTTGAAGCTGGCTCTTACGGTTCTAAGACCCCAAATTAAAACTTCTGCATATTTATCTATTTGATTTTTATTAAGTGTTTTCATTTTAGTCCAGAAGTCTTTAGTTTATTTTATTTCCAATCCCCGTTTTCACGAGGACAAGCTTTGGTAATTAGTTACTGCAACTTCTTATGTTTTTATTATAACAAGGTAAGGCAAAAAAATCAAGAGATTATTTGGCAGATTAAACAAATAATATCTAAACCGCTACAATTTTCATTTAAATATTTATATTTTCACCTTGACTACAACTTTCTTTACCGGTTGCGGAGTATCATGAACAATGGCGGGCATGTGGGCGTCTTGAGGCATTAAAATTGCGAAATGGTCTTGGTTGAGTGTAAGAAAATCGCCGTTGCCTTCCAAAACCAGTAAATCATCTTTTTCGCTGTATTCCTTTAGTGTTTTCATACAGGAAATATCAGCATAACCTATGCTTTCAATTCCTGAAATCATATATTGAATATCAATATATTTTCTATGTGATTCCCAGAAACCTTTATCTTTTTGTTTAGTCTGATATGACTGCACAATTGCAAATATATCTGTACCTTCAATTTCATATTTGCCCGGTTCCATTACGGATAAATCTTTTCTTGTTAGAAAAGAAAATGCGGATTTTAATCTGGCGTTTAGATTATAATATAATGAAGCATTTTTAATATTATCGATAATCATTGTGAAACCTTAAATAACTTTTTAGTAAAAAATGCTTGCCGAGGGCAAGCGACTACAAATTAAAAGACTATGTCGCGATGTCATTGCGAGCGTTAGCGAAGCAATCTCATAAAATGTAGTCCGTCAGGGACGAGATTGCCACGAGCCAATAAATTGGCTCTCGCAATGACAAATCGTGGGTTATGACACGGTCCCAAGGGCAAGAGACTGCAACTTAAGGGACTTTTAACTAAATAGTGGGTGTCTCTGATAACTCACTATTAGGGGTTTTTGTTGTTGCTCAACTTGCATGAGAGTATCAGGTTGTTAAGGTGATGTTCTGTAAGCCCGCTGCCAGGAATACCGTCCAGGCGTTTGACTGCTTTGCCGTTTTCAAAATATATTACTGTCGGGACTACTTCTATGGAATATTTCTCTTCTAATTCAGGTGTTCTATCAACTACTACGCGGCAAAATTTATGTTCTGCTTTTTTGGAATGTTTTTCAAAAACAGGAAGAAATTCTTGACAGTAAGGACACCATGAAGCATAAAAAAGAACAAATATGGAAGAACATTCGCTCAATGTCTTATCGAAATCCGGTTCGTTTTCAACAATTTTACTCATAATAACTATCTCCTCTTTATATCAATTCCGGGTCAAAGACATATTTTCCGGAATGGCCGGACTTGCATCTTGCCAGGAAATCTAGTATGCATGGGTCCATAAGTATGTCGGATTGTTTTACCGGTTTTTTCAGGAGTATTCCTTCAAGCGAAGTGCACCTGCTTAAAGCGACGTACATCTGACCGTGAGCGAAGATTCCTCTGCCTGTGTCTATAATGACTCTGTCAAATGTTTTACCCTGGCTCTTGTGTATGGTGACCGCCCAGGCGAGCCGTAAGGGTAATTGAGTGAAAGTGCCGATAACTTCTGTTTCAATTGCACGAAGCGGTTCATTGTATTTGAAATGGAATATTTCCCATGTATGGGGCATAACAGATTTAATCTGACCATCGGCAAATCGGACTACAACACCGCAAGGTCTGTCTTCACTATCCATTTCTATGTCAATTACTTCACCCAGTGTACCGTTTATCCATTGTCCTTCGGCATCGTTGTTTAACAGCATAACCTGTGAACCTTTACCGATATAAAGTTCGCTATCGGTAGGAAATGCCCGTTCATTAAAATTGCCGGTTACTTCAGCTTCAAACCTGAAATATTCGCTTTCTGTTCTTTCGAGATATTCGTTGTTGATTCTTGTCGCCATATCATTTGTTGTGGTTAGATATATTGTAAAACCTTCTCTGCTGTTTTCCTGCGGAAAACAATTGCCGACCCGTTCGTTCAATAAAGACAACTCTTCTTCGTTTATTGTATTATTGCGAATTCCATTGAGCAGACCTATGAATATTTTTTCTTTTTGTCTGTATATTTTATCAAGCTCAACAAATTCCAGTGAAATAGTGTCAAACGCATCTGCATAAAAGAAATAACTGCCTTTATAATAATCCTCAAAGATACGTCTTTCATCATTAGTTACAACAGGCGAAAGCTGGTAAAGGTCGCCGATAAATACCATTTGGACGCCTCCGAAAGGTTCGCTTCCGTTTCTGCCGTTAATGCGCAGGAAATGGTCAATACAATCCAGCAAGTCCGCTCTCAGCATTGAAACTTCATCTATTACAATTGTGTCAATATTTTTGTATATTTTTGTCCTTTTCTCCGAGAATTTATGGATTTTCTGAAGTGTAATGTCCGGTTTGAATCCGAAAAAAGAATGGATGGTTTCTCCTTTAACGTTCAGGGCGGCAACACCGGTGGGAGCAAGGACGGCAATTTTTTTATATGTTTTGGAACGGAAATAGTTTAATAGGGTGGATTTACCGGTGCCTGCTTTACCGGTAATAAATATATGTCTTTGGGAGTTTTCCATCAAGGAAAGAGCTTCTTTGAATTTTTCGTTTATTTCTATTTTGATTTCGTCTAAACAGGCTGATTTTTCGTTCATAATGTGATTGTTGTACTAAAGATGTCCAACAATCCCCGATTAAACAGATTAGGCAAAGATGACGCTTAAAAAAAATAAAAAAGGAAGCAGAGCAAGCTCTGCGACTACAAAAACTACAAACGGATATACAAAAAATACTAACTTCTTTGGCGGGCAAGATTAATCTAAATTTGAATATTTAAGAGTTTTTTTATAAGAATACCTATAATAAACGATAGAACTGCTACACCCAAACTAATTAGCGACATCTCAAAAAATCTTTCTTTGAAAGAAATGTCTTTGGCTACAGAAATATAAAAAGTACATATGTAAATCATTAAAATAGCATCAAAAACCATCAAACCAACACTTAAATACATGCTTGAGAAAATCAAATAAGGAAAAACCAAAATCAGCATGGTAAAAATATAAACAGAACCGGTATAGATTGCTGCTTTTAAAGGATTTTTATTCCCTTCTTCTGATTTAGTAGAAAGGTATTCCGAGGCAGCCATTGATAACGCTCCGGCCATTCCGGTAATTAATCCTACCATTGCAATCAGGCGGGTATTTTTAAATGCGAAAGTTAATCCGGCGAGTACACCCATAAGTTCTATAAGCGCATCATTTAAACCCAGTACCATAGACCTGATATACTTAAGCCGTTCCTCATCTATTAAACCTATAAGTTCTTTTTCGTGTCCATTTTCATCTTTTACAATATCTTTGAAAATAGGTAAAAACTGGGATAGATTTCCGTAGTTAATTCCTGCATTCTTCTCGCCTTTCTCTAATAGTTTTATTCCGAATGTTAACCCTAATACTCTTGAAATAAACCAATATTTCAGTATTTTTAGCTTATCCGGTTTTACATCTTTATTTGTATATTCCTTAAATATGTTATAATGTTTTAATTCTTCACTTGCTATACGCCTTAAAATATCTTTATTCTTAGAATCTTTTATTACTTCTGAAAGTTTAGAATAAATAATATTTTCAGTGATTTCATTCTTCTGGGCGGTCAATAGTGAGTTAATAATGTTTTTATCTAACATAAATTTAAGTTAATTTATATTACTATTTTTCCGTTGGAAAAGCAAGGGGGGATAGAGAATAGTTAATAGTTCGGAGTTCATAGTTGCCGTTGCTGGGGCGTTGGTGGGCACCGCGAGGCGGTGCGGCTACAAATGGAGCGTTATTATAAGACGAAAAAGTAAGCAGAGCAAGCTCTGCAACTACAAAAAAACGTTGATGGATGAACTGGCTCAATATTGCAAAATGTTAAAATGCAAGCCCTGCCCGCCAACACTTTGTTGGTGGGGAGGGACTTGAACCCTTAATTTTTACTTTTTTGAACGGGCTTCATTTACTGTGAGCGGTTTACCTTTCAATTCCTTACCATTCATACCGGCAATTGCCGCCTTACCTGCTTCATCAGCCATCTCGACGAAACCAAATCCTCTCGATGCCCCTGTTCCCTTATCCTTAATAACATTTACACTCGTTACTTCACCAAAAGCTTGGAAAGCCGCTTTCAATTCCTCGTCTGTCACTTCAACAGCCATACCACCAACATAAATCTTCACTCTTCCTCCCCACCCTTTCGGGCATTTTAACAAACCATTACGGTTTGCTTTTCGCTAACTTATATACCATTTTAACCCTTTTTATCTGTTAAGTCAATTAGTATTGTGTACCTTGATTCGATTCAGGAACGATCCCGGAAAAGAGAACTCACAAGGAGGAGCAGGAACCCCAGGAACGACAAAACTATCCCAACGCTTCCAATTCCCAACTTGCCTTCGTCCAACGCCATTTTTATGTCAATCGTGCCGTTACCGGACACAGCCTTGACAATTAAGACAATTCCAGCCAAGAAAATGAGGATACCAAAGTAGGTTATAATGCTTCGTACAAAACCAGCGTGGCTCTCACCAAAAACACGTGTAAAAAAACCATTTTCATTCATACTTTCCTCCTCCTGATACAATGCTCATTGTATCTGATTACACACACTTTCAACCATTCTTTCATTCTTTTCTATAATTTACAAAATAATAGATTAAAATAACGTTAAACTTAAATTAAAATATTCTAATTTGTTTTCACTTTGTCTTCCCAGAGATCGAATTTGTTGCCTTCCGTATCCTGTATTTGTGCCCGCCATCCGCTCACACCGGTTTCTTTTTTACCGGATAGGATTTTGCCTCCGGATTTTTTCACTTTTTCCAAATAATCCGATATTGAAGACACGGGGACCACAAGTAATGGTTTTTCATCTTTTATTTCTTTGTTAACCGCCTCTTCGCTTACCGGTCCATTTTGGATTGGCTCCATATTTTTTTTGTTTTTACAGACCTGACATAAAAATATTTTTCAGCCCAACCGTCCACTTTCCAGCTGAATACTTTTTTTAGAAAATTCTTTGCTCTCTCCATATTAATAACTGGTATTTTGAAACCGGTTAATTTGCTCATAAGATTCTCCCTCGTTTTTGCTTTGTTAGTCAATAGCTCTCACGGGACCGGACTATACCGGACCTCAAGTCTATTTTTTATTTAAAAAATCTGCAGCTATCATTACATCGACCAAAATTTAACCTAGTGATTGATATTATATGGAGATTTCAGGAATCGGTCAATTATACTTGAGTATAATATCAGGATTTTACGATTTCGTGTAGAAGATATTGTCGAAGTAAACTAAGTGAGGGGTCGGGTCGTCACTCTTAATCATCAATTGGATATTTTTGCGTGCAATTTGCGTGCAATCATTTTAAATTAAAGCCGGGATTGCCGCACTCCCTTATGGTCGTTCGCAATGACAAATATAAGGATAGAAATTCAGCACCGCGAGGCGGTGCGGCTACATGAAACAAAGACTATGTGGATAAAACTTCTTCGTCTTCGGGGCGCCAGGCGGGGTCTACTATGCAGAGGAATTTGAGGTCGGTTTTGCCGGTGTTTTTGATGTATTGTTTTGTGTTTGGGGGAATGTATATTGCTTGAGAAGGAAAAACATCTTTTGACTCGTTGCCGATGTGCATTTTGCCTTTGCCTTCCAGAATGTAGTAAACTTCGGAGGTTTTCAGTTTGTGGGGTTGTGAGGTTTTACCGGGTTTAAGAACTGCGTGGGCTAAACTGTACCGGAGATTTAAGTCGGCTTTGTCAGGGTGTAAGAGTTCACGCAGGATAGTGTTATCACCGGCTATGAATGAGGGACAAGATTTTAAGTGTTTTATTAGCATTGGGTTAGCTCATAGTTCATAGTGAGTGCTAAACGCTATAGCACGCCCCACCACTAAACCGTTGGCGGGCGAGCGAGGGCGTGCGACTACAAATAAGACTTGGTTACTGCTGAATTATATTGGCAATAGGCGTAATATTTGGGGGAAAAATCTTAGGGCTAATAGTGCTAAAATAACCAGGACTAAAATAAAGCTGATAAACTGCCATATTTTTTTTTGACTTTGTTCGTGGATTAAATCTTTAAGAATTCTATTTTTTTCTTCGTCATATTTTTTCTGTAACTCTTTAAGTTCCCATTTGTGGCGTTCTTTGATTATATTGGCATCTTTTGTTTCTTCACTTATCTTGTTTAAAGGCTGGTTTCTGTATTCGAAGAATTTCTTTTCCAATGCAGCATTCTCTGCCTGGAGGGATTTTACTTTCTCCTGCCAACGAACGTCATTAGAAGACATCTTTTCATTTATATTTTGGACTTCTTCTGATTTAACGTCGATTTTATTTTTTAGTTCTTCGTATTCGTGATTTTTGTTTCTCAACTGTTCTTTGTTTAGACTATTCTCTTTTTCAAGATTCTCCAACAAGACAGAAAGTTCGTGTTTTTCGCTTTCTTTTTTTTCTAATTCCTTTTTAAAAGAGTCTTCCAGTTTATTTTTTTCTTCTGCTGTTTTAATATTCAATTCCAATAGTTCCTGTTCTTTTTTAGACAAGCTGTCCTGTAAATCTACCTCTCTTTTTTTTAGTTCGGCTTCTATTTTAGCCCACCTGTCTTTTAAATCGTCCATTTTAACAGCCATTAAAAACTCCTGTTATTCAACAATCCACATTTCCTTGGATTTGATTTCAAAAATATATTTTCTTATTTTTTCCGTTAAATTATTCGGAAATACCTGTTCGGTATTTTTCAATATTTCTATAAAACACTTGATTATTTCCTTTTTAAGTCCGGCATCTTCAGTGTTTTTTACAAAATCATACAATATTTCAATCGCCTCGGGAGATGACAGTTCACCTAACGTTTTTACCGCGCTGCTTCTTACTGAAGCATTGGGACTGTTCAGGAATACACTAAGTATGCCAAGTGCTTTTATTTTATCGTGAGTAAATAAAATCTCGGCAGCGGCTATTTTTACAAACTCATTATTGCAGTCCAGATACGGCTGTAAAGCGTCTTCGATAGCTTTTGAATCGGACACTCCGTTTAAATCCCTTTTTATTATTTCAAGTTCATCAATCATTCTTTGATTTGGCTCTTCTTCCTGTTTATAAGGCAAACTTACGGATACATCCGAAATAATCCGGCCGTTAACTTCCCTCCTGTTGTATATCTCCATATATTTACTCGACTTCTTCCTGAAGAACCACGCTGCCAGGAAAAATATAAAAAATGCAACACACATTGTAGCGAAAGTTACGAGTCCAACGGTATAAACAATATTCTTTTTCTTTACATTTACCGTGTTCTCAATATCTTTTAAAAATTTTTCTTTATCTATTTTTGCATCTTTGGCATCTTTGCGAATTTCCATGGCAAGACGGTCGTTATAACTTTTCAGTACCTCTTCCTGCCTTTGCAGCCTGGATTCCATTAATTCAAATAATCTTTCTATACGTTTAGTTTCCTGGCGGGACTCAACCCCGGGAAGAGCTTCCACGCCTTTAATTACATGTTTCTTGGCGATATCATACATTTCTTTGTAATCTTTGTCTTCCGGGTATAATTTAATCAGTTTTTCCAGATAAACTATTGATTTCTGATAATCCTTTTGCCCGACATAAAGTTTTTGTATAATTTCGCTCAGGCACAATCCCATAATGTTTTTTGCTGATTCGGAGTTTTGCAGTTTTAAACCGCTTTCAAAATCATCAATAGCGCCGTAGAGATCGTCTTTGTTATATTTATCGCCTGCACGTTTAAAATAAGCTTCTGCAACATTTTTCTTTATTTTCGCTAAATCTGTTTCACTTTTCCCGGATTTAGCCGCTTTAGCAATATCTTTAGACGCACCTGATAAATCTTGTTTGTTGTATTTTTCAGTTGCGGTTTTTAGATAGTTATTTACATCAGTTTTGGAGTGTACTGCTGAATTGTTAAAAATTAGAATGGATGCTGCACAAATTATTATTTTTTGAGCAGTTTTTCTATTATTGACCATATTTCGTCCACTTTATACGGCTTCTCTATGAATCCGGCTATAGCAGTTTTATCGGATGCATTAAAAACCCTGTGAATGTCTTTGTGGGACGTACTTACTACTACGGGTATATTTTTTGTTTTTTCGTTTTGTTTCAATTTGGAATTTAAAGTAAATCCGTCCATTTGAGGCATCATTAAATCCGTTAAAATCAGGTTTGGAAGATGTTCTTCTACTTTCTGTAAAGCTTCAACTCCGTTTTTAGCTTCAAGCACTTCATAACCGGCTATTTCTAAAACTTCTCTTAGAAGTTTTCTTGTTTCCTCAACATCATCAACAATTAAAATTTTAACAGCCATATTTTTTTACCAAATTATTGAATGTTCCGGCAAATTAAAAAATCTTCAAATATTTTGCTTTTTCACTTTACGGTAATTAAAACGCTGTTTTTCAAATGGTTCCCAATTTATAATTTAATTATATTAATATTACGCAAAAAATCAAGAAAATTCATACTCGTTCGGTGCTGTAGCTCCGAACTCCGTGTGTTAATCCCTGAAATTCTACAGATTTACTATATACGTTTTTAAAAATTTTTCAATTGCTTTTATAGTTTCATCTTTAAGTTTTGACGGGCTTTGGGCAATCCAGATGGTAAAATTATAAAGTTCCTGAGTATTTACTTCCAACCATTTCATGTTTTTATGAAAAAACACAAACATTGTTGTCATTGCAATTCTTTTATTACCATTTTGGAACGGGTGATTCTTAACCATAAGATAAAAAAGTATGCTTGCTTTTTCAATAAGAGAAGGATAAAGAGATTTGCCGGAAAAACTTTGAAACGGTGTCGCAATGCAACTTTCTAATTTATTTGGAAAACGAGTGGAGAAACTGGGTATCGGCTCATTAAAAGACATTATTTCTTTCGCCAACCGGAACGAAAGATATTCCACTTCTTTTATTGTGATTTGTTTCATTATTCTCTACCCAGGAGTTTAAGCACTTCCCCATATTCCTTTACTGTTTTCCGGACGGCAGTATCAATTTCTATTTTGTCCTGTGAATTTAATTCTTTACCAAAGATATTATCAATTAACTTTCTATTTATAGCGTAATTCCTACCAATTTTTATTGCTTTAATTTCTCCTTTTTTAACTTTTTTATAAACCGCAATACGCGAAATGCCCATAATCTGGGCAAGTTTTGGTATAGTAATATATTTATCTTCCATTGTAATCCTCCCTTGTTAACTCCATTTACCATATTAACCTATGTTAACCTACTATAGACAGATTAACATAAAAATTAAGAAATGTCAAGTTTTTTATTATAATACCGGATCCACACCTGTTATGCATAATAATTACGTATCTTGTCCTTTACTTTAACCCGGCAATCGCTAAATGAAATCTCCAGTTTTTTCTTACTTTCTTAAATTTGCTCCTGTTGTTTTCATTTAGATATTTATTTCCAATTTCTTCGTCATTCATATCTTTTTCGATTTTGAATCCCCTGTTTTCAAACCAACCTGGGAGTTCTTCCGGCTGCCATCCGAATTTAAACGGTTCTTGTTTTTGTACACCGATTTTACTAATCAGACGGCTAATTGGATTTTCTTTTTTTATACTTTCTTTTTGAAAATATTCAAACACCAGAAGAGAATCCTTACTCATTAAATTTGATAATACCTGCAAGGTATTACTAACGGCTTGTTCTGTAAGGTACATTATGACACCTTCCCAAATAATCAATGTTTTCTTATTTTTATCAAAACCTGAATTTTTAAGAACATTCCCTAAAAGGCTGATTTCGTTTCTTTCAAAATCCCACTGGATATACCTGACATTAGAACTGCTCATTCCTAATTCTTTCAAAAAGCGTCTCTTGCTATTCTGAGTAGCAGGGTGGTCGACTTCAAATACGGGAATATCTTTCAGCTTGTTTTTTAATGTCTCTGCCCGGAAATCATATCCGGCGCCTAAAATTATTAATTGTTCGCCTTTTTCTTCAACAAATTTCAATAATATATCATCGATGACTCTTGTCCGCAGTTTTATCCAAAAGACACTTAATATTGCCGGGCTGAACAAACCAAATATTTTCCAAAATATATTAGGGTATTTTTGAATCAGGTTAATAATTTTTTTTGCTTTGCCATGGACTAATTGTATTCCAACCGGGTTATTGCAAATTGTTTCATCCCCGACCGGAATATTAGCTATACTGCGGCAAACAGCTACCCAAATTGCAGTTTTACTGGATTTATTGTCTTTCATAATAATAAGTTTAAAGACGTCCGAAGTCCGAGGTCCGAGGTCCAATGTCATGATACCTGATGAAAAAGACATGAAGCAAGAGACAGAGACAAAGACGTCCGAAGTCCGAGGTCCGAGGTCCGAGGTCATGACACCTGATGAAAAAGACATGAAGCAAGATTTAAGATTTAAAATAACTTTTCGAGGGCCAACCTACTGTCTGTGCAAAGAGCACAATCTGCTCTGTCCGCAAATTTAACATTGCTACAAGACTCGCCTTTTGGCAATTATGGAACCAGGCTGCCAAACCTTGTGAGGCAGCGAATAAAGCAACGTTACCTGCAATGAGACCTGTATCGACATAATAATAAGATTTCTGTATCTCGGGATTATACAAGCCCGGCTCCTGAAACCCTGCCTTACTGAATTTATCAAGGTCCACGACATAAATAATACGTACCGGAGCGTTTGCACCGGCATTACCCTGTCCAGAGTTGATAGCCATCTTACGGAAATCTCCTGCTCTAACGGGAACGAGCCGGTGAGGAACCGCTTCGTAAAGATAGAGTCCTTCCTGCATAGCGACATAAATATCTATTTCCTGTGAATTACTGGCTGATGCGGCTGTTCTTCCACGAGTCCCGAATGGTCCTTTCTTACGGTTTACTCCGAATGCCGCCCAGAGAAGATTGGACAGTAACTGTACAGGAAGTTTTCTGTCGCTAATAGTGCGGACGGTACTTCTTTTTTTAAGCGCCTCCATTACAGTTTTACCGCCGGTATGTTTAGGATTGGGGAGCTTGATGGGGTTTAATTCGTGTACTATTTTACTTTTCATTTTGATTCTCCTTCCGGTGATTTGAGGCAGGGTTGTATTTTCTTTACTGTTATTCGTTTTCTTCTTCAGGCATGAGTTGTTTACATCTTTTTATTTTATCAATTGACTGTTTATGGTTAGGAAGAAACATTAAAACTTTTTTAAATTCAGCCATTGCACCTTCATAATCCTTATTTCCCATAAGCTGATTACCTTTATCGTAATATCCCTGTACCTTAATTTTAGTTTTAGCGTCCAGCATTTCTGACCCTTCTACATATTTATTAGGGTTTTTCTGCTGTGCTTTCTCTTCTTTTGCCTGTGATTCAGGAATCAGCTCAGAATGTATCGAGTAGTCTTCCTCAGCTGTATTTTCAGCGCCAAATTTGAAACAAAACCCGATATTATGAGTGAGCCCCAATTCACCCATTAAAGACAGGGCGTAATCAACAGAAATATTATTTTGAGCAACCCCGATTCCAAACGACAACGTGTCCTCGTCATAGCCAATTTTATAACCGGTCCTTAAAAAATATGTATCTTTAAATGAAAACTCACAGCCAACATTTTCTTTGAGCTTAGTATCGTTTTGTTTCGATATGTCAAAATCAGCGACCATATTATAATTCGGTTTTTCAATCAGCCAGTAGGAAACACCTGCTTTTACAGTTAGCGGCAAAGAAAAACTTTTATCCTGATATTTTAATTTTGTCCCTGCATTCAACAGCGATAGTCCGACCCCGAATCCCTCCCCGTTATACAGCAAGCCTGTGTCAAATCCCAATGCGGTGGAATTGAATTCCTGAACCAGCGTGGATTTAAGAAATTTAAAATTTAGCCCTAATGAGATTTTGTTTATTGTGCGGGCATAAGATAAAGTGCCGAGATAATCACTTTGCGCATTTACCGTTTCCGAATTTTCGTTCAGGTCAATTAACTCAATATTCCCGGCAGAATAATACAGTATGCTGCAGGCAAGAACTCCTGCTTTTGTAACAGCACCGTAAGCAATTGAACTAAAATTATCTTCTGCAATTCCCCGCCTGTAAAATAACGATAATTGGTTGTTTTTCATTGACGCGATACCTGCAGGGTTGTAATGGACAGATGATAAATCGCCGTCACAAGCAGTGTAAGCCTCAGCCATACCGGACGCTTTCACGCTGGCAGGTAAAGAAAAAACAACACCCCCGGATGTACCCGATCCTGACGGGTAAATACCTGCAGGGGACAGAATACAAAGTAAACAAAGTAAAAAGAATAATTTTTTCATTATCGTACGATTGCGGTTTTTTTCTTTACATCAACACCGGAACCTTTTACATGAACAAGGTAGATGCCGGGAGCAACTTTATCATCGCCTGAATTTTCACATGCCCAGCTGACTATATTTTCAACTCCCGATACGGCGTCTACAGTTTCTTCCCAGACTAAATCACCTTTAAGCGTATATATTTTTATTTTCACCGTACCATTTGAGGCAGGCAGGAACCTTATTTTAGCTTCTTCACCCTTATCGGGTTGGATATAACCTTTTACACCGCCGAAAACCTTGGCATCACCGGGTAAAATAATTATATGAACGTCAGGTGCATCAACCGGGGTTGTTGGTGTGCCTGTCGCCGGAATACCGTATTTATTTTGCGCTTCGAGATAATAAGTATAGTTGTTACCGCTTGCTAATGAACTTGCTGAATATGTATATTTTCTTCCTGCTGAATATGTATTTGTATCTGCTGCTGTCATTGTGAAAGGTGAACCAAAAATCTCAACACTATTTTTTTTAATGTGAAGTTTGGGATATGTAGTTTCAGGTGCGATGTTATTTGGATCGGTATATTTTACTCTGAACACAAATGTTGTCGATGTGTTACCCATGTCGGGATACAAACCGCCGGCGGTGTAATTTGGTTCGCCGGTAAATGATAATACGGGTGCAGAATTAAGAAGTTTGACGGAATTATATGCATTTATCCTGCCGCCGGTAACCAGCTTGTCGGCAAGTCCCGATTTAAAATCTACACCGTCCAGTATTAACGCCCTCAGCTGTGCGACTGTCAGGTTAGATTTCCCGGACAACAGCAAACCTGCCAAACCCGATACATGGGGTGCAGCCATAGATGTACCTTGCTCATATGTATAATCATAAGAGGCAATTGACATCTGTTCCCGGGTAACCGTAAGATTATCGATGTAGACACCGTCAGCAACATTAACTGAATCAGAAAAAAATCCGAAACCAAAATACCAGCCTAACTCTACTACGGCGGTAATTGTTGATGCAACGACAGAACCCCCGCCGTTTGAACCGGTCCATGAATCAGTACCTAAAGCCTGCCAATCTGTTTTATCAGGTGATAGAACTGTAAACAGATAATCGGCATCCTGCTCAAGATTATATTTAATGAAGAAATTAAGCATATATCGGCTATCTTTTGTTTTTGGAATAAGCGAATCATACCCTACCCATGATGCTGTATTATTTGAGTAATTTCCGGCAGGACTATCTGTTAAACTATTCGGCGCAGTTGCAGAAAAAGAATTAGTTACCGCCCAGCTGCTAAGTACACCGCCTCTTGACCAGCCTGAAGGTACTTGCCCGACAGTATCAGTATCAAAATTTTTAGAGTATATGGTGAGAGGTGCACCGAAACTAAATGTCGGTATAGTGCTGTAAATATTTACACCGGGTGCTGCTACATCTACTTTTGTTAAACCGTAATTTGAAAAAACCGCTAAATTATCATTCTGGTCCGTTGCTGCAACTGAAATAATATTGTCAAGTGAATAATTTGCCGGGTAAACTGAATTTGAATCATTGTTAGTACCGTCATTTCCTGCTGCTGCTACAAATAAAACCCCTGCATTACCGGCCGATGATATTGAATCACGAAGTAAATCACCCGGTGCGTCGGTTCCTTCGAGACTAGCCCAACTGGCATTTATCACCTTGGCGCCTTTAGCAACGGCATAATTTATAGCGGGGATAGCTTTATCTGTAGTCATCATCCCGGAAACTCCCATGATTTTTAATGCCATAATTTTCACATTCAAGCATATACCGGTTATGCCGGTACTATTATTACTAATTGCTGCTATAGTGCCTGCAACATGAGTGCCATGTATGTTAAAATCAGTGGGGTCATTATCATTATCGGAAAAATCCCAGCCGTTAACATCATCTATATAACCGTTGTTATCGTCGTCGATTCCGTTACCTGCGATTTCTCTCGGGTTAATCCAGATGTTTGCTGCCAGATCAGGATGCTGAAGTGCAACACCGGAATCTATAACTGCAATAGTAATAACGCTTGTACCGGCGGCTATATCCCAAGCTTCGGGCGCATGTATGTCGGCACCCGCCGTACCGGCAACACCATTAACAGTCTGACCTGTATTATGAAGTCCCCACAGTTTTGTAAAATCAGTATCGTTAGGAGTAGAACAAAAATGATATAAATAATTCGGCTGGACATATTCCACGTCCGGGTTCAGGCGGTAACCGGCAACAGCATCCTCTACTGATTGCCCGGCTGCGATTTTTATACGATAGACTAATTCTTTTTTTTCGTGCGTTGCAAAGAAAGTACTGATTCCTGAAAAACCCTTAACAGCATGAAGTGCCTTAACCTGAGAACTGCTAAATCCTTTTCTATACTTTACAAGTATTTCACCAGGAACATAATCCTGAAAACTTATGCCCTTTGACTTCAGCGGTGATTTCTGCTGTGCGTTAATTATCCGGTACCCGCCGGAAACTGAAACAGCTATCAACAGAAATAATAATAATATAATTGCTTTTATGGGTTTTTTCATATTAAAAATTGGCAATATTCTCCTATTATTCATAATTAAGCATTGTAACTCAAGAATTTGGTTTTAAAGGTATGCAGAAATTTATTTGGAATCATTTTTTGGGATTTGTTCGTATCTTTTTGTTTCCATAAACATTCTAATAATACGGTTCTGCTCTTTCAACTGTTCAATAACAAATTTCCCAAGTTTATTTCTGGTAGGATTGTCAATTTGCGTGAGTTTGATTCCATATTCATTATTCTTTATCATATGGACAACTTTTCCGAAAAACTCACAGTCAACTCCGGGAGAAAGCAATAGACTAAATTTGAGGTTTTCACCTATCGAGATTTGCTCGCTAGTTTCAAGAGAAATTCCGACTAGAGATAAATCCACAATTCTTCCTTCCATATTTTTGTCCAATTTGCTTTGTAACGAAAAATTGCACGGGAGGTCCAGCATTACCCTGACAAATCTTCTCTGTTCTTCACATTTATGCATGTTTTTATTATATAAACTTTTCCAAAAAAATCAATAGAAAAAGGTGTCCGAGGTCCGTGTGTTAATCCAATAGGTAACTCCAAGTGATTATCCCTCGCTTACGCTCGGGATCATTTTTTTGGTCTCCGGTAGGGGACTCTAAGATGATTATCCCTCGTCTACGCTCGGGATCATTTTTTTGATCTCCGGTAGGGGACTCAAAAAAATAGATTTTTATTGCTTTTTTAGGGTTTCTTAATATAATTATTACGGCAACTATATTTAAACGAAATAAGCGGGAGGGATGTATGACTAAACAGTTTGTTGCGGTTCTTTTGTCTGTTATGATCAGTTCTACTCTTTTTGCAGCAGATATCATCCATTTGAAAAATGGTGATATACTGAAAGGCAAAATCATAGGAGAAGGCGGAGACACGTTTAAAATAGAAATGGAAAACCAGTCTAAGGAAATACAAAGAAAAGATATAGAAAAAATTGAATGGGAAAGCAAAAAAGAAAATACGGTAAAGGAAACTAAAAAAAACAAAAGTAAAACAGTTAATACCGTAAAAATCGCGCTGGATTTTGCCGGAACTAATCATGTTACAACTGTAAGCGGCAGCACCGGCAAAACTCATGTAAGACCGGGTGTTACACTGGCAGGTGAAACGTTATTGTCCGTACATAATAATATCAGATTAGGCATGGGACTGGCTATCGAATTCCCTCGTGTACAAACCGGTGCCGGGAAAGATAATTTTATGTTTTTGCCGTGGTACGGGATAGTACAAGTAAGCGATTTTAAAAAGAACGGGATAGCCCCCTATCTTACCATGCACCTTGGTCTTGCGGCATTTTTCGGGAGTGATGTTTATAAAGATTCAAACGAACAGAGGTTCCCGGGTTTCTACTTCGCAACAGGGATAGGAGCAGTTTCTAAAAAGAAGAATTTACAGGCAGAGTTATTATACGCAATGCATTCTTATACAACCTATAACACATTAAGATTATCTGCCGGTTACAATTTCTAAGAATGATTTGAGGACATCTACAAACCTAAATCTGAGCTTATTTTCTGCATGGCTGTGAGGCAGATTTCCGCAAACTGATCAACAGTAAAACCTATCTTTTCACATTCCCTTATTATGTCCCTGTCTACTGATGCTGCAAAAGATTTTTCTTTCATCCTTTTTACTATTGACTTGGGCTTAACGGAAGCTATTTTCTTGTCAGGATAGACAAGCGTTGTCGCAATTATTATACCTGTTATTGTCTCGCCGGCGGCAAGCGCATGGTGAAATTTTGTCTCTCTTTTCAACCCGTGCGCCTTTTCGTTGTGTCGCTTTATCGTATCGATTATAACATCATCTACATTATTTGATTTTAATATTTTTTCCGTCTCCAAAGTATGCGTATTCAAATCCGCATTGACAATTTCCACATCGAGGTCGTGAAGCAGTCCGGTAAGCGACCATAATTCCTTGTCTTCGCCAAGTTTTTCCGCAAGGTCCGACATGACAATTTCTGTCGCTAAACAATGTTTTATCATATTCGGATTTTTAATATGCTGGTTTAGTAATTCAAGTGATTTTTCCCTGCTAATACCGTATTTTGACATTTGGACCTCCGGAAAAAAATATTAAAAGATTGAAAGATTAAAAGATTAAGGATTATCCGCCCCGCCACTATTGCTTTGGCGGGCAAGCACTATTACTTTGGCGAGATTAGACTTTTCGCATTCTGCGTAAAGTCTAAGGTTTTGAAAACCATTCACCGGTAGTTTTTGCAACCGACAATTTCATTCCAAGATTTTGTCTTCTGGCTGGAATCATATCAACTATATCAAGACAACAGGTATTCAGGATTCTTTCCATAAGGAATACACACAACGGCGCACCTCCGCCACCGCCTCCGGCAACACATATACCCAATACCTGCTTGCCGCTAATGCCTTTCTTGCCGAAATCATGCCTGCATGTACGGCGAAAACGGTCAAGGAATGTTTTAAGACTTTCACTCAAATCAGAAAAATAAACAGGTGTAGCAATAACAACTTTATCGGCATTTTTTAAACTATCTACAATTGCTTTGAAGTCATCATCAATTATGCACTTGCCTTCAGTTTTACATATACCCCAACCGGTGTCTTCACACTGGCGGCAATGTTCAATTTTTTTCTTTGTCAAAAATATCTTTTCGCATACAGCATTATTCTTACCCGCGCCTTCTAAGAAAGCGTTGACAAGCGATGCTGTCTGCCCGATTTCGTTTCTACTCCCGATTAATACGACAATTTTCATACTTAGAACTCTACTGTTTTCCGGATTGAGGACCGTCCCCAATTACTATATTTTTTCTGAACCTTCTAATATTTCTCTTTTAATTTTCAATACTCCATCCTTTTCATTCTTAACACTCCATTTCACTAAAGTGATTTCTCCGTTCTCTATTTCCAAACCGGTTATGCAGCGAGGATGGACACAGCTGCCGGAATTAAAATATTGAACTTTATCTTTGTGCGGAAACCTTGGTCTATGCGTGTGTCCCGTAATAATTGTCTGGTTATTATCTTTGGACCATTTTATCAGACTTTTTTCTACTCTCAGACATTTTCTAAATACTTTCGCGGGACTCGTAGGGTCCTTAAAACCAAACAATTGAAGGTTCCGCCAAATATACCTGACAAAAAACCTACCTACCTTCCACAAATAATCGTTAATCAAGTCACCTTGATGGCCATGAACAAGAAACAATTTTTTTCCTGTTTTAGAATGCTGTAAAACCAGCATTTCACGGACAATAATACCGTCAAATAATGGCTTATATGATTCCTCGCGTTTGTCAAAATATCCAAAAAGCGTTTTTTCGGTTTTTGAGGGGCACTGCCGTTCCTTGTCGTGATTGCCGAATATAAGGTAAAGCCTTTTTTGTTCGTGAAAATTTTTCATCAGCCAAAATATATGGCTGTATGCCTGTCTTATATCGGCAAATTTTTTATTTTCAAAAAGTTCGTCACCATCGCCAAGTTCTATATATGTAAAACCATTTGAATAATAATGGTCCAGTGCATGAAAAAACGTGTTTTGGTTGTCCGCAAAGTTATCAGTCCAACCGCCGTCGCCGCGGTGACAGTCGCTGAATATAATAAACTTTGAAGAATCATCAAACATTACCGGTTCAGCAGAAGCCGCCCTGAACAGATTTGTCAGACATTTTTGCATAAACATAATTAACCTACCACTTCCTTTGCTCTTTCATAACCATGCTGTATACCATCCAGAATGGCTTTATGTTCAAACTGGAGTTCATCAATAAAATGTCTTGACGGGTCAATAATTTTACATTCTATATGGCGGTACTTATTTTTATAATAGTCGCTTTTTCCCCGCAATTCGTTTTTGAACTTTAATACATTGACGTCGTTTAACATCGTTTCATTTTTCATTATGTCGTCTATTGCTCTTAATATCACTGAAGTTATACTTTTGTATTTTTTGTTTTCAGCAGTTAAATTCAGGGGCATGCAGGGCACGACATAAATGGTGTCGGCACCTTCCTGGATAGCTTTTTTCAAAGGAACAATATCACGGACACCGCCATCTACCAATTGATACTCACCGGATTTTATAGGAGGAAATATTATCGGAATAGTGCAGGAAGCGAGTATCTTGTCGATATCTATAGTGTTTCTATCCCAATATTCCAATTTAGCTGTTTGCATATTTACCGTACCGACAAAAATGCTTGTTGTAGAGTTTTTTATTTTCTCTTTATCAAAATATTTCTCAAGAATTTTTCTAAGACCTTTAAGTTCCAGTAACCCGTTGGAATAACCAAACACCAACCCTAATATCCTGTAAATACTGGTAGAACAAATATCGCTTCTTTTCGTTACAGATTTCCACAAATCGTTCAATACCTCAAGGTCATGCTGGGCAACACAAAACGATTGCAGACTTCCGGTAGAAATACCGAAAACCATATCCGGAATTATTTTTTTTTCACCCATTAAATAATTCAATACGCCGACCTGAAACGAACCTTTAGCCGCACCGCCACTCAATACAAAAGCTACCTTACCCACAATTAACGCCCCCTTTATTACTTTATACTTTTACAACATATGCTTTTACCGGCTTATTTTTCCCTTTTATTTTAAAATGTGTTTCCGATTCTATAATATCTTTAATCGCTTCACAATACGTGTGTTCACCTATTATAATCGGTTTGTTTATTTCTCTTGTCATTCTTTCCAGACGTGATGCTATATTTACTACATCTCCCAACGCTGTATATTCCATTCTTTTTTGAGTTCCGATATTTCCAAGCACAACCTCGCCGGAGTTTATACCTATTCCCAACTCCATCTTCCAGTTAAAACCAATATCTTCTACCGGATTTTTGAAACCGGATACAGATTTGCACAATTCTATTGCACACCTTACTGCATTTTCCCTGTGTTTTTTATCGGCAATCGGGGCACCGAACTCTACCATTATCGCGTCACCGATAAATTTATCTATAATCCCGTTATACGAACTGATTTTTTCTATTGCAAGAGAGAAAAAACTGTTTAATACCGTTATCAGTATTTTCGGGTCAGTTTTTTCAGCCATATCTGTAAAATTTTTAATATCAACAAACATTATAGTGGCAGTTCTTTTCTCGCCGTCAACAGGTATTTTTTTCTGCAATATTTTATCCACAATCTCATCCGAAACATATCTTCCGAAAGTATCCTTTATGTATTCCTTTTCCTTTCTATCCATCAACCCTTTAATAAAAAGTTTATCAAAGTTTTTAGCTATCGCGTAACCGAGATAACCGCAAAGCACCAGCATCGCCACTTTTATCATTTCATTTACTATATCGTTACTAGTACCATAACCTGCCGGTAAAATCCCGTTATTATAAAAATTGTTTCCGGTAAACATAATAATTACTATGACAAAATATTCAAACCCGGCTAGTAAACCCGTATATATTGCATTTACAGGATCGTGCCTCCTTATTGAATAAAGTATTATAGGCATGTATACCGCAAACGAACTGCTAATCATAATAGACATGATTGAATTATGAGGGTCATACCTGCTGAAGTAAACTGATAAGGAAACGAGGGTTATGTCAACGGTGGAAGATATATAACCGGCAAACCTGACATGTTTTTCAATCCCGAACAGGACCAGGAGAACAACAGAATAAACTGCAGCTACCAAAGTAATAAAAAGATTTACTTTGTCGGATAAATTAAATGATTTATTCGCTATCCCCATTAGCAGCACAAGAACAGCAATTAAAATGGAAAGGATAAGCCTGAAATACGCTATATCTTTTTCACCTTTAATAATGTTCGGGTAGATTAGGTTATAGAGTTCTGAATCTTTCTGGTAAGACAGGTTATCTAACATTTAAATTTGTTGCCATCTACGATTTCATATGGTTTTACGGTCTTATTTGTTTAAAAAGTCTGAGGAACTCGATTGTTGGTGTAAGTTTAGGATTTAGTTCTGTCGCCTTTGCAAAATCCTCCATCGCATTTTGATGCTCACGCAAGTCGACATATGCGTTCCCGCGGTTATAATACGCCACCGCATATTTAGAATCTAATTCTATAGCCTTAGTGTAATCTTTTATTGCATTCCGGTAGTCATGCAAACCGGAATAAACAATCCCGCGATAATAATATGCAAGCATATATTTAGAATCTAAATCTATAACCTTGTTAAAATCTTCTATCGCATTCTGGTTGTTATTCAAACCGGCATAAGCAATCCCGCGGTTATAATACGCCGGTATATATTTTAGATTTAGTTCTGCCACCCTGTTAAAATCACTTATTGCATTCTGGTAGTCCTGCAGGACGGCATAAGCAAGCCCGCGATTATAATACGCCATCAGGTTCTTTTGGTCTAATTCTATTGCCTTGGTAAAATTTTTTATAGCATTTTTGTACTCGCTCAAATATATATACGCAAGCCCGCGGTCAATATGCGTGTTTGCATCCCCGGTATCTAATTTAGTGGTACAACTTGTGCAAAGACATAATGTCAAGATTAATAAAACGCTTTTGAATAATAAATACCTTTTGGTTTTATTCATAACTTCTCCCATTACAATAATATATCCGCCGTCTTCTACTGCTACATTTTAAATATTCTTGAGGTCAATGTCAAGTATTCAGTAAATAGCTATTGACAAAAATAAGATTGTATGATATATTATATTCAACAAGGTGATATACATTATGCAACATATTAAAGGCAGTGATTATTCTGAAGATGTCGGTTATCTTCTAAAAAAGCAGAGAACAAAAAATAATTTAAGTATCCGGAGTTTAGCCGTGAAAGCAGGTGTTTCTCCTGCAATTATATCCCGTATTGAACAGGGACACACGTCGCCGTCATTTATCACTTTAAAAAAAATACTGGACCCGCTTAAATTAAACTTCGCCGCTTTTTTCTCAATGGAGAAATCTGAAACAGATAACCCGGTCATAAAAAAGAAAAATATGAAAAAAATCCATGGAATCGGCAAAAACATGGAAATGGTTTTAATAAGCAGCGAAAAACCGGGTAAAATCCAGATGTTTATTGAAAAATATTACCCCGGCGGAAACTCCGGCGACGAAATGCTGATTCATGATTCGACAGAAACAGGAATATGCATTAAAGGTAAACTTAAACTCGAGCTTGCCGGAAAAACTTACTTTATATCAGAAGGCGACGGCTGGCTGTTTGATTCGAAATTGCCCCATAAATTTTCTAACCCGGGAAATAAAAAAGCGATATTAATTTCGTCAAACACACCGCCGGTATTTTAATATAATAAAGGAGGCACTATCAATGAAAAAAAATATAAAAGTAGAATTTTTATATTTGAACAGGGAAGACGTTCTTAGTCTCGGTTTGTCAATGAAAGAAGTTATAACTGAAGTAGAAAAGGGGCTCGTTGAGCATGGAAAGAAAAAGGTAGAAATGCCCCCCAAGCCGGGAATTCATACTTTTCCCGACGCTTTTATCCACGCAATGCCTATTTATATTCCAAAATATAAAGCTGCAGGGATGAAATGGGTCAGCGGTTATCCCCAGGCAAGAAAATATGGATTGCCGTATATAATGGGAATACTTGTCCTTAATGACGCGGGAACGGGTGCGCCATACGCTATTATGGAATGCGGTTTTGAAACAGCGATGAGGACAGGAGCAGTTACAGGCATAGCGGCAAAATACCTGGCAAAAAAGAATTCACAGGTTGTCGGCATTTGCGGGCTGGGAGAACAAGCCATATACCAACTTTTAGCGTTAAAAGAAACTGTTAATTTTAAAATAATTAAAGCATATGACATATTTGACTCAGCCAAAAATAAGTTCGTTGAAAAGATGAGTAAAAATTATAATTTAAATATTGTAGCCGCTAAAACGGCAGAAGACGCGGTCGCGGGCTCGGATATTGTTATTACAGCATGTTCTGAAAACGTTAAACCATTTGTTAAAAAGGAATGGCTTAAGGAAGGAGTTTTAGGACTGCCCATAGAGTTGAATCTCGCCTGGACAGACGAGGCGATATTCTCTGTAGACAAAATTATTCTTGACGATTGGAAACAATTTTCTGAACATGTAAAAAGAACCGGGAGAAAAATACCCGGCATGTATTCAGAATTAGGGGAAATTATTGCAGGAATTAAACCAGGAAGAAAAAATGACAAAGAGAAAATATGGAATTCAAATTACGGATTATCCGTACACGACGCAATGGTAGGAAAATTAATTTATAAAAAAGCCATAAATAAAGGTATAGGAAAAAAACTCAGGTTATTGTGAGGGATAAAATATGATAAAACCAATTAATAGTCTACCGCAATTTTCTCTGTTGTCAGAAGACGAAATTAAAAAACTTCATTTAGCTGCACTTGAAGTTTTACAACGGGTAGGAGTTGTGTTCCAGCATGAAAAAGCGCTTGATATTCTCAGTTCAATCGGCTGCAAAATTGAAAAGAAGAACATCGTAAAGATTCCCGCGCATCTTGTAGAAGAATCTATAAGAAACAGCCCCCCTTCCGTTCATATTTATGACAGGAAAGGACTGTTAAAGATGAAACTTGAAGATAAAAATGTATATTTTGGAGCAGGTCTTACATGTCCAAATTTAATTGAAATAGACGGTACCCGTAAACCTTATACTTCTATAGAATGTGAAAAAAACTCAAGAATAGCAGATGCTCTTGAAAATATTGATTTTACTATGGCAATGGCTCATATCAGCGATGTCCCGAATGAAGTCAGAGATGTACATGAAATATATTGCGTTCTAAAAAACTCAGTTAAACCAATTATCATCACTTCACATGACCACAAAAGTTTAGAAACAATTGTTGATATTTGTAGTATAATATCGTCTTCAAAAGAAAATTTTCTAACCAAACCTTATTTAATATATTACACGGAACCGGTCTCTCCTTTACAACATACTACCCATTCATTGGAAAAACTTTTCAAAGCAGTTGATTATGGTTTACCCATACTTAATACTCCTGCTCCAATGGCCGGCGGAACTGCTCCTATAACTTTAACCGGTACTTTATTAAGCGGTCTTGCAGAGTTACTTAGCGGACTTGTATTAATTCAAAATTACAAGAAAGGTACACCTGTTATTTTTGGAGGCGTGTTCACTACTTTAGATATGCGTGACATGATTTTCACTTATGGTTCTCCCGAATTACAATTAATGAATACCGCAATTGCACAAATTGCCAGACATTACCGGATACCGTCTTTTGGAACTGCCGGTGTTACTGATGCTCATGAAGTTGATGAACAGGCATCTTTTGAATGCGCGTCATCAATAATTTTTAACATTCTTTCGGGTTCAAACCTTGTCCATGATGTCGGATGGATAAGTTCCGCTTCAGGCACTTCAAATGAATTGCTTGTTTTCTGTAACGAGATTATAGATTATGCCAGACATTACATGTCAGGTATAAATACTAACAATTTGGAAAAAAGTATTAATGAACTTATGGAAGTAGGTCCCGGGGGTAAGTTTATAGACAGAGAATTAACATTTGAACTTTTTAAAAGCGAAATATGGTACCCAAAGCTAATGTCAAGAAATCCATACGAAAAGTGGAAAAGTACCGGTAAAACTTCTTTTAAAACGCGGTTAAAAAATGAAACAAATAAGATTATTCAGGAACATCAACCAATTGTAATAGAAAACGATAAAAAACTCGAGATTGAAAATCTTATTAAATTATACGACAACCAACGCATGAAACAATAAAATACGTTTCTATACCTTTTCAAGCGACCAGATAAAGAAATTTAACGGGAATATACTGTCTAAAATCATTTTATCACCGCTAATCTGAAAATTGTCCGACGGCTTTGACATGCCGAACAATAACCTGACCATATCTATTTCAGAAAGCACCAATCTATCTGAAGATTCTTTATCTATTACTTTCACGCTTTCACCAACCTGTAACGTTGCAGATTGGTTATTTTCTGAAATTACCAGGGTTATATTTTTCTTATTTTTATAACCGGTACTTTTTAATCTTTTTGTCATCTGGTTAGTAAACTTTTTCAATAATGATTCCAAATTGATTATTTTTATCATTCCGCTGGAAACGATTTCCCAACTTGAAGAACATTCAAATAAAACTTCTCTATATTTACTGAAAAATACCGGCGCATTAACGGTTAAAAATTCTAATTTAAATTTTTCAACGATATATTTAATTAAAAATTTTAATCCTTCTATATCACCACCATATTCACGTACTTTTGTATTTTTAACATTTGCTTTAAACTTTTGTATTGTTATATACGACAGGACTTTATTATTCTTAACCGCCAGGTATGTTTCCTTTTTTAATCCGCCGAATAAAACTTTATATTCTTCACCGTTTCTTTTTAACCCGAATTTTTCTTTTACGTGCATATCCCTGATTTGTTTCAAATATCTGTTTTCGCCTTTATAAAATTTAACCTTAAAATCCCTGCTATTAATATTTTTCAAAATATTAATATTCTTTACCGTTCTATCTGTTATATAAAACCTGTAAACCATACCGGCATTTTCCCAGCCAAAACTATTGTATCTTTTCCTGTCGCCGGCTAACCAGGAAATATCATATTCCTGCTCTTTCATAATTCTGATTGTCTGATTAAGGAGCAGATTCATTAATCCCTGTCCGCGATAATCTGTATGTGTGGCTACTTGCCCGATCCCGCCGACTTTTATAATCGAACCGTCTACCATCAAGTTCATCGGAAGAAGCCCGACGTGGCTTATAACTTTACTTTTATCTTTTATAATTAAATGCTTTTTGAAATTCTTTTCTAATCTATCACATGCGTGAGGCCAAGTTCTGTCAAAAGGACCCTCACCGGGAAATGCATTATCCAACAATTTAAAAAAACTATCAAGCGACGATTTGTCAAGAAAACTTATTTTTTTATCCATATTTGATTTTATCTTCATTTTATTTCTTCAAGCTGATATTTTGATTCACAATCATAGTGTTTTTCCATATATTTTATCATCAGGTAAGGGTCCCTTGCGTGAATTTTCTCAAACAAGTGGTTACCCTTATCCAGTAATTTCCGGTTTTTAGGTAAACCACCCGGCAGAAAATTTTCCGTTTTAATCATATCCAAAGATGCCGTTTCTATCGACGCTATATCTTCCGAGCATAAAATTCCGATATCAGGGACCAGTGAAGCAGTACTGAAACCCCAGCAATCACAAAAGATTGTAATGTTGGTAAGGAAATTTATAAAAAGTAAGTTTTCAGGTTTAAATTTCTTCAAAAATTTAGAGGCAACTATCGCCAGCCCTTCGGCGAAAGCTTCAAATTTACTGCCTTCCATTTTTATAGCCTTTTCAGGACATATTAAAGAACAATGCTGGCAATATGTGCAATTATGGAAGAAAAAACTTATTTCTTTTTTAGCTTTATCGGTTGATATTGCACCATTGGGGCAGGAATCGAAACATTTAAGACAGAAAACACATTTGCTTCTATCAATACTCAGCCCGCCTTCAAGCCCGTGTAATTTTCTTCTGCTTTGCCCGGGAATAATTCCCATAGCTATATTTTTAATGGCTCCACCGAAACCGCAATCACCGTGCCCTTTAACATGTGATAAATCCAGAAAGAAATCCGAATCAAGGGCTTCACCGGCAAATAAAACATCGTCAAGACTTCTGAAACCTATCTTTTCTTTTAATAAATGTTTCCCGTCTTTCCCGAAACACGAAACAACGGGACAGCCGATTACTTCCTGAGTATAACCGCGGGCGACAGCACCTTCTATTGAACCATCCATTACTTTTACCGATTTTGCACCTGCTTCTACCAGCATCTGTACGAGCATCCTGACAAAAAACGGGTGTATTGTAGTATAACCTAAATTCCCGCCCAAATGCATTTTAACAACAACTTTTTTATCCTTAACCTTTTTTGAAAGATTAAGATTATTAATCATCCTCTTGAATTTTGCAGGTAAGGTTGATTCCGCTTCGAGACTGTCTACTTCAATGTTAGCAAAAAATACTTTTGGCATACTTTTTCCTGTCATATATTTTTATTTTCGACCCGCTTAAAATCTTATTATATTCCTCTCATCCCTGCCTGCCGATAGGCAGGTTTCATCTTCTCACAAGGTGAGAAGAAAGAAAGGAAATAAATATCTACTGTTATCTATAATTTACGAACTGGAGCGGTATCGGGTAATCTTTGGATTTAATAAAACTAATTACAGTCTGGAGGTCGTCTTTAGCCCTGCTAGTAACCCTTATTTGCTCGTCCTGTATGGCAGACTGGACTTTCAGGTTAAGTGTTTTTATATCCTTTACAATATTTTTGGCAAGTTCTTTTTCTATACCGCTGACAACATTATTTGTTTCTCTTACAGCGCCGCTTAAATTGGTTTCAGTATTTTTAACTGTTAGCGATTTATTACTTACTCCTCTTTTTGCCATTTTTGACAATAAAACAGCTTTTATCTGTTTAAGATGAAAATCTGAACCTGCAGACAAAATAACTGTTTTTTCAGTACGGTTAAATTCAATTTTGGAATTTGTCCCTTTTAAATCATATCTGTTGATTATTTCTTTCATTGCAATGTTAACAGCATCATCTATCGCTTGTAAATCAATCTGTGAAACTATATCAAAACTAAAATCACTAGGCATAATTTACCTCCCTTTCGGCTTGCCAAGGGCAAGCCACTACAATATACGGAAAAATTACATCAAGACAATTATAAAATCTAAAAACCAAAGCCTAAACCGAAAAGAATCTGGTTCATTGATATTGATATAGTGTCAACTTCACTTTTTATACCTCTGTCAATACTACACGTATTGAAAGCATAACGATATTCGCCGAATATAGAAGTTTTCTCACCTATCATGATTCGCATACCTATCGGAATCCTGAACAAAAATCCTGGTGTTACCTGGCTAAGCGGTTTTTCATATACAGAACCGTGATATTGATATATCCACGGTGACGTGACTTTGTTCAGAGTCAACCCCAGGCCCATACCAAGATACGGCTGGATGACCTTGTCGCTTAAACGCATTAAAAGATCGCCTGATAACAAGGTAAGTATGCCCACATTTATATAACCATCGTTATAAAATTGAAAACTGGAAGTTTTTGCGTCATTAAGAGTCATGATTGTGTCCTGTTTTTTTAACTGTCGCGATACATATGATATTTCAAAATCAGCCCCGAAGGTTTTGCCGAATCCCCCAAACCGGATTCCGATAGGCCTGCTTGCACTGTTTGTTTCAAGTTTTTCAAAACTTATTTTTCTAAAAGTGTAAGTGTTCTCTAAAAACCCTGAACCGTTTACATCAAATGACAGGTCTACTTCATCTATAGGATATACAGTGTTTTCAAACGATAAATTCATCAATCCGCCGCTTGAACCTATAAACATATCTACAAAACCGCCGCCTGGCTTTCTATAAGAAGCTGAAGGCTGCTGATAAGCGGGCTGCGAATATGCCGGCTGCTGGTATACAGGCTGACCTTGTTGAATTTGAGGCTGTGTTGTCGAGACATCGGACCATATTTTTTTTATCTCAGCAACTGCCGTAGCAATAACTTCCGCAGTTTCTGTTTTTATCATCCTGGCGTTAATTTCAACCTGACCATCTTCGACATCTAAAAGAGTACCGGTGATTATTGCATCAACACCTAATACTTTCCCAAGCTGTTTTGTGGTTTCAACATCCGCTATTCCTGAAGACTCCAAGTGTAATTCCTGTACAACTTTTTCGAGCAGTTCTCTTTCAATGACCTGTAGTTTCTTTAACTTGACAATACGGGTTGTCAGCCGTTCTGCAATAATTATTCCACCGTCTGATTTTCTTTTATCTGTATAAGCGAAAGGCATAATAGCAACTTTATGCTGGGTTAAAAGATTTGATGCGTCAGAAAGTTCTCTGGCTATTGTATCATACGGGTCTTCTTTGGCAAATAAATTAACCGCAGATAAACTTGCAAAAACAGCAAAGACCAGCATGCAAAATATTTTCTTGCTCATTTTGTTCATGGTTCCTCCTCTAACACAATGTTCTAATGTTCCAGTGTTCTTATGCTCTTTAATTTTCAATTATTTTGACAGTACACAAACATCTTCTATCTTTTAAATTTTAAATTTATCCAGCCTTCCGACATATGAAAACCAAAATCAATATTCTTTATAAAAGGTGAACAGGAACTCAATTCTACCCCGTTTGGAAGATATACAGAATAATCATAACGGGACAAGTGAAATTTCCATTCATCCCCATTATCCGGTATTTTACCATTTAAGGTTTCCAGACTTTTAAACGGTATTGCAACTTCTAATTGCCAATATTCATCAACATCATGCCAGTTATTAAGCGTACCTTTGATAAATACGGCACGTTTAATACCGGGACAGTCCCACCTGTTCCACCTGTGATTAAATTCACCGCCTGCATACATTTTTGGACTAAAAGCGTCATAAATTGTTCCTAAAGGATTAATTTCAAAATTATAGTAAGGTTCATTTTTTGGATTTGTTTTAATAAACAGTTCTAAAACGTCTTCCTGACAGGTCGGGTCATTGCGTTTTTTAAAATAACCCCAAATATCCTTATCGTATGCTTTATAACCTATATAAAGATATTTTTTATCCCAGAGTAGCCTGCCTTCAGTTTTACTTATAGGTTTCTTGCGGGTATTTATTTCAAAAAAATTTAATACTTTTGCCTTCTTCCACGCAGGTTCGTTTAGAAGACCGTCAATCTTTATTGGAGTATTAATATAATTACACTCGTAAACAATTTTTTTCATTTATACATCTTCCTTTAAATTATCCAACCGTTATGAGCAATACCACACTTTGTCTTTTTCCTCAAAACACTAAACGCAAACTTCCTTAATACATATCTTTATTTTCGATGGATAGAATTACTTCTTTTGCTCCTTTTTTATAATTTTTTTGGTTTCTTTAAAGGTAATCGTTTTGTCATTTTGTTTAGAATATGCTCCTATGAATTTAAAAGTAGGTATCATTTGGTCGTAAATTTTCTGAAAAGAATCATTATGTGAATCATTAAATAACCTTAACTGATAGATAACATTTCCTCTCTTGTCCTTCCAAACACCCTTTTCATCTAATTTTTTACCTAGAAAAAATTCTGGTTTGAAAGCAAATAGTAAAATTGGAGCAAGAGTAGAGGACATATGTTTACCGTTGTCTGGGCACTTGCAACCACCGTTCGTATCACCAAGTTCTGGTGGACAAAATTCCATATTTGGTTCACCTCGTAAAATATTTTCACCACAATTCCAATTGGGAGGATATTTTATTTCAATCCTATACTCTGTATTACGATAAGTTTTCCAACCAGCAGTTTTATCTTTTGACGATACTTCTTTAACTATTTTGTCTGCTGATATTACTAATTGTTGCCAAGTTAAAATGCATACAATCCATGACAAAATAATGTTTTTTTGCATAAAAAACTATCCTATCGCCAACCAAGGTTGGCAACCACACAAACATCCATAAAAAATTAAAGCTCGTTACAAAACTTTATTGTTTTGGAGCTTCTGCTTTTTGTATCTTGAACGTTGCTGATTTAATAACATTTCCGGCTGCGTCCACAATGTCAACTTTCCAGTCACCAATCTGTTCCGGAAGAATTGTTTTATATGACCAGAGGCGATAGCGCGGATATTTTACTGCAATTGAAATTTCTGCAACTTTTACGCTGTTAAAATACCAAACATGTTTTACTTCTGTCGGCTCAGTTGCTCCGGTAATAGTCGCCCATAAATAAACTTTGCCTACTTCAGGTGCAAAAACCTCTGCTTTATCAACCGGCTGGCGGGTTTCTACGCTCTTACAAAAAGCAAAATCCGTTACACTCAAAGTTGCAGCAGCAGGAGCAGCGGTAACAGCAGGTGTTTTTACAGCAGCCTCTTCCGCTCTGACAAAACTGCCGCCAACCAAACCAACAAACAACAACACAACAACAAACCCTTTCTTCATACGAACCCCCCTTAAAACCAATTAAAAGATTATAAGACATTAAAAAAATTAGAAAGTATTCAATCTTTTAATCTTCTTTCAGTTTACTTCATTAGACAATTCTTCACTTCACCGATGTACATTCTGTGATAATCTTTATTGGGATAATTTTTATAAATTTCCGGGTCAAGGAAACCGTTAGGATTAATATCCTGGCAATATATCTTTTTACATTCTATGACAAGCCTTGCTTCTGAAAAATATACACCCAATTTACCTTTTACAGGAGTTATACCCGTTTTAGCTATCTTGTCTACTTTTTTACCCGACGTAGAACCGCATAAATCTAAAACACTTCTATATTTTTCTTCAAAAAAAGAAAGCGTGAATGAATCGGATTTTTCAATAAAACTATAAGTATGCCGTATAGGCCTGATAAAACAAAAACAAACCTTTTTAAACCACAGAACACCGAACCCTCCCCAATTTGCTGTCATTGTGTTAAAAGATTCCATAGTACCTGCCGTTATTAACATCCAATCGGCACCTATCAGCTTAAACGTATTGTCTTCTATTTGTTCAACCTCTATTTTTTTGAATTTGTTTAACATAGTTAAAAATGTTTTATAAAACATCTCCTCCTTTTATGTTGTCTTGCGTCAAAATATCTCCAATGTGCCTGAACTTTGGTGTTTTCTTCTAATTCAGGATTGGTTTCTGCGGATATTATGGATTTTTTAATTGCTGACCTTGTAAGCTCTGTCATCACCAAAGCGTTTACGCCTTTACCCTGCAAAGAAGGATGGACTGCTACAAGATATAAATCTATATACTTGGGTTTTTTCAAAGCATACAAAAGATGTAAGAAACCAAACGGTAAAAGTTTACCCCTGGCTTTTTGAAGTGCTACTGATAATGAAGGCATCGCTATTACAAACGCTATTACTTCGTCTTTTGAATCAACAACAATCTTAATGAAATTAGGGTTAACAAATCCCAAATACTGTTTTATATACAAGTTAATCTGCTTATCCGTAAGGTGAACAACGCCATAGAGATCTTTATATGCTGAATTTATCAGTTCAAAAATACCTTTTGCATATTTCAGAACATCTTTGGATTTTTTTATATCAACTATGCGGAGGTTTAATTTTTTCAACATTATCTGTGATATTCTTTCCGCTTTTTCAGGTAATTCTGAAGGTACTTTTACATTATATTCCACCCAGTCAACATCTTTCTTGTATCCGCATTTTTCCATGTGAACCTGATAATACGGGTAATTGTAATTAGTTGCCATTGTTCCAAGCTCATTAAAACCTTCAATAAGCATACCTTCACGGTCTAAATCAGTAAAACCTAACGGACCATGAACGGCTACTAAATTCTGCTCTTTTGCCCATTTTTCTACTGTATCAAGAAGCGCACGGGAAACTTCCTCGTCATCGATAAAATCAAACCAGCCAAACCGTACATACTTGTTTTTCCATATTTCGATATATTTTTTATTAACGATACCGGCAATCCTGCCTACTACCTTGCCGTCTTTAAGTGCAATCCAATACTTAACTATACAATGTTCAAAAGCGGAATTCTTATCCCACCTTAAAGTATTCATCTCGTCAAATCGCAGCGGCGGAACAAAATAATTATTGTTTTTATAAAGTTCATATGGAAAATCAATAAATCTTTTTAAATCTTTGACTGTTTTTACTTCTTCAATTTTAATCGTAATAGTAACCCTCCTTTTGTTAAACTACTTCTCGTTTATTATGTTATACTTAGCTAAAATTACTTTATAATCAGCGGGATAAAATATAAGCTAAAGCGGATATTGCCGCTGAACATGGTATCGTCAATACCCAAGCCCATACAATCTGCCTTGCAACTCCCCAGCGGACTGCACTTAACCGTTTAAGAGAACCTATACCCATAATAGCACCCGTAATCGTATGCGTGGTGCTTACAGGAATACCAAATGCTGATGATATAAATAATGTTATCGCTGCACCGGACTCTGCACAAAATCCGTCTACCGGCTTCAGCTTGGCAACTTTTTGCCCCATAGTCTTAACGATACGCCACCCACCGAACATTGTTCCCAGTGCGATAGCAGAATGACATGAAAGCACTACCCATAAAGGAATATAAAATTTACTGCCTAATAACCCTACGCTGAAAAGAAGACTTGCAATGATACCCATGGTTTTCTGAGCGTCATTCCCACCGTGTCCCAAACTGTAAAAGGCGGCAGATAATAATTGTCCTTTCCTGAAAATGTGGTCAACCTTTAAAGGAGCACTTTTTCTAAATATCCAGTAAACAACAATACCAAACCCTAATCCTAATACAAGACCCAGTACCGGTGAAACAAACAGGAATATGACCGTTTTCAGAATACCGGACCATACGAGCGACCTGGTACCTGTTTTAATCAGAGCCGAACCTATCATGCCGCCGATGAGTGCATGAGAAGAACTGGTAGGTAATCCAAAATACCAGGTAATAATATTCCAGCCGCAGGCACCCATTAGTGTTCCAAAAATAATTCCATTGTCTATAATGGTTATATCTATAATACCTTTACCTATAGTATTAGCGACATGCAGTCCAAAAAAAAGAAATGCAACGAAATTAAAAAACGCCGCCCAGATTACAGCGATACGGGGAGAAAGCACCCGCGTCGAAACAATTGTAGCAATAGAATTAGCAGAATCGTGAAAACCATTTAAAAAATCAAAGGTAAGCGCAAGCAAAATTAAAAAAAATATACTTAATGTCATTATATTAAACCTGTTTTACAAGAATAGATTCCACTACATTAACAACATCTTCACAGATATCAAGAACTGTTTCTGCATCCTGGTATATTTCTTTCCACTTAATTACAACAATAGGATTTTTTTCATTTTCAAACAAATCTATAAGTACTTTATCCCTCATTGAATCGCCGACATTTTCAAGACGGTTAACTTCCACACAATATTCCTTAACGGCTTTAAAGTTTTTCATGTTACGCAAGCCCTTTACAGCACCGGCTACATTAACAACAGATTCTTCAATTACATTAGCAAATTCAACTAGATTCTTATCTGTGCCGGTAAGATTATATATTACTAACCGGCCCACAATTGTGTTAAGCATATCTATAATATCGTCTATTTCTTTCGCCAGGGCATGAATATCTTCGCGGTCAAACGGTGTAATAAAGGTTTTGTTTAACTGTTCAATAATAGCATGTGTAGCTTCATCCCCCTGATGTTCTATATCATGTATCGTTTTACGTGTTTCTGCATTAACAGTACCATTTGACACTATCTTTTTGAAATATTTTGCAGCATCAACAGCATAACCGACCTGCTTATCAAATAAATCAAAAATGTTAAACTCTTTGGGAAGAAACTTAAAAAACATAAATTATCTCCTGTTGAGCCCCAACGATTAAAATCGGTGGAACCTACTCCCCACCACTGATACTTTGGCGGGCAGGCATCTTAGGCAAACACCTCGCCGAAGCATCCGCCACAAGACGCTGGCGGATTACCCTTTACACACTCATCCCCCGACTTCGTCGAAGATATTCTTCGCAGGCGGGTAAAACAGTCTAAATTTTCCTTAAATCCCGCGGTAAATCACTAGGTGGAATTTTTACGCTTTTCAATTCTATCGCACCAGAAATCAATGCACCTACAAAATATATCACCCACAAATAAGTATAATATCTACCGACCAGCGCAGCTATACCTGCAACTATCATAGATAAAACAAATATTTCCAGCCCTATTTCAAGATATTTCCATTTAAGAGGCATTAAATTATAAATACTGTCTTTAGAATAGTTATGCCTGCGGCTACGAACAATGGAAATCGCTAATATAAAGAAACCTACCGGTGAAATCAACTGGACGAAAAGGTGAATTAACATAAGTTCAATTTTTTTTGGTCCCGATGAAAACCATACTGCATCATATAAGTTAAACCCACCATACGACGATATTATTTTTGAACCGTCTATTGCAACACTATTTACAAGAATAAATATTATAGCCATAAGAAATCCGACTGAATATGATGCAATTCTTGCTGACCTTGGTATATCACCTCCGTCATAATCCCAGTAGAATATTCCGACAAGGATTGCCGGCGAAATAATGCTCATTAAAAAAAACTGTCTTATACAATTTAGTATCATAGGCCAGGGATGCGGACCTGCTATATTCTGCAATGGACGGGTTATAAAATATATGCCAAATAAAATAAACGCATTAAAAATCTTTTTGTAACCTATCTCACCAAAAATAAGCTGCCTTATTTTGCCTACTTTTTTAACTTCCAGCGCCATTACAAAATAAATAATTCCCGTAAGTATAGGAACAATAATATTAACTAAAAATTCAATAAGCATCTTTTCCTTGTTTTACCAACAGTTACCGTTAGATTTTATAAAAATAAGACCACATTGTCAATAATTTAACGAAACACCCAGCGAAAAAGCCCACCTGTCGCCGGAATCATTTGTCCTCTTGGCATAATCAACAGTTATAGGTAAAAGATAACCCGCTAAAAATGTATATAACCGGACCCCCCCGCCGACACTATTCCCGATCTTACCGGTAGTCAAATTTTCAAAATCTTCTTCTGAATTAAACCCGAACCCGTTATCTGTATAACAAAAACAATTAATCGATTTTAAAATGAAATCCGACAGAGGCCATACTTGTTCAAGCGTTAATACCGGAAAACGATATTCAACTGTTGAAGCGAAAAGACGATTATAAATATACTTGTCATCGGAACGTGAAAAACCTCTTAACGGAAGTCTAAAATATCTCTTATTTAGACCTTCACTTGATACAGCGAGAGTTCCTAATACAATAGCACTTTCCGAAAATACCGGAAAATATTTTTCATACCTTCCTACATATTCTTTGTATTTTATATCACCACCATATTCCTTAAACGCCTCCCTATAAAGCAATCTGAAATCTGAACCGAATCTGGCATAAAGATATTTTCCTGCAATTGTATTTCTGTCATATGCTACATAATACAGGTTGGTCCTCTCATCTATAATAATATCATCAAGTGTCCTGTTTTTTGCGGAATATTTTTCCGTTTCTGCCGACGTCTCAATACTATTAAATCTGTCAAGCGGGTAAATCATTGTAACCGCCTGAGTATGATCTTTTTCTTTTATTATCTCTTCATCGGGAGTTAAATATTCCGTATTATTGCCGTTAAAGGAAAATACAAACTGGGGCCTCCATTTTTTATAAGAATACGCGAATGAATATTGTAATTCACCGGTACCGGACGCATAAAGAAGTTGATTGCTTATCTCGTGATTTCCTAAAAGTTCGGATGCCTGCCAATAGGTTGCCAGAAAAAGCCCGTATTCAGAATGATACAGCAAAAAAGGCACCAGTATATCAAGTGAAGGTTTGAAATGATATGGAAAGACAGGCGATACCAGTTGTTTGTTTATTCCTGTTGTTGAAGACGATACTGAAAAATTTTCGTTATTATTTTTAGAAACAATATCTTCAAAAGAAAATTTATCTGTTAAATAAATATCTCTCCTGAAGTTTCTGTAATATGAAAACATCACATCTTTGCCGTCCGGTGAAAATACAGGCGTATATGCGCCTGTCAATAAATTTGTATATTTTTTAATTTTATGTTCATCAACGGATACGCTATAAATGTTTATCGGAGAACCGGTTTTTTCATCTGAAGTAAATATTATTTCTTTGCCATCGGGCGAAAATGAAGGGCTGCTGTCGGTACCCGGGAAATCAGTAAGCTTATCTTTTATGCCGGTTTTAAGGTTGAGTAAGAAGATATTACATTGCAAAGTATCCGCATCTTCCTGCGAAAAAGCAATTAAACTGTCGTCAGGACTATAAGACGGGCTTCCCTTATTTGCCTGATCATCCGTTATTTTTTTTAATGAGTTATCTCCGAAATTAAATTCATAAATGTTATTGAAAACAGTCTGCATACCGATAAAAACTATTTTTTTACCGTCAGAAGAAAATGAGGGCGATTTTACGGAAAATATATCAAGCGGCAGTTTTGATACTTTTTCAGTTTTAAAGTTGTAAATATATATGTAATCTTTTTGCGTTTTTTCACCTGAAAACGCTAACAAGTTACCATCCGGAGAAAACGAAATCTTTTCATTATGAATAACATCGATTTCAGATGAATTGCTTTCGACGAGAATTTTTCTTTTTTTATTATTTAAAGCTGCAATAACAATTTTATTTACGCCGTCATCATCAGTAATGTAAGCGATTGATTTACCGTCCGGATAAAACGCCGGGTTGGTATTAAAATCCGGAATATTATCACCATTATCGGCAGTTAATTTTACACCATAGTCCGATGCTTCCCTAAAACCATTTATCTTATCTTCATATTCTTCGTAAATCCATTCTTCCCATCTTTTCATAAATAACGCAGGAGAAACATTAAGAACATCCATGAATGCGGAAGTAGTATCTAACTTGTCACGAAGTACTTTAAGCATTTCCTGCGGTTTATCAGGACCATATTCATCAACTAAGAAATGATAAGCAGATTCAGCAAGTTTGTATGCAGGTGTTATTTGATGCGGTTTTAAGTGATTAAAAGTACTTAAATTCTCTAAAGACAGAACATGCTTACTCGCAACCATATCCTTGATAACCATTTCTCTCGTTGTTGCATCTAAGTCACCGGTATTATATTCAGCCATACCCTCCATCATCCACAAGGGTATGAAAATACCGCGGGCTAAACGCATCGCTTTAACAATTGCAGATTCTTCGTAGAGAACGGTAAATTCTATAACATGCGTGAATTCATGTGAAATTACATTTTTTAGCCACCTGACTGAACCATCGTTGTAAACAAGAAATCTATTTTTAAACGCTTCGGTAACACCGCCGGTCCCTTCACCGACATCAACAATATTTGTTTGTTCAAATTCATTATGATTTCCATAAATAAAGAAAGGTGTTCTTTTTGAAGGACTGTATTCATAAAACCGGGTTGTTGTATTAAACATCTCTTCCAGAATATCAGAAACTATCGGTAATATTTCCCGCTCTTCCGGATAGTGATATACCTTAAAGTGTCCCGTTTCAATATATTGCCATTTCTTTACATCAATGATAACCTTGTTATCGGCATAAAGGCGGTTAAAAAAAATAATGATGAGAATAACCGGTAAAATATTTTTTTTCATTTATTTAGAAAGGTATTTTTTTGCTTTTATATTACCCGCATCTACTAAAATAACTTTTTGAAAACATTTCTTAGCTTCTTCTTTTTGATTTAATCCCAAGTAAGTTTCTCCCAATTCCAATAAAGCTGCGGCTGAATCCGGTTTTTTTTCAAGTACTTTTTTATAGTATATCCCGGCATTAGTAAAATCTTTTTTTACAAAATATAATTCTGCAATTTTCATTAATATTTCAGGTGATAAAGGTGCCTTTAATGATGAAGCTAATTTGAATTTTTCAATAGATTCGTCATACATGTCTCTTGCCTTATAAGTCAAAGCGAGATTTATTATTGCTATTTGATTCTTAGGTTCCAAGGCGGCTGCAATCTCATATTGTTCCGACGCTGAATCATATCTATTCAAACGAAAGTAAAGATTCCCGTAACGCATGCGTATATAAACATCTTTAGACCTGTTTCTTAAAAATTTTTCATAACAACTAAACGCTTTATCTGTTAAGCTTAATTCATCATACATTATACCTAAATAAAATGGAACCCTTATGTCTACCGCACCTAATTTCTGTGCTTTTTGAAGTTGATTGATTGCTTCAGAGTAGAACTCCTTTCCCTTCTGGTAATTGGCAATTCCATTTTCAATATAAGAAAATATATCTTCGGGATTTTCTTCGATTTTAGTGCGGGTAGTTAAAATTATCTTGTTGAGTTTTTCAGCAGGTAAATATTGTGCAGTACTTTTTATAAATTCGTCATTTCTATTAGAGTAAACACGGGACAGATAAACAGCCAAAATTAGAATAATTAAAACATATAAAAAATATGAAAGGACTTTTTTCATTTTCATTCATTGTCTTCTATTAAATCTGCAAATTTTATTTTTGTTTCCTGTGAATTGAGAAAACCTTTTATTCCTTCTTCCTCCTGTTCCTGGTCATATTGCTTAATTGATATTTCAATCCTTTTTTTCAACTTATCATTTTTTACTACTTTGCCGGTGACATCTTCACCGACTGCAAGGACATCTGACGGTTTATCTATTCTTGTTTTAGAAATTTCGGAAACATGGACAAAACCATGAACCCCGGTTTTCCCGCATGCAGGATTATCCTGAACTTCCAGCTCTATCTGAACAATACAGCCAAAATCCATTAATTTTATTACATGCCCGGAAACCACATCACCAACCTTAAATTTATCATAAGGGTTTTCGAAAACAGATTTATAACTTAATGATATTTTTTTCTTCTGTGCATTAGAATCTAAAACAATCGCTTCTATTTCCTGTCCTTCTTCAAAAACATCTTTTGGGTGAGCTATCCGTTCCGTCCATGAAATGTCAGATACGTGAATTAAACCGTCAACACCGTCCTCCAACATTACAAAAGCGCCGAAAGGTGTAAGAGTCATTATTTTTCCTTTAACTTTCAATCCCGGCTTATATTTCTTTTCCACATCGTCCCACGGATTTTTTTGAAGTTGTTTCAATCCAAGTGCAATTTTATTTTCTTTCGGCTCAAATTTTAAAACTTTTACTTCCAGCATATCTCCAACCTTATAAATATTTGCGAGATTTTCCACCCGTTTATAAGAAACATCATTTATATGAACCAGCCCGTCAATGCCGCCTATATCCACAAAAATACCAAAATCAGCAATAGTTGTAATTTTACCCTTTATAATATCCCCTTCTTTTAAAGTAGAAAATATTTCCTGCTTCTTAATTTCATTTTTTTCTTTTTCAACTATCCTGTTTGATACAACAACATTTCTCTGTTTTTTGTCGAATTCAACTATTTTTACTTCTATAACATCACCATCGGTTTTTTTAGAATATTTCTTAGCTATCTGCGAACTCGGCATAAAAACAGGTACACCTATATTAATTTCGAAACCGCCTTTAATTTTTTTAGTTATTTTGCCTTCCATCACTTTGCCGGATTTAAAATTTTCCTCAAGTTCTTTCCACACCAAGATTTCTTTTGCTTTAGTATACGAGATGACCGGGGACCCGTCGCGTGCATCTAACCTGCTTATATAAACATCGATATCAGAACCGACAGAAGGTATTGTCTGAAAATCACTTGCTTCTATAAAACCGTCGTTTTTTAACCCCAAATTGACAACTACTTTACCGTCATAAACGGCAATTACCTTTGATTTAATAATCTGGCCCGGTTTCAATTCCTGAAATTCAGGCATTTTGTCCATCGCTAATTCTTCCATACAATCCCCCTAAAAAAATATCAATAAATAGAATATTTTTTTCTTTTATTTTTAACTGCGTCAATAAATTCTTTAATTATCCAGTCCGGAGTCGACGCACCCGCAACGACACCAACAATATTTGCTTTTCTCAACCAGCTGTCTCTTAGCTCGCCCGTTGTTTCTATATGATACGTATCCGGTTGAATCTTTTTTGAAATTGCAAATAAGCGTTTTGTATTTGCAGAATTTTTACCGCCGATAACTATCATTACGTCTGATTTTCCGGCAAGTTTTACCGTCTCATTCTGCCTGTTAATCGCATCAGGACATATCGTGTTAAATATTTTGAACTCATCCGAATATTTCAAAAGTCCTGATGTAATTTCAACAAAATTTTCTAATGATTGCGTTGTTTGAGTTATGATACCAAGTTTTTTGAAATATTTCATTTTCCTGACATCACTTATTGTTTTCAAGATAACACTGTCTTTTGGAGCATACGAAACAATGTATTTTATTTCCGGATGATACGGATTCCCTATAATAACGATGCGATATCCTTCTTTTGCAAGTTCTTCAATATGTTTTTTTGACCTCTTAACATACGGACACGTCGCATCCAGAATTCCTACTTTTTTTCTTTTTAGCTCTTCCAGTGTTTTTCTTGGAATTCCATGGGCACGAATAATAATATTGCTTCCTTTTTTAATTTCTTTTAAATTTCTAATTACCCCTATCCCGCTTTCCTCAAGTTTTTTTACAACCTGAGAATTATGAATTATAGGACCTAATGTATATACATCGCCGGTTTTTTTTGAAAAATTAGAAGCAAGCTCTATCGCACGCCGAACACCAAAACAAAACCCTGAATTTTTAGCAACTATTATCTTCATAAACACCACGCTGATTGGAGTTTATCCCGATGAATATCGGGACAGATACTTCAGCGTCTATCTGCGTTATTCTGCTTCTATTTCTTTTAATTTCTCTATTTCTGACATAATTCTTTCTGTAATTGAACTATAAGCTTCGGATGAATCAAATCTCATTGGAATTCCAAATTTTACTTTTAATTTACTGAAACTTGGAAGCTTGTCGGAATTCATTACAGCAACCGGAATAACCGGTGAATTTGAAGCAACAGCTAACATGGCTGCGCCATTTTTTAATTTTCTTATTTTCCCAGGCTTATATCTCGTCCCTTCCGGGAAAACCAGGAGCGAATCCCCGTTGCCCAATATTTTAAGCGCATTCTTTAACGCCCCTATATCAGTATTACCCCTGTCAACCGGAAAGGCATTCATTTTTTTGATACACCAGCCAAAAACTGGAATATTAAAAAGTTCTTTTTTTGCAATGTAGTGTATAGGTTTCCTGATACAACTACCGACAAGCGGGGGATCAGCGTAACTCTGGTGGTTTGCAGCCAAAATATACGAACCCGACCCAGGCAAATTTTCCAACCCGGTTACTTCCCTTAGATAAATTATTTCAAAAATTACCTTTGAAATAAACCAACCCAACCAATATATCATTAGCGTCTTTGCATCGCAGAAAATCGTCCATGTGTTCACGTGTTGATGTGTTCATTGAAAACCCAGAAAAACGTTCATGTGTTCATGTGTTGATGTGTTGAAATGTTTATCAAAATCACACCACCGCGAACAAATGAACACGTGAACATGTGAACGCCGTTCATCTCCCGTGAACGCTCTTCATCAATTTTAATCGCAAACGAGGGAGAAATTTTTGAAGAGCCTGAATTTGCGACTTTTATTATTCTTTTTAATCCAGAGCGAAGCAAGAAATTTTCGCAGAGCCTAGATTTGCGACTACGCTCTCAGGAGCAAATCTCAGAGCGAGTTGGTGCCGAGCGACTCAAGAAAATTTACTTGCGAGTTTTATTTCATTTAGTATTTTTTCAGCAACTTGCTGAGCCATCATATTTGACGAATCAATTACTATTGCGTCTTTTGCTTTTCTTAAAGGGTTTATTTCCCTGTGTTCATCATTATAATCTCTTTTTTTAATCGCTTCATATATGCTTTTCAAAGAAACCTTTTTACCGCTTGTCCTTAGTTCTCTCCATCTTCTTAACGCGCGTTCGCCGGGTTTTGCATCAAGATAAAACTTTTTCTCTGCCTCGGGAAAAACATCCGTTCCTATATCCCTGCCTTCCATAACAACTCCGCCTTTTTTACCTAATTCTCTTTGTTTTCTTCTTAAAACCTCTCTTACGCCCTGGATTGCCGCTATAGTATTTACATTTTTTGTAACATTTGTCGTTCTAATTTTTCCAGTTACATCTTTATCATCAACCGTTACTCTCAACTTTTCACCCGATTGAATAAGCTTAATATTCATTTTTTTAGCAAGTTGAACTATTTTTTCGTTATCATTTAAATTAATTTTACAATTAAGTACTTTCCACGTAACAGCACGATACATAGCGCCACTGTCAATATAAAGAAAATTTAATTCCCCGGCAATAATCCTTGCTATTGTCGATTTCCCGGCCCCTGCAGGACCATCTATTGTTACAATTGGTTTTTTTTTCACTTTGTAATATTTTTTAAAATGTTCCAAAACTCCGGGAATGAAATATTCACACACTCTTTATCTTTTATTTCCGTGTCACCATCGGCAACAAGCGAAGCAATTGCCAGTGACATAGCAATCCTGTGGTCTTTGTATGAATCAACTTTTGCACCTTTCAATTTTGTAGGACCTTTTATTACCAAACCGTCTTCGTATTCCTCTATATCCGCACCCATTTTTTTTAGTTCTGATGACATCGCTTTTAAACGATCAGTTTCTTTTACCCGCAATTCCCTTGCATCCGTAATTCTTGTGGTCCCTTCCGACTGTGTTGCGGCAACTGCAATAATCGGTATCTCGTCAATTAATAAGGGTATCTCTTCTCTTCCTATTTCCGTCGATTTCAGATCTGTCGATTTTATAACTATATCAGCAACCGGTTCACCGGCAATTTTTCTTTTATTTTCAATTGAAATCTTTGCACCCATCCTCTTTAGAACATCGATAACGCCTGTCCTGGTCGGGTTCACTCCTACATTTTTTATTCTTAATTTCGAATTCTTAATTATTGCCGCTGCCGCTATAAAAAATGCCGCTGAAGAAATATCACCGGGAACATAAATATCGGATGAACAAAGTTTTGCGGGACCCTTTACTGAAACGGTATTATTTTTTACAATAACTTTTGCTCCGAAATTTTTCAGCATTCTTTCAGTATGGTCACGGGATTTCTCCGGTTCGGTAAAACTTGTAATTCCATCAGCATAAAGTCCAGCCAGTAAAACACAAGATTTCACTTGCGCCGATGAAAGTCTTGATTCATATTCTACCGGGTTCAGGCTCGTACCTTCAATCTCTATCGGTAAGCAGCCGTCGCTTGATTTTATTTTTGCACCCATTTTTTCAAGCGGCTCAATGATTCTTCTCATAGGTCTTTTAGAAAGCGACTCATCCCCGGTAATTTTAGTTGTAAAACTTTGACCTGCAAGTATTCCCGAAAGGAGCCGTACTGTCGTTCCTGAATTACCTGCATCTAAAATCTTCAACGGTTTATCCAGCTTCAAACCGCTTCCTTTTACAATAATTTCGTCGTTCTCTTCCGAAATAGATACCCCAAGTTTTTTCAAGCAGTTCATTGTCGAAATACAGTCTTCTGCTTTGAGAAAGTTCTTTATACGGGTTTCCCCTTTTGAAACAGCAGAAATCATTAACGCTCTGTGGGATATAGATTTATCGGAAGCAACTTCTATTTCTCCGGCTATTTTTACCATACTTTATCTCTTTTAACTTTTGCCTTTTTGAAAATATCGTAAAGCTCCTTTTTTGACTTTGCATTTTCAATTTTTGATAATTCATTTACATATTTTTTTACCGCTTTTATAACATTTGACCGGTTATTGAAAATTATATCAGCCCAGATTCCGGGATCAGAAGATGCAATTCTTGTAGTATCCTTCAAACCACCGCCCGTAAATCTAAAATCATCAATTATATTTATTAATGAAAACGCCAAAACGTGCGGCAGGTGACTTGTCAAAGAGCTTATTTCGTCATGTCGCTCAGCTGATATAATCTCTACTTTTGCTTTCATCGCTTTCCATATTCCTTTTATAATATTTAATGCCTTCTTATTAGACTTTTTAGTAGAAGTCAGAACAACAACAGCATTTTTAAAAAGTTTATTAGAAGCATATTTGACGGATGTTTTTTCAGAACCTGCTATTGGATGACCGCCGATAAAGACGGGAGCGGAATTGTGGGATAGCGGGATAGCGGGATAGCGGGATTGAGATAAAAATTTCTCAACTTCTTCTACTATCGGGGCTTTTACACTGCCTACGTCTGTGATTATTGCGCCTTTTTTGCAGAAAGGTATAATTTTTATGACTGTATCTGCAATAAGTCTGACTGGAAGACAAATAAATATTATATCGGCATTTTTAACACCGTTCTTTATATCGGTTGTAACTTCGTCAACTGCTCCGAGTTTTTTAGCAAGTTTTAACCTGTCAATATTCCTGCCAATACCAATAATATTTTCAATCTTTAATTTTGAATTTTTAACCGCCAACCCTATGGAACCGCCTATAAGCCCGACACCGATTATCGCTATTGTCATATCACCATTAAACTTTCATTGAGTTATTGGGTTATAGGGTTATAGCGTTTTAGGGTTTTAGGGTTTTTAACTCTATAACTCTATGAACTCTATGAACTCTATAACTCTATAACTCTATAAACTTCTTCCTACTGCTTCGGCAACTAATTTTAATTCATCCATCATTTTATCAAACTGATGGGGCAACAGGGATTGTGGACCGTCTGAAAATGCGTTTTCTGGATGATTATGAACTTCTAACAACAGACCATCTGCACCACAGGCAACTGCTGCTTTACACATAGCAGGAACATACTCGCGTACTCCTACACCGTGCGACGGGTCAACAAAAACAGGCAAATGTGAAAGTTTCTTTATTACCGGAACAGCATTCAAATCGAGCGTAAATCTTGTTGCTGTTTCGAAAGTTCTTATTCCTCTCTCACATAAAATAACATTATAATTGCCCTGTGCTAAAATATATTCTGCCGACATTAAAAACTCTTCTATGGTTGCAGAAAATCCTCGTTTGAGTAAAACCGGTCTTTTACTTTTACCCACTTCTTTTAACAAATCATAATTTTGCATGTTTCTTGCACCAATCTGCATAATATCTACATACTTGGCAACAAGAGCAACCTGATTTATATTCATTACTTCGGTAATCGCGGGAAGTCCTGTTGCTTTTTTAACTTCTGCAAGATACTTCAAGCCTTTTTCTCCAAGTCCCTGGAATGCATATGGAGATGTTCTCGGCTTAAAAGCACCGCCCCTTACCATTTTTGCCCCGGAATTTTTAACCGCTTCCGCAATTTCGTCAAGTGATGCTTTTGATTCCACAGAACAGGGACCGGCAGCGACAAATATCTTCTGTCCCCCGATTTTTAACCCGCATATTTCAATAACCGTGTTATCTTTTTTGAACTCGCGACTAACCAATTTATACGGTTTTGAAATCGGGGTAATAAAAGCAACCACGTCCATTGCCTCAAAAATATCTCTTTTCAGGATAGCATTCTGACCTATAACGCCTATAACTGTCAATTCTTTGCCCTGAGAAAGGTGAGGCGCAAATCCTAATTCTTTAATCTTTTTGCAAATTAAATCAACATCTTTTTTTGCTGCTTTAGGTTTTAGCGTTAAAATCATTTTATTTTTATAATCTCCTTAATAAATTTTTTATTTTCATACGGAGTGCCAATTGTAACTCTTATGAAATTTTTAAAGCCATATTCCCCCATAGCCCTTACAATAATTCCCTTGCTTAAAAGTTTATTAAAAACAGATTGCCCGTCGTTTTCCATGTTTATAAGAATAAAATTACCCGCTGAAGGGATATATTCCAGTCCTATTTCATCTAATTCTTTATACAAATATTTCTTTTGTTCAAGAACCATTTTTTTCGATTTCTTCAGGTGTTGTTTATCTTCCAATGCCGCAACAGCACCGGCTTGAGCGACTGATGAAACGTTAAACGGCGGCCTTATTCTTTCCATATATGATATTATTTCAGGAGATGAAATCCCGTAACCGACTCTTAAGCCCGCAAGCCCGTATATTTTTGAAAATGTCCTTGAAAAAATAACATTCAATCCTTTTTTCAAATATTCAATCCCCAGCGGGTAATCAGTCTCACCAACATATTCCGCATAAGCCTCGTCTATAAAAGTAAGCGGGGAGCAGGGAGTAGGAAGTAGTTTAAAATAATTATCAAATTCATTTTTTGTATTGTATGTTCCGGTCGGATTGTTCGGGTTTGCAATAAATACAATTTTTGTCTTTTCTGTAACCGCACCGGCCATTGCTTCCAAATCATGCTTGTAATTCTTCATCGGGACTTCAATAACTCTACATTCCATTAAATCTCCGGCCATTTTATACCTTATAAAAGCGTGTTCGGAAGCCACTATTTCATCACCGGGATTTAAGAACGTTTTGCCTACGAGCTCAATTATTTCGTCAGTGCCATTCCCGAAAATAACCTGATTTTCACCGACGTTATAAATCCCTGCTATTTTTTTTCTTAAACTAAAACAATTCCCGTCCGGGTAAATATTAATTCCGTTTAACATTTTTTTTATAGCAGAAACTGCCTTCCGTGAAGGACCCAGCGGGTTTTCATTAGACGCTATTTTAATAACTTCCTTAAGATTAAATTCCCGCTTAACATCCTCAATAGGTTTCCCCGGTATATAAGCCTGGAAATTCATCACATTTTTCCTAACAAAATTTTTATCCATTTTTTCCTTACTAATATCCTATAAGTTTTATACTAATTTAATTTCGAGCAAAGCTAGAAATTTCATCCTACCTTAATCGCAAACGAGAGAAAAATTTACCCTATCCTAATCGTAAGCGAGGGAGAAATTTCTGAAGAGCCTGAATTTGCGACTTATTCTTTCCAGGAGCAAATGTTAGAGCGAGTTCCAACGAGCGTCTCGAAGAAATTTGCTCCCGAGCGCTATTCGCCAGTAGGATACGACCCCAGCACCTTCAGCATAGTACAGTTACTTTCAAGTTCCGATAAAGCTTTTTTAACATTTTTATCTTCAATATGACCCATGAAATCAATAAAAAAAATGTATTCCCACGCTTTTTTCTTAGTCGGTCGTGATTCTATTTTAGTAAGATTAAGTTTGTGCTTTTTAAAAGGAATCAGCATATCATGAAGTACGCCAATCCGGTCTTTTGCAGAAAACATAATTGATGTCTTATCGCTTCCGGAAATAGACGGACTCTTCTTACCTATTACAAGAAATCTTGTGAAATTATTTTTAAAATCCTCTATGTTCCTGGCTATAACGTTGAGTCCATATACTTCACTGGCAACAATTGAGGATATAGCAGCAGTGTTTTTTTCTTTTTTAGCGAGCTTAGCAGCTTCAGAAGTAGACGCTACTTCCACAACGCTGACGCCTCTTAGATTTTTTTCTATCCAATTTCTTGTCTGTGCTATCGGTTGCGGATGAGAATAGACTTTTTTTATTTTCCCAAGAGACGTCTCAGTAGACAATAAACAATGGGAAATCTCAAGAAATATTTCCGAAGTAATCTGTAAATCTGATTCAATGAACATATCAAGCGTATGATTGACAATGCCTTCCGTAGAATTCTCAATGGGAACGACCCCATAATCAGCACGGTTTTTTTCTATTTCCGTAAAAACATCTTTTATCGAACCGACAGGGATATAATCAACATATTTACCGAATATTCTTATAGCGGCAAGATGAGTGAATGTCGCTTCAGGTCCAAAATATGAAACTTTTATTTTTTTCTGTATTGAACGGGAAACATTTAATATCTCTTTAAAAATATCCGATAAACATTCGTTAGGAATAGGACCTTTATTTAATTTAATTATATTTGAAATAATCTCTTTTTCTCTTACCGGGACGAAAACCTCTTCTTTCTTACTCGATTTAATCTTACCTATTTTAATAGCCAGTTCTATTCTATCGTTTAAAAGTTTTAAAATATTTTTATCTATAACATCAATTTTTTTCCTTATTTCCCCAATCATCTTCCCCCCTGAACGCTGATTTTTTAATCTGCGGACATCAGCGTTTCCCTCAAGCATCATAACAGATATCATTCTTTCTTCTGTTTTGTTTTTTCTATATGAAAAAAAATCTTTATTGTGAGTACAAACATCTGAAAAGCTGATTTTGCTAACGCCTGCCGTATTTATTTGTTTCTTAGCAACTTTATCTAAATCAGTATCGTAACAACATTTTTTTATATGCGGTCCGACCGCAACAAAAACATTTCCGGGGTCCGAATGAAACACCTTTTCCATTGTGCCGATTGCCCTACTAATAATCTTTTTTTCAAGACCGACACGACCCGCATGAACCAATCCGATTATTTTTTTCACTTTATCGTAAATAAATACCGGCAGGCAATCAGCAGTAAAAACGGCTAGCGGAACATTATTTTTATTAGTTATAAACCCGTCTGTTGAATAAAATATTTTATTAATATCTTTTTTAGTAACAATCTTTATATTATCGCTGTGTGTCTGTTTGCCGAAAACAACTTTTTTTATTCCAAAATATTTTTTCAGGTAATACCGGCGATTTTTTTCGTTCTTCATATCGCCGTATAAAACAGTAGTAGTAAAACCAATTACACCGTATTTTTTAAGTTGATTTTCAAAATATAAACCGTTTTTTAATTTCCACATTAAACTAAGCAGTTGTTCCGCTCTCAGAAGTTATACCACGGATATTCATCATCAGCTCTTCCGGATTAGTCGCAGCTGCCAATGCGTCCTCAAGTGAAATATTACCAGAATTATAAAGACTTAAAAGCGACTGGTTGAACGCCTGCATACCATAATATCCGCCTTGTTTTATTGCCTGTGCTATTTCACCCATAGTATTTTGTTCAATATATTTTTTTACTAACGCCGTGACAACAAGAATTTCACAGGCGGGAATTCTTCCACCTTTTAAATTTGGAAGGAGCCGCAGGGAAATAACACCCTTTAAGGTATCTGCTAACTGAAGCCGAATCTGATTTTGATGATACGGCGGAAACATATCGACAATTCTGGTTACTGTTTCTATTGCATCAATAGTATGAACTGTAGAAAAAACAAGATGGCCTGTTTGTGCTGCGGTCAGCGCTGCTGCCATAGTATCCCTATCACGCATTTCTCCGATTAAAATAACATTCGGGTCCTGCCTGACAATATTTTTCAAAGCCTCAATGTAAGAAGTCGTATCAATTCCGAGTTCTCTCTGGGAAATTATGGAAACTTTATCTTTATGCAGAAACTCTATCGGGTCTTCTATTGTTACAATATGAGCACTGCGATTTGAATTTATATGATCAATCATTGCTGCAAGAGTGGTAGATTTACCGCAACCTGTGGTACCAGTAACCAGCACAAGACCCCTGTGATTATCCGCTATCTTTTTTATTACCGGAGGAAGATTAAGCGAATCAAACGGGGGTATTTCAATCGGAACATACCTCATTGCGATATTAATGCTTCCTCTTTGACGATAAATATTACCCCTGAATCTCCCAACACCCGCAATCGGATAAGACAAATCATACTCGCCTTTTTGATTAAACACTTCACGCTGTTTTATATTCATTATTGACTCTACAATCTTTTCCATATCCGTCGCTGAAAATGTTTTTCCTTCAAGAGATTCTAATCTTCCGTCAATTCTCAAAACGGCATTAGTATTTGCCCTCAAATGTAAATCAGACGCTTTTTTAAAAACCATAAGTTCAAGAAGCTCATTTAGTTCTTCCATAAAACATATGCTCCTATTTTAATTTTCTCACTTTTATTCTTTTATATGCCGGTATATCCAGGTTTTCTTTGTTTAAAACATCCTCTTTCTTTCTCTCTTCATTAAAAATAATTTTTTTTTGCTTTGATAATTTTCTTTCACCGGAAAATCCGGTAGCAATAACCGTAATTTTTAAATTATCGTTTAATTCATCATCAAACGCCTGACCATAAATAAGATGTGCGTCGGGTGATGCTGCACTATGAATTATTGACATTGCAGTGTCTATCTCCGACATTTTCAAGTCTTTACTGTTTCCTGTAATATTAACCAAAACACCTTTTGCACCGTCAATACTTACATCTTCTAATAACGGACTAGAAATAGCCATCTTTGTAGCAACTGTTGCACGGTCATCACCGGAAGCCTCACCAAAACCAAGCATAGCATCACCTGCACTTAGCATAATTGTCTTAACATCCTGAAAATCAACATTTATCATACCATGAGAGGTTATGATGTCGGATATGGATTGAACAGCTTTCTTAAGAACTTCGTTAGCTTTTTCAAAAGTTTGTGTAGCGAGAGTATCATCGTCTATTATTGAAAACAAACGCTGATTAGGAATTTCAATTAAAGCATCAGTATATGCTTTTAATTCTTTTATTCCTTCTTCGGCTATTGCCATTTTAACTTTACCTTCCCACATAAACGGTTTCGTTACTACTCCGACAGTAAGAATGTTTGCTGATTTCGCTATCTTTGCTATAACAGGAGCTCCGCCGGTTCCGGTACCGCCTCCCATACCTGCAGTAATAAAAAGCATATCGGTGCCCTCTAATATTTGCGCTATTGAAGAAATACTTTCTTCAGTTGCCTGTTTTCCTATTTCGGGTCTTGCACCGGATCCCTGGCCCTTTGTTAATTTAGGACCAAGCTGAATTTTGTGTTCTGCAAGTGACTTCTTAAGCGCATCGGCATCAGTATTTGCTGAAATAAATTGGACACCTTTTAAATTTGAAATAACCATCAGATTAACTGCATTTCCACCGCCGCCGCCCACACCAATTACCTTAATATTTGCAGGGGAAGTCTGTGGATCATCAATAATTTTCATTTTCATAATTTTAGTGCCTCGACAGCCGCTATACCATATCCTCAAACATCTTTTTTATTTTTGATACAACACCTGACTTTTTAGATATATATCTGTTTGATCTTTTAAACTCAGATAAGTAAGAATATTTCACAAGACCTATACCACAGGCAAGAGACGGGTCGGCTATTCCATTTACAGAACCTCTTATATACTGCGGAATACCAATTCTGGACGGCATCTGTAACATTTCTTCACACGCTTCTTTCATGCCTAAAAGCTGGCAACCGCCGCCTGTAATAACCGAACCGGCAGAAAGCATGTCACGATATTGCGTTTTTATTATTTCCTCATTAACAAATGATAATATTTCTTCAACTCTCGACTTTATGATATCACAAAGTATCTTACGGGATACTTTTTTTTGAGTTCTACCGTCAATAGAAATATAAGTTACTTCCTCCTTGGAGTCTATTAGAGATGAAACCGTTGAACCGTATTGTTCCTTCAGATTCTGTGCAACGTTATAAGATGTGACTAACCCGCGGGCGATATCCATTGTTATACTATCGCTCCCAAGAGCTACTTCTTTAATGCATCTGCTTGAACCGTCAAGATAAACCGCGATATCGGTAGTCTGGGCGCCCATGTCAATCAATACACACCCTATTTTTTTCTCTTCCACGGAGACGGTAACTTCTCCTGTTGCAAGAATACTTGAAACAAAATTTTTACAAACAAAACCGGCGTTACTGACACATTTTGCCAAATTATTTATAGCTGATGTTAACCCAATAATTATATGAACATCTACTGATAAATGCGAGCCTTCCAAACCTACCGGATCTGTAATTCCCCTATGTCCATCTACAATGAATTCCTGAGGTATAATATGTATTATTTCCTTGTCATAGTTAAGCCGTATCATTTTGGCTGAAGATATCACTTGCGCAACATCATCACTGGTAATCTCCTTGTCAGTCCGGGTAACATTTATGGCTGTAGAATGATTCAGTGACTCTATGTTCTGTCCTTTTATGCTTACAACAACTTCATCATCATCTATTTTTGTATCAGCCATTTCTTCTGCCTGGTCTACTGCTGCGGTAATTGCAGCTTCCGTCTCCTTCATACCGACAACAGTTCCATGTCTAAGCCCTTTACAGGGAGCTATACCTATACCTATTACTTCAGGTAAATCTGATTCTTCTTTTTTTGCAATTACACAAGCAACTTTTGAAGACCCGATATCAAGACCTGCAATAACTTTTTCCCTTGCCATTTAACATCAGTGAGTGGTAAGTAGTACTTGCCTCGCCAAGATATAACGGCGGGCTTGCCCCGCCAATATTTAGCGGCGGGCTTGCCCGCCAAAGATTCAGTGGCGGGCTTCCTACTTTCTACTTCCTGCCTCCTGCTTTGTCCTTAAAACGACCTCTTTATGTTCTTTTGAAAAATCACGCATATTTATATATTCTGCTTTTTTCCCTTTCATTTCCAAATCAGAAAGAACTTTTTCAAGATAAGTTACTTTATAAGCGATATCTTCAGGTAAACCCATACAAACTTTACAATTATCTTCGAAAAAAAATATTAAATCGTCAGGTGCGAGCGCAGTCACGCCTGTAATACTCTTATATATAGGCAAACCGGAAACTTCTTTTAAAAATTTAATACATGCCGTTTTGTTTTCTATAGTCATGTTTTCAGAGAGTTTCGGCAGAACCCTGTAATCTACGGGTAATATAAACGCTTTTAAATACTCATCAATACCGATTCTTTTATCTGAAACCTTAACTTCAGCAAGGGGAATTCTCTCGCTAATTTTCACCACGATCCTGCCCGGCAAGTATCTACCTATAGAAACATCTCTTACATTTGAAAACTTTTCCTTTAACTGGGACTCAGCCTTTTTTAGTTTAAGCCGGAAAATGTTTTTTCCGTTAAAATCCAAATAATCAAGAACTGCCGCTTTTTCAACTATATTATTACCTTTTATCTCAGTAGATTTTACATTAAAAACCTGAGATGTCAATAAAAATTTTGCTGTCAGGTTGACGGCAAAACCAACGACAAACAATATTGCACATATTACCGTTATTGCAATTAAAGCTTTTCTTCGTTTTTTATTGTTTTCTAATTTAGTTTTGAGTCGAACCGCAACTTTATGCTTTTTCATCTAAGGAAAACATCATAATTTTCTTCAACATTTCATTAAAAGATATCCCGTCATATTTTGAGGCATCCGGGAAAAGTGAGGTACTTGTCATTCCGGGTATAGTATTAACTTCGAGCACGTAAATATCACTCTTTTTATCTACTATCATATCTACCCGTGACATCACCCTGCAGCCAAGCGCTTTGTGCGATAAAAGTCCTAACTCTCTTGCTTTATTTATAATATTTTTAGGAAGACGGGCGGGTATTATGTGTTGTGAACCGCCTGATGCATATTTTGAATAAAAATCATAAAACTCATTTTTAGGAACAATTTCTATCGGAGTAAGCGGATTTTCACCTAAGATAGCAACTGTTATTTCCTTTCCTTCAATATATTCTTCAATAATCGCTTCCGTATCATATTTCAGGGCATTTTTAATTGCTTTTACAATCTGAGATTTTTCTTTGACAATAGTAACACCGATTGCGGAACCTTGTTTAGAAGGCTTGACAACAAAAGGCAGTCCGAGGTCCGAGGTCCGAGGTCCGAGGTCTGAAGTAACAACACACCACTTTGGGGTGTTTATGTTGGCTGATTCAAAAATTCTTTTTGAGTATATTTTATTCATTGACAGTGCGGATGCTAAAACACCGCAACCGCTATACGGAACACCTGCAATTTCCAAAAGTCCCTGCATAGTACCGTCTTCGCCTCCCGGTCCATGCAAAGCAATAAAAGCAAAATCAATTTTTTCCGATAAAAGTTTCTTTATAAAATCTTTCTTGCCGGAATCTATAAGCACAATATTATACTTCTCTTTTTTTAAGGCACTTGCAATAGCAGAACCTGTTTTTAGCGAGATTTCCCGCTCACTTGATTTCCCGCCATAAATAACCCCGATTTTCCTTATTTTCATAATTACTTCAAGATATATTTCCCCTATAACCCTATAACTCTATAACTTATTTTCCTATTATCTTTATTTCCAATCCTAATTTTTTTGAAAATTTATCTTTAACTTTTTTCTGGACTATTTTTATCAATTTAAGGATATCTGAAGCCGTCGCATTGCCTGTATTATTTATGTAATTTGCATGTAAACCAGAAACAACTGCATCACCAACCGATACGCCTTTAAGCCCTGCCTTATCTATAAGGCGAGAAGCATAATCATTGTCCGGGTTCTTAAAAACACAGCCGGCATTAAAATATCCTATCGGCTGTGTTTTTGCACGGCGAAGTAATAATTCATTCAGCTTTTTTATTATATCACTTTTATCTTTCTTTTTCAATACGAATTCAGCAGAAATAACTATGTTTTTTTCCGGTATATCTGAACTCCTGTAAGAAAACTTTAAAGATTTTTTATCTATCTTTTTTATACCGCCTTTCTCATCCATTATTGTTACCGATTTAACGATTGAACCGATATTTCCATCTTTCGTTCCGGCGTTCATAATAACGGCACCGCCAATAGTACCCGGAATACCTACAAGAAATTCCATTCCGCCAAGACCGTTATCGGCACATTTTTTCACGAGAAGCTGCAGGGCGCAACCACCGCCGGCTATTACATTGTTTTTATCCAAATTAAAATCTAAATTGAAAAAATCTCCGGTTAGCCTGATAACAATTCCCCTAAACCCTTTATCTTTTATCAAAATATTTGAACCAAAACCGACCACTAAATAATCAACTTTTTTTTCACGAATATATTGTAAAAGCTGTTTTAGTTCGCCGGTCGTTTTCACTTCAACATAAAAATCGCAGGGACCGCCGACACGAAATGTAGTACGCCTGCTCATCGGTTCAGACTCAAGAACTCTTCCGCTAGTGATTTTTGAAATTTCAGAATGGTTTAGTTTCATTTAATATTTTTAATATCTCTGCTGATTTTTTCCAGACATCTCCGGCACCGAGAGTAATAACCACATCTCCGTTCTTTATTTCCTTAGCAAGATTTTCTACGCTAACTAATTTTGTAACATCTTTTTTTGATTCTTTTTTAATCGAATCAATAATAGTCTGCGAGGAAATCCCCGGAATAGGTTCTTCACTTGCTGCATAAATATCAAGGACTCTTACCATATCGGCATCAACAAAAGCGGTGCCAAACTGGTCTTTAAGGAATTTTGTTCTTGTATACCGGTGCGGTTGAAACAGAACAAGCACTCTACTGTCAGGGTTAACCGACCTGACTGCAGAAAGCGTAGCTTTTATCTCTGTCGGATGATGTCCATAATCATCAATGAAAACAACATTTTTATAATTACCTTTCTTTTCCAGACGACGGCCAACACCATTAAAATCAAATAGCGCCTTTGCAATTTTAGAAAATTCTATTTCCAATTCATACCCGCATACTAAACTTGCAGTCGCATTTAATATGTTATGCCGACCCGGGATTTTTAATTCTATTTTTCCCATATTTTTATTATGATAAGAAACATCAAATTTAGTGCTCGCAGGCGTTACATTAACGTTTTCTATCTTAAAATCAGCAGAATCATTAAAACCATACGTATAATATTTTCTCGTAATTTTAGGAATTATGCTTTTCAGGTTTTCATCATCACTACACAAAATTGCACAACCGTAAAACGGAATTTTATTTATAAATTCTATAAATGCCGATTTTATATTATCAAGAGTGCCATAGTGATCAAGGTGGTCGTTGTCTATATTGGTAACGACCGCGAATGTCGGAAATAGTTTCAAAAAAGAACCGTCAGATTCATCTGCTTCAGCAACAAGATATTCGCCGTGACCTAATTTGGCACCTGTACCGAAATTATTAAATCTTCCTCCTATAACAACAGTAGGGTCAAACCCTGCGTTAGCTAAAATCAAAGATGCCATTGAAGTTGTGGTTGTTTTACCGTGACAACCTGCGATTGCTATTGAATATTTTAACCGCATCAGTTCGGCAAGCATTTCAGCACGGGGAATCACCGGAATTTTATGCAAACGCGCAGCGACAACTTCAGGATTATCTTTTGTAACAGCAGTTGATGTTACAACGACATCTACTACTGAATTTTCTATATTTTCTTTCCTGTGCCCTATTTCGATCCTGGCACCAAGTTTTTTAAGCCGTTTTGTAACATCGGATTCTCTTAAATCAGAACCGGTAATATTAAAACCGAGATTTAAAAGCACTTCTGCAATACCCGACATTCCGCTTCCGCCAATTCCTACAAAATGAATATTTTTGAATTTTTTTCTAAACATATATTATTTGTGCGCTCCGCTCTCCCGACCTTTAGTCGGGCTAAATTATGAATTGAATTTATTTTATAAAGCACCCCTGAGGGTGCTCTATCACCATTATTATGTTAATTCCTTTTTTATTTCTTTCAGAATCTCGCTGACCCATTTACTTTGATGGATTTTTCTTAACGGCTTACCTTTTTTGAAAAGCAAACCAAAACCTTTACCACCCGCTATCCCTATATCTGCACCTTTTGCCTCACCAGGACCATTGACAACACAACCCATAACGGCAACTTTAAAAGAAAATCGGGAAGTGGGAAGTTGGAAGTGGGAAGTAGCCAACTGTTTTTCTAATTGGTGGGCTATTTTTATTAAGTCTATCTCGCATCTGCCGCAGGTGGGACAGGAAATCACTTCAATCCCGCCTTTTCTAAGTCCCAACGTTTTTAATATCTCCCAACCGGCTTTAACTTCTTTCTCGGGTGAAGCAGTTAAAGATACCCTAATGGTATTCCCAATTTTTTGGTTTAGTAAAATACCGAATGCTGCTGTTGACTTTATAATACCTGAAAATTCTGTTCCTGCTTCAGTAACCCCTAAATGAACGGGATAATCTCTCATTATAGAAAAAAGCTGATTTGCTAAAACTGTTGTCCGGACATCATTTGCTTTAAGCGAAACAACTATATCCGTAAAATCCATCTTCTCAATAATTTTTATGTTCTCCATTAACTCTTTAACCATCTGTTCTGCTATTTGTAAATAAGACATCTTAAGCCAGCCATTAGATTCTTTGAAAATTTTCAATGAACCCGCATTTACACCTACCCGGATAGCAATTTTCCTTTTTTTAGCGGCATCAACCACTTTTTCAATATTCTCTTTGGAACCGATATTGCCGGGATTTATTCTAATCTTATCAACACCCTGATTTATCGCCTCAACTGCAAGTCTCCAGTCAAAATGAATATCTGCAACAAGCGGGATTTCGATATTTTTTTTAATCTTTGAAATAACTTTTGCCGACTCCATATCCGGAACAGCTACACGGATAATTTCACAACCGGCACCTTGCAGTTTTTTTATCTGGTTAACAGTAGCCCGCCAATCCCCGGTTTCAGTTTTAGTCATTGACTGAACCCGGACCGGCTCGCCACCGCCGATAAATATGTCACCAACTCTTACTTTCTTTGTTTTATGCATATAAATTGGGTTATAGGGTTATAGGGTTTTTACTCTACTATCCCACAATCCCACTATCCCACGATTCCTTATACGATTCTAATTTTCTGTTTATTATTCCATTTAGTATAAATAATTGTTTCAGCCAGCATTGCCATAATAAGTATTATTATGCCTGGGAAAAAACTATATTTAACAGATATAAATTCAGCAAGAATGTATCCTAATAATCCTGCCATAACACCCCCCAGCCCGACTAGCGCTTCGTTAATATTTATATACGCATCTTTCTTACCTTCAAAAATGAGAGAATAAAAAGAAGAAGAGAAAAAGGTAAAAGCGAGAAGAAATCCAAAAACCACTGCTCCTGCAAAATACAGAATAACGCTTTTTGTAAAAACAAAAAAGAAAATTGCTACCAGTGAGAGTATTTGGAATAATATCAGATACCTGAATGAAAACAGCCAGAACGTATATTTTCTCATAAAAAGAACTAAAACAATTAAAGAAAAATACATAATAGAATTAATATTTCCGATTGTTAAAGAACTCAAGTTCTCACTTTTACCCATTTCAGTAAAAATGAAGCGGATCAACCCGCATACAAACAATGAACAAAAAATTGATATCCACATTATATAAAGAAACAGCCTGCATTTCTCCTGTGACACTTCCTGTATAAAAGCTTTAGGTATTTCATTTATTGAAACAGGTAATAATATTTGTTTATATTTATCAAAAATAAAAGAAATACCTACCAATAACGAAACAATTGCAGAACCTAAAAATATTACATTGAGCCTGGCATTCAGATTATTCAGCCCTAAAATATCTGATACTAAAATATATCCTCCTATTGAAGGACCTACTAAGAAACCAAGCACCCATGCAACCGAATAACCGCCCATAGTTTTAATCAGCTGCGGTTTATCCATACCTTCCGTAATCCACGTTTGTAAAGTAGGGTAAAAAAACGCATTCCCCATACCCAGGAGAAATGACGTGGTAATAAGAGTACCTATGTTTTTAACACCTACTGCAAGGAAACATGCGGCTGCAATTAAAAACATTCCTATAGCAAGATTACTTCGTTGATTTTTTATTATCCGGATACGGGAAGCAAACAGGCACGTTACAGTGTATAATGCCGTATTTACAATATTTGCAATAGTACCCATGTTACCTGCACCAATATGTAATGCAAAGTAGGGCATTGCCAATATAATAGCGCCGTTTAACGCATCAATCAATCCTGCTGTAAAATACCCGTGTTGTACCCGTGTCATATTATATTACTTTGTCTGTTCTACCTGCTTCCAAAAACCGCTCTTTGTCCTTAAAATATCCCTATATGTTGCATAAAGTGCAAGAGTAATAAGCAAAGCAAATCCAACTGAATTTGCAAACTGCATAATTTTTTTATTCAGTGATTTCCTTGAAATACCTTCGAACAAATAAAACATAATATGTCCTCCGTCTACTATTGGAATTGGAAGCAGATTAAACATACCGAGTGCAACTGATACTATCGCTATAAAATTAAGAAATGTTTTTATTCCGAGTTTTGCTGCAAAATAAGCTGCTTGCATAATTCCAATCGGACCGGATACCTCAGCAGGTGCTTCAAAAAGAACAAGTTTCATATAAAGATACTTTAAAGGTAATACTGTCCAAAAGACAATATTTTTAAACGATTCTTTAACTGCTTTTAAAAATCCGACTTTTACAACAATTGGTTCGGTTGCCATATCATAAACAATTCCTATCCTTGTCATTTTTAGCTTGTCGTCATACTTAGGTGTAACTTTTATCTCTATATCTTTATTGTCTCTTTTAACCATGAAAAGCAATTCTTTCCCTGCGGACGACTTGACTATTTTCGAAACCAATTGTGCATCTTCAAGTTTTTCATTATTTATTCCTATAACTTCATCCCCTGGTTTTAAACCCGACATAAAAGCAGGTGAATTTTTTTCCACCAATTTTACAACGGGACGCTGATATTGAATCCCCCAAACCGCAATCACGAATAAAAAAAGAAAAAAAGCGGAAATATAATTCATTATGGCACCGGCTGAAACTATACCGATACGTTCATACCATTTCTTCGAAAAATACTCGTCAACATCACCTTTATATTCCTCAATCTCTTCTCCTGCCATTTTAACAAATCCGCCGAAAGGAATAGGTCTTACAGAGTATCTTGTCTCATTTTTAGTCCAGCCAAAAAGTTCAGGACCAAACCCAAACGAGAAACTTAAAACTTTTACTTTCAGTTTTTTGGCGACTATAAAATGACCGAGCTCGTGAATTATAATTACAAAACCAAACATTACCGTAACAGCAACTATTCCTAAAATTATCATATTATCTCCTTTGCTTCGCCCACCCGCCCTGAAGGACAGGTTATAAACCAGTAATTACGCAAATTATTTTTATTCAACATATTTTCTTGTTTCACAATCTACATTTAATATATCTTCCAATTTTGGATTTTTTATTACTTTGTGCCTGTTCATCGCTTTTTCAATCAATTTTGGTATCTGTAAAAATTTAATTCTATTTTCTAAAAATTTCTTAACAGCGATCTCATTTGCTGCATTTAAAACAACCGGCATACTGCCGGATATCTTTGCAGCAGAAATAGCTAATTCAAAACACGGAAAATTTTTAGAAACCATCTTAAAAAACTCAAGTTTTCCAACTTCAGTCAAATCCAGCTTTTTAACAGTTGAAACTTTTCTTTCAGGATAAGTAACTGCATATTGTATAGGTAACCGCATATCAGTTCTTCCCATCTGTGCTATTATTGATCCATCTATAAATTCAACCCCGCTATGAACTATTGACTGCGGATGTATTACTACATCTATTTTTTCGTATGGAATCCCGAAAAGATAATGCGCCTCTATTACCTCAAATCCTTTATTAATGAGTGTTGCAGAATCTACTGTAATTTTTCTACCCATTTTCCACGTAGGATGTCTCAAAACATCTTCAACATTAACTTTAGAAAGTTTTTTATGCGGATAATTTCTAAACGGTCCCCCGGACGCAGTCAAAATTATCTTTGATATTTCTTTTGGATTTTTACCGTCTATGCATTGAAAAATCGCCGAATGTTCACTATCAACCGGAATAATTCTGGCAGGATGTTTTTTTAGCAGACTAAATATTAAATCACCTGCTATAACAATTGCTTCTTTATTAGCAAGAGCGATTCTTTTTTTTAACTTAATAGCATTTATAAGCGGTATCAGCCCTGCTGCACCTACAACCGAAATTAAAACAATGTCAGCTTTTTCAATTAGCTGAATATTATTCAAACCATCACTACCGACTGCAACTACCTCCGGTTTAAATTTTTTGGATTGTTTTTTCAACAGTTCCAGGTTCTTGTTGGCAGAAAGCCCGACAACCTTATATTGTTTTAATCCGGAAATAACATTTAACGCCGCTGTGCCAATTGAACCCGTAGAGCCAAAAATAGAGATTTTAGTCATTAGAGAATAAAGAATTTTACATAATAGTAAAATATTGGAGAGGCAAAAATAAAACTGTCAAGCTTGTCAAGAACACCACCGTGGTCTTTAAGAAGTGTCGATGAATCTTTTACTCCTGCAGAACGTTTTAGTAATGACTCTGCTAAATCGCCGAACTGTGCAGAAATACTTGTTAGAACACCCAGGAAAAACACATCTGAAGGTTTCAGCATATTTAACCAAAATATTTTTGCTAAAAATACTACAAATATTGAACTTAGGACCGAAGCGATTGCACCTTCAACCGTTTTTTTAGGACTAATAGGTGTAAGAGCGTGTGAACCATATAACGACCCGTAAAAATAAGCAGCAGAATCGGCAACCCACACGGTTACAAGTAAAAGAACTGTATATTTAAAACCATCAGGTCTTAAATCACGTAAAAGCAGAAAATGACCCGGCAGCCATCCTGTGTAAATAATTCCTAAAAAAGTTACTGATAACGACGGGATCGCCGTGCGAATATCATATTTTAATATCTCATAAACAAATAAAAGTAAAATTGCAATTGTAAATATCAAGGAAGTTGTTTCATTTGAAACAAAGGAAGCTATTTTTGAGCCGTTAAAAAAAATAGAAACAATAAGTAAAACTATAAATAAATTCCCAAACACTTTTCTTGGCACAAAACCCATTTTTGAAACCAATACCCAAAACTCATATGCAGCTAAAAAACATACGCCGCAAATGAAAATAAGGAACGGAATATTTCCAAGATATACAGCAAGAACCACGACAGGAATCAAAATAATTGAAATAAATATTCTATTAAACATTTTTATACTCCGCCATACCGCCTATCACGTTTTTGATATTCAGAAATAGCATCCATTAAATCTTCTTTTTTAAAATCCGGCCATAAAACATCAGTGGTATAAAATTCAGAATACGCAGTTTGCCATAAAAGAAAATTCGAAATCCGGCTCTCCCCGGATGTCCTTATAAGCAAATCCGGATCCGGAAGTCCATTTGTATAAAGATATTTTTCGAATGTTTTCTCATCAACTTTTTCAGCACCGTCACGGATGATTTTATTGACAGCATTAACTATTTCCCGCCTGCCGCCGTAATTCAGAGCAATATTCAATATCATACCTGTACTTTCTGACGTGTAATTGACAGCTTTTTTTATATCGTTTCTAATATCCTGCGGTAATTCTGTCATATCACCCATAACAAGTAATTTAATATTGTTTTTTTTCAGTTCTTCAATCTTTTTCTGCAGAAACATCTTCAGCAAAGCAAAAAGTCCTTTTATTTCACTTGCAGGTCTCAGCCAATTCTCGGTGGAAAAAGCGTAAATAGACAGGACAGCAACCCCGAGATTACTTGCATCCTTAACTATTCTTTCAACAGTATTAACCCCCACCCTGTGCCCTTCAATACGCGGAAGTCCTTTTGCCTTCGCCCACCTGCCATTACCATCCATTATTATTGCTATATGCCCGGGGACCTTTTTCATTTTACTTTTCTAATATACAAGCTCAAACTTCCATTATTTCTTTTTCTTTGCGGACAAGAATTTCATCAATTATTTTAATATAGCTTTCTGTAAGTTTTTGCAGTTCATCCTGCAATTTAAATTTAATATCCTCAGTAATTTTTTTCTCTTCAAAAGATTTTTTAATAAGCTCAAGAGCGTCCCTTCTTTCGTTTCTCAATATTATTTTATGCTCTTCAGTATTTTTTTTCGCTGTTTTTATAATGTCTTTCCTGCGTTCTTCTGTCAACTGTGGAACCGGAAGCCGTATAACCTTACCGTCATTTTGCGGTGTTATTCCGATATCTGCTTTTAATATTGCTTTCTCCAACTCCGGCAACAACGACTTTTCCCATGGCGTAATAACGATAAGCCGCGGTTCAGGAATAGTTATGCCTGCAACCTGATTCACCGGTACATCCGTATCATAATATTTTACTTTAACAGTATCCAGGATTGCAGGTGTGGCACGGCCGGTTTTAAGAGATAAAAATTCAGATTTTAAATGTTCTGCCGTTTTTTTCATTTTTTCTTCTGCTTGTAATAAAATCTGGTTTGACATTTTTCCTCCAATTAGTTTTTGTTGAAAAAGGCACAAAAACTAAGATTTATTTAAAAATAAACTAACGAGCCAACTGACTCATTAGAAACCGCTTTGAGAATATTGCCTTTCTTATTAAAATTAAAGACAACAATTTTTATTTTATGCTGGCGGCACAACGAAAAAGCAGACATATCCATTACTTTTAAATTTTTTTCAATTACCTCATTAAACGAGATTTTTTTAAAAAGCTTTGCTTTTGGATTTTTCCTGGGGTCATCGTCATATACCCCGTCAACATTTGTCGCTTTAAATATTGCTTCTGCTTTTGATTCTATTGCAAAAATTACGCTGGCGGTATCAGTTGTAAAATGCGGGCGGCCGGTACCTCCTGCCATAATAACTATGTTTTTATTTTGCCATGCACTTTCTATCTTTTCCAAAGAGAATTGTTCAAGAAAATTACTTACATTAAAAGGAGAGAATACTTTCGCAGAAATACCGCTTATTTTGAAATGTTCACACAAAACCATACCATTTACTAAGGTAGCCGTCATCCCGATATAATCCGCTGCTGTTTTATCAATTTTTACACCGTCAACATTACCACGCCAGATATTTCCACCGCCAATAACAATCCCGATAGAAATACCTTTCTTATACACAGGAATTATCTCAGAAACTATTTTCTCAACCGAACCGGAATCAATACTTTTCCCGTCCTTACCAAGTGATTCACCAGAAAGCTTTAAAACAATTCTTTTATACATTATTTTCTGCAAACGAAACAAGAAATTTCATCCACTCTAATCGCAAGCAAGGTAAGTCCTGCATTTGCGACTTATTTTTTCCAGGAGCAAATGTTAGAGCGAGTTCCAACGAGCGTCTCGAAGAAATCTTACCCCACCCCAATCGCAAGCGAGGGAGAAATTTCTGAAGAGCCTAAATTTGCGACTTATTCGTTCCAGGAGCAAATGCCAGAGCGAGTTCCAACGAGCGTCTCGAAGAAATTTGCTCCCGAGCGCTATTCTTCGCCAACCTTAAATCTTGCAAATCTTTTAATTGAAATATTTTCACCTAATTTTGCAATAGTTTCGGTTATAACTTCTTTTACTTTCTTTTTTCCGGAAGTGTCCCTGATATACGGCTGTTCCAAAAGACACGCCTTCTCATAAAATTTATCTAAACGCCCTGTAATTATTTTATCTATAATCTTTTCCGGCTTACCCTCTTTCAACGCCTGAACCTTTAGTATCTCTTTCTCTTTTTCCAATTCCTCTTTACAAACATCTTCTTTACATACACATGAAGGAGACGCTGCTGCAACCTGCATCGCAAGTTCTCTGCCTAAATTTAGAAAATCTTCGGTTTTTGCGACAAAATCTGTTTCACAATCCAGCTCAACAAGTACTCCCAATTTACTCCCGCTGTGAATATAAGAAAAAATTAAACCTTCTTTTGTTGTCCTGACTGATTTTTTTAACGCTGTGGCTATACCTTTTTCTCTTAATTTTATTATTGCTTTCTCTTCGTCACCATTTGCTTCGATTAACGCCTGTTTGCAATCCATTATTCCACAACCTGTCTTTTCACGTAGACGGGCTACCATCTCGCCTGTTATTTTCCCATTTACTGCAGATTTTATTTCACTCATTTCCCTGTTACCTCCGGATTTGCCTGTTCTTCAATTTTTGTTTCTTCTTTTGCTGTATTCTTATCATCGCCTGTTAAAGCCACTTCTTCATCAGATGAAAACTTTTCTTCAGGAGAAACACCTTGACCGCTTTCATTCTTTATAGCCGATTTTCCTTCCAACACCGCATCGGCAATTATGCTTACAAGTAACGTTATAGATTTTATTGCATCATCATTACCCGGAATACAATAATCCACAGAATCAGGATCGCTATTGGTGTCGCATATAGCAACTATCGGTATTTTTAAGCGGTGAGCTTCATCAACCACTGTCTTTTCTGTGACAGGATCAACAACAAAAATAACTCCCGGAAGAGTTTGCATGTTCCTTATTCCGGAAAGCGTCACATCTAATTTTTTCATTTCTTTTGTTAGTACAGATATTTCTTTTTTAGGAAGTTTTTCTAAAATACCGTCTGTCTTCATTCTTTCCAGTTCATTATACCGCGCCACATTCTTCCTTATTGTTTCAAAATTTGTGAGAATACCCCCAAGCCACCTGTAGACCACATAATGTGCCCCACATCTAATTGCCTCATTTTTAACAATTTCCTGAGATTGGTGCTTTGTTCCCACAAAAAGAACCGGGACATTGGTTGCTGAAATGTCTCTTATAAATTTACATGCTTTCTTTAATTCCTTAACTGTCTTCGCAAGATCTATAATGTGGACCTTGTTCCTGTGCCCAAAAATAAACTTTGACATTTTTGGGTTCCATTGACTTTTCTGATGTCCGAAATGAACACCAGCTTCAAGTAAACCCTTCATTGATACATTACTCATTTTCTACCTCCATATAAGCGACTAAATCTAAGATTTAATCTATTTCCTTAGTATCTTATTCTATTTTAGGATATTTTAAGGTATTTTTTAATTATCTCAAAAAAATCTGAAAAAATCAAGTAAAATCTAAAAAATAAACGTTTAAAAAAACCTTTCCTCCCAACTAATGACAATATTTTAACAGTAAGGTTTTCAGGAACAACTGCTTTCCCTACAACACCTGCTGCAAGCCGTACGGTAATTATCAAGTCGTCTTTTACTTTCTTTATCTCCTGAATTTTAGAAGGAATCATAATAGGCCGGTATGCATTCCTGCCGCCTAAGAGCCCGCTTAAATATTGCGCTATATCCCTCTTATCGTTTATAATGACAAAAATTTCATCTCCGGATAAAAGTGCTCCTGCTTTAATAGAAGGGACTGCATTCGGAATAGTCTCTACATCAATAGAGAGCGGGTCGGTAAAGTTAAAATTATATTCGTTAAACTCAAATTCTATTTGCTGAGGAGGGTTTCTATCAGATATCTTCTTGAACTGTGAAAGATTTAATTCTTCAAGTGAAATTTCAAAATTAACTGCAGCTGTTCTTAAAGGTTCTCTTAAAATGTCTTCCAAAATATCAGCAACTTCCATGATATTTTTTTCTTTTACGGCAGAAAAAAAACTTTTATTATATTCATCCAGAATTTCGCTGACAACTTTTGATTCAATACTAAGCGTCATGTCAGGGATACTACCGGACACTAACCTTGCTGTATAAAGTTTCTTTTCATATTCATACCAATTTTGAAGCAAATCCGTCTCATACACTTTCGGGTTGTATGTTACCAGCGCTTTTGTTCTCAAATGGTTGTTATGGTTAATATCAACTATAATTGTAAGCATTCCATACAGATGATTTCCAAAAGTATAGAATTTGCCTTTTATAACAATAATATCTCTTAATAAATCAAAAATTTTCGATATCGATTTTGATATATCGTAATTGCATGATTCAAGAGCAACTATTGCCTGCCCTTCATCACAACCAGTTTCTTCCATTACCAACCGGATACTATCTCTCATAACTAATTATTTAAAAATTATTCTTATGCTCTCGGGTGAACCTTATCGTAAATTTTTTTCATCCTTGTTGTTGTTATATGCGTATAAATTTGTGTTGTTGAAAGATTTTTATGCCCGAGCATTTCCTGAACACTTCTTATGTCACAACCGGCATCAAGAAGATGTGTTGCAAAAGTGTGTCTTAAGGAATGCGGCGTGATTTTTTTTACTATTCCGGTTTTTTGCAGATATTTATGAAGTGTTTTTTGTACCCATCTTGCAGACAATCTCTGAAAACGATAATCAACGAAAAGTGCCTGTGATGAATCTTTTCGCATTTTAATATACTTTCTCATAATATCAAGAGCAGTATCCCCTATAGGAACAAGCCGCTGTTTTGAACCTTTACCCATTACTTTTATCATACCTGAAAAAAAATCAACATCACTTTTATCCATTCCCACAAGTTCGGAAACACGTATACCGGAAGAATAAAGTAATTCAAAAATTGCCTTATCCCTCAGTCCTAAAATGACAGTTGTATCCGGAGCTGATAACAAAATATTTGTTTCTTCTATTGTCAGAAAATTGGGAAGATTGATTTCTTTTTTTGGGGTAAGGATTAACTCCATTGGCGATCTTTTCAACATTTTACATCTTACAAGAAACTTAAAAAAACCCCTTAGTGCTGCGATTTTTCTTATTATAGTAGTTTTCTTTTGTGAAAACTTAAGCAGATTGGCAAGATAATCTCTTAAAATAACTTTATCAACATCAGTTATATCTAATTTCCTGTTGTTTATAAATTTTAAAAATTGATTTAAATCTCTGCTATAAGCAAGTTTTGTATTTTCAGAAATGTTTTTTTGAATAAGCAGAAATTGCAGAAAATTTTTTATATTTTCATTTTTCTCTTCTATCTGTTTTATTTTCATTTTTGTTACCACTAGGTTTCACTTGGCGGGCTTTGTTTTTCCTGGTCGATACTTTTAGTATTCCTGCACTTAGGATAACCACTGCACGCTAAAAACGTTCCCCTGCGACCCGACCTTATAACCATAGGCTCACCGCATTTTTCACATACTTTGTCCGTTTTTTCCGGAGTAATCTTTTTGCCTTCCTTATCAAGAGACATGGTGTTCCTGCATTTAGGAAAGTTAGAACATGCCATAAATTGACCGAATTTGCCGTCACGAATCACCATTTCCGAACCGCATTTAGCACATTTCTCATCAGTTTTAATTACTTGTTTGACATTTTCCATGTTTAATTTTGCATTATCAAGTGTTTTAGAAAACGGGATATAGAAATCCGACAACATCTTTTTCCATTCAACTTTTCCTTCTGCAATATTATCAAGTTTTTCTTCCATTTCAGCGGTAAAATTTAAATCTAAAATATCCGGAAAATATTTTTTTAAAATATCTATTACAGTAAATCCCACTTTCTGAGGAATAATCCTCATTTTCTCAATAATTATATAACCTCTGAACCGCAAAGTCGAAACTGTAGGAGCATATGTAGAAGGACGGCCTATCCCGCGTTCTTCAAGTATTTTTATAAGTGAAGCTTCGGTATATCTTGGGGGTGGCTCTGAAGAATGTTGTTTTGGAATAAGATTTTCGAGTTCCAACTTTTCCCCTTCTGTTAAATCGGGAAGCATTGTGTTCTTTGACTCTTCAGGATATGCTTTTAAATAACCGTCAAACTTAATTGAAGAACCTGTTGCATGAAAAATATATTCACCTGCTTTAATATCAACCACGACTGAATTTACGACAGCAGATACCATCTGGCTGGCGATAAATCTTAGCCAGATGAGTTCGTAGAGTTTCTGCTCGTCCTTTTCGAGATTCAATGTTTGCGGAGTTTTTGAAACATTAGTCGGCCTGATTGCTTCGTGCGCTTCCTGGGCTGACTTGCTTTTTGTTTTGTAAATCTTGGTTTTTTCCGGTAAATATTTTTTACCATAATTAGTAAGAATAAAACCTGCTGCCTGTTTTTGGGCAATTTTTGATACATCAAGAGAATCGGTTCTCATGTAAGTAATCAGTCCGTTTTCATATAATTTTTGAGCAATGGACATTGTTCTCGATGAACTAAACCCGAGTTTATTTATTGAATCCCGCTGAAGTGTAGACGTCATGAATGGCGGGAGCGGATTTTTAAAATGTTCGGTTTTATCAACCGAAGAGACAATAAATTCACTATTATTCAAATCACTAATAATTTTGCCCGCATCTTCTTCAGTGTTTATAGATGTTATTTTTACGCTGTATTTTTCCGCGAATAACGCATGGTTAATGGTAGAGTAATATTTTTTTTTATCTTTTTCAATCAAATCCGCGGCAAAACTCTGCTGATTTTTTTTCAACTGTGCAGATATCGTCCAATATTGCTGTGATTTAAAATCTTTAATTTCATTTTCTCTTTCAATTAACAACCGTAGGGCAACTGACTGAACTCGTCCTGCCGAAAGCCCTTTTCTTACATTTTTTCCCAAAAGCGGACTTATCTGATAACCAACCAGGCGGTCTAAAATTCTTCTTGATTGCTGGGCATTAACTAGATTTGTATCTATAGGACGGGGATTTTTAACTGCTTCTTCGATAGCTGCTTGCGTTATTTCATGGAAAACAATCCGTTTTACTTTTTTAATATTAAGTTTTGCCGCTTCAACTATATGCCACCCGATCGCTTCACCTTCCCGGTCATAGTCAGTTGCTATATAAACTTCTGGTGCTGATTTTGTAGCTGCAATTATTTCTTTTAAAACCTTCTCTTTGCCGGCAAGAATCTTATATGTCGGCTGGAAATCCTTCTTTACATTAACACCAAGATGCCGCCGTGGTAAATCAAGAATATGCCCCATAGATGCAATAATTTTGAATTTCCCTTTCAAGAAATTCGTCATTATCTTTGCTTTGGTCGGTGACTCAACAACTACAAGTGGACTTTTCATATTATTAGTTTATTCGCTCCATTCACCCACAATGAAAGGTGTGTAAATTCTTTTTTTCGCTCCGCCCTAATTATCATATTTCTTCCTTATGTACATTTTTCCGGGTAACTCAGAAATAAATCCGCCTATAATAAGCTCTAAAAGAACCGAAGAAAGTTTTTCAAACGGTATTTTTGTATTCTCGGCTATTAAATCGATATAAACCGGTTCAAAACTTATCGATTCAAAAACCAACTTAGCATCTTCACTTAAATTTTTATTTTGCTTTACCAACTTTAAATTTTTATTAGTCCTTTCAACAAAATTTTTCAAGATGTTGATTTCGCTTATAATATCATCAATCGTTTCAACAAGTTTCGCCCCTTGTTTTATCAGTTGATGGGTACCTTTTGAATATTTCGAAAAAATACTCCCGGGTACAGCAAAAACCTCCCTACCTTGTTCAATAGCATATTTTGCTGTTATTAAAGCACCGCTTTTTTCATCCGCTTCAACAACTATAACACCTAAAGAAAGACCGCTTATTAAACGGTTTCTACGGGGAAAATTTTGCCTGTCAGGTTTAGTATGCATACTAAATTCAGAAATCACAGCACCATTTTCAGCAATACGGTCTTCAAGTTTTCTATTTTCCGGCGGATAACAATTCGATAAACCATTCCCCAAAACAGCGATTGTTCTTCCTTTTTCTTCAACTGCTATCGTATGTGCTACAGTATCAATTCCCCTTGCCAGACCGCTTATCACTGTAATTCCTGCATTAACAAGTTCCCGCGCAAGATATTCACAAACAGACTTCCCGTAAGTTGTAATTTTTCTGGTTCCCACAACAGCAACTGAAACGACATCGCATTCCTTTACTTGACCTTTAACATAAAGAACAGGAGGATAATCGTAAATCGTCTTTAATACCTGCGGATACTCATCCATACCTGATGTAATAATATTTACATTATTAAAGGCCGCTTCTTCAATTTCTTTCCGAACATCTATTTTTTTTCGCTCAGCAACAATTACATTTGCAGTTTTTTCATTAATATCTTCAACCTGCAATAAATCACTTACAGACGACAATAGAACCTTTTCGATATTACCAAAGTAATCTAAAAGTTTCTTAAATTTAACAGGACCAATAACTGAAATTTGATTCAATATAAGCCAAGATTCTAACTCGGTAGGCATAGCAGGTCATTATATAACAAATGGAAAAAAAGTCAAGTTTCTCTATTCAAACAATTATTTTTATTAATAATTTTAATCTTTATAAAGGCCGGCGGGCACCCATAAATCTACTCTTGAAGTACATTTCATTAAGAGAACTAATAGTAACCTTTTGTGCACCGTAAGAGGCATGTATAAACTCATCATTACCAATATATAGTCCGACATGACTGATTCTTGACCCGTATGTATTCTTTTTAAAAAACACAAGATCTCCCGGCATCAACTCATCTAACTTTATTTTTTTACCGATTTTGAATTGTAAACGGGAAGTTCTTGGTAAAATAGTACCTAATGATTCATAAATCGTCTGTACAAAATAGGAACAGTCAATACCTTTTTCGGGATCCATACCGCCATATTTATATCTAACACCCAAAAAATCAAACGCAAAGTTAACTAATTCAGCAACTACTTCTTCTGAAATATCCACATCTTCTTCAGCAAGAACGGTTTTATTTTCATTAAACTCATCTACTAAGTTTGCAGATATATTCTCTTCTGAAAGCAACTTTGAAACGGCAAATTCTGCTTTTTCTTTTTCCTTATATGGACCGACTATTACTTTGTAATTATTATTGAAATTAAGCGTTGCGCTGTAGTTATGACTTGCAAGATAAACCAATAAATTCTTTGCAGACTCCTTATCTCTAAAAACCCCCGCTTGAATATAATATTCAGAGTAAAGAAAATTAAAAAATAAGAAGTAAGAAATAATAAACAAGAAAGTCTTTTTCATAATTGAATTTAATAATTTAACAGCATTTCATATTTTGTCTTTACTCTATATATATCAGGATAGTCCGGATATTCCTCCAATATCTTTTTGTACATATCTCTTGCCTGTCCAAATCTTTTAGTATCTTCGTAAATTATACCTATTAAATATAACGAGTCAACTTTATATTTAGATTTAGGATATTTTTCCACCAAATGGTTAAAACAAAATTCTGCTTTTTCATATTTAGATGCCGTTTGGTAAATATTCCCTAAATAAAACTGAGCCGTAGGCGCCCAATTTTCACCGGAGTTATCATCAATAAATTTTTGTAATTTTCCGGTTTTAACAAAATCGGTCGCCCAGTAAATAATTCCTATAACTATAAGAACAAAAAGTACGAACTTTCTCATTCTTTACAATTCCAAACTAATTTATTTACTTCTATTTTTTAACTGCCTCATCTTCTCATTCTACATAATTTTAGACAGTGTTATAATTATAAAGTATTTTTAGTGTTTTGTCAATAGTTTTTTAATTGTGGTAAAGAAAAAATGATATTATTGAGATGCCAGTTAGAAGTAGATATTCTTAATCATTTGAACTTATAGTTAATGGAAAATATGTGAGTGTCGCTAAGCGGA